>DATJYM010000100.1:0-24107 GCA_035499615.1 Candidatus Acidiferrales bacterium | reverse complement strand
GACTTCCCACTTTCCTTCAAGACCATAGATGGCCCATCGCGGTGCCATCACGGTGCCGCCGTCCATTAAAGTTGGATAACCACCGATGCCGACCAGGCCGCCCCAGGTCTTCTCGCCAACCAGTGGACCGATCATCAATTTGCGGAAGTACCACGGCAGCGCGTCGCCACCGGACCCGGCAAATTGGTTGATGATCATTACCTTCGGCCCATAAATTCCCAGCGGCTCGGAGAGGTCGTGCCCTTCCCGCGTTGCGACCCGGTTCAGGATGGGGCGGCGAAGATAATCCACGATGTAATCGGCCAGCCAGCCACCGTGATTGAAGCGTTCATCAATGATGGCCGCCTGTTTGTCAGTTTGGGAAAAGAAATAGCGATTAAAGTTGTTATAGCCGCCATACAGCGTGTCCGGCAGATACACATAAGCCACGCGCCCATCGGTCATCGAGTCCACCTTGCGCCGGTTCGCCTCGATCCAAGCCAGATTCCGCAGCGAAACCTCATCGTCCACCGGTACGACCGTGACCTCGCGCGACTTGGAACCGTCCGGGTTGGGGCCGACTTTGAGCACTGTCTGCCGACCCGCTGTTTCCTGAAAGAATCGGTAGAGGTTGTTGGTGGCGGCAAGGCCCTGTCCGTTGACGGCCAAGAGGTATTCGCCCTCCTTGACGTTGACACCCGGCTGGGTAAGTGGTGCCTGCAGTTTAGGATTCCAGTTCTCACCATTAAAAATGCGTTTAAATTGGTAGCGGTCGTGGTCAATTTCATAGTCCGCTCCGAGCAAACCAACCTTGACCTCTGGCGTCTCTGGCTCCGTGCCGCCGTGCACCCACAAGTGCCCAACGACGAGGTTCCCAATCATTTCACGAAACAAATCGTTCAAGTCGTCCCGGCTGGCGACCCGATCCAAAAACGGCGCATAAACCCGCTCGGCTTCCTCCAGGTCAAGCCCGTGGAAATTCGGGTCGTAAAAGAAATCTCGTTCGATGCGCCAGACCTCGCGATACATCTGCCGCCATTCGGCTGGCGGGTCAACGTACACCTCCATGTCAGCCATTTTCAATGCCCCCTTTTCACCTTCGGGCGCCTTAGCCGCATCGACAATGTAAAAAGCATCACCCTTGCGATATAACATCTTCTGGCCATCGGCGGAGAGGGTGAAGGCCTTAATGTCGTCGAGGATCTTTTTGGTCTCTCGTTTCTCGAGATCAAAGCGGTGGAGGGTAAAGGTTGTCGGCTCACCGGTGTTGATGACCTGCGGCCCTTCCAACAGATAGAGAATACCATTTGTTCCTGCCTTTAAATCACAGTAGTTCCGGGCAGGAATCGGCAGGGCGACAATGCGCTGTCCGATGTTTTCAAAATCGATCGTCACTCGGGCGGGCTTTTCCGGCTTCTTCGTTTCCTCCCTGCCCGGTTTGGTGGAGTCGACCGTTTCCTGGTTGGTCGGCGAGGATTCATCGCCGGTCACCAGCTTGTCCAAGCTCCCATCCGCCGCCGAAGCGGCATCGTGGCCGGGTTGGTCTCCCGATTTCGAGTCTTTATCTGAGTTTTCGTCGTCGCTTTGCGGGGCGACCGGTGAAGGGAGGTCCTTGCGCAGCACTGCCGCATAAACGCTGTACGTCACCGGCCGTGCGACGCCCGACATGTCACTTTCACCGGCGGTCAGACCAAAATCGGTGCTGGCGGCAAAGTAAAGATATTTGCCACTCCGGTCAAAGGCGGGATAGAGCGCATCACTCATTCCGTCGGTAATCTGTGTGCATTTATTCGTTTCCAACGAATAGACGAAAACAGCGTGCAGGTGGCTTGGTAAAATACGGTTGTAGGCCAACCAGCGGCTGTCGGGTGACCAAACGACATCAAAAGGTGCCGGCCCCTCGTCAAAATAGTCTGTGTCCACTTTCACCGGGACGCCGTTGGTTAGATCAATGTACCAGAGATGGAGCTGTTTGTCGCTGTACGCAATCTTCCGGCTGTCCGGCGACCAAGTGGGCTTGTAGTAGAACGAGGGCGGTTGCCCCAAGGGGATCTTTCGAATTTCTCCCAACCCGCTCTGGTTCCGGATATGCAGCGCGTATTCACCGGACTCGTCCGAGAACCAGGCGATGGAATTTCCGTCGGGCGACCAGGACGGATCCCGGTCTGCAACCGCCGGGCTGCGGGTCAAATTGCGGATATCGCCTTTCTCAGCCGGCACGGTGAAAATATCGCCATGCGCCTCGAACACGGCGCGCTTGCCGGTTGGGGAAATATCCAGATTTCTGATCTCGTTGGTTTTGATTTTCTCAAATTGCGGGGCCAGTTGCGGCATGTCGGCGGCAATCCGCACTTGAACCTCATGGTCTTTGTGCGAGGCGAAATCGTAAAGATGGAGTGACCCAAACTGTGCGTAAACTATGCCACCTGGCCCGGCACCGGCGGATTTGATGTCGAATCCCTTGTTGTGTACCACCTCTGTGACTTTTTTTGTGTTGAGGTCGTAAGCAAACAGGGTAACGGGCCCGTTGCGGTCGGAGAGGAAATAAATGGTATGACCGACCCACATGGGATTCTTATCGTTCGAGTTGTCTCTCGGGATTTTCACGACACTTGAATCGGCCAGGTTCGCAATCCATATCGGTGTGGTTTGGCCGCCGTGATATTGTTTCCAGTCGGGTTCCCACTCAAAAATTGGCACATAGGCAAGATGCGTTCCGTCGGGGGAATACGAACCGGCCGAGCCCATGGGCAGTGGGAGTTCCGTGGGGAATCCTCCGCCCATCGGAATGGTAAAAAATTGCAGGGGATCCGAGTAACTGGCTCGCGTCGAGGTGAACAGAATATTCCTGCCGTCCGGCGTCCAGCCAATCGCGCTGTCCTGACCGGGATGATAAGTTAGCCGGCGAGGCTCACCGCCGGAAGCGGGCACAACGTAGACGTCGTTGTTCCCCTGATAATTGCCAGTGTAGGCAATCATGGTTCCATCGGGCGAAAAGACCGGTCCGCTCAGTCGGTCGCTGCCGGTGACCAGGCGATGCGCATCGCCACCCTTCCGACTCACGGTCCAGATCTCGCCGCCATAAGCAAAAGCAATCTGGTTCTGGCTCAGCGTTGGAGATTTCAGAAGCAGCGGCTCGTATGATTCGGCCAGCGAGAAATCCGTGCAGGCCGCCAATGAGAGAATGACAATCCAGCTTCGAATCATGGCCGTCGGTATTTAGAGATTCCAACCATGTTGTCTCTGCAAACAAGACTAGCTGTAGGCCTGACTTTTCAGCAAGCACGATCGTTTCGGACAACAAAGCAATCACCCGCGACTGCGCCTGCCCTTTCATTCCTTAGGCGATGGCATTGTCGGTTGATGATCTGCCTCATCTTGAATGTAAGTTTTGCCACGATAAAACTGGCTGACCAGGAGGAACAAAAGTGCCGTTGCCAGCATAACGATCACAGAGAACTGGAAATATGCTGCCCCTTTCAATTTCACGCTCCCATCCGGATTCTGAATGAAGAAGTTCACCGCCGCCGCAAATGCGTTGCCCAGTGAAATTGAGCCGAGATAGGTACACATCACCAGAGATTTCATTTTCTTGGGCGACTGCATATACGCAAATTCCAGATGGGTCACCGAAAGCATCACTTCACCGGCGGTGAGCACCACAAAGGCGAGGATCTGCCAAAGGATGTGCGGGTGCTGGCCTGCGTCGATGCGCACCTGGATCCATTCGATAATGATGAACGCAGCACAACCGGCCCAAAGGCCTGCACCAAAGCGCCGGAGCGGCGTCACCTTCACCAGTCTCGCGACCGCAGGATATATCACGTAGGAAAACAGCGGCAACAGAATGAGTATGAAAATGGGATTGACGGTCTGGATTTGCGCGGGCAACAAGTTGTAGCCAAACAGATGTCGATCCATCTTTTCGGCCTGAATCACCCACGAAGAAAAGTTCTGTTGCCACAGCGCCCAAAACATGGCGGCGAAGGGAACCAGCACCAGCAGGTTCAACAGCGCCTTAAAGTTCTCGCGTTGGAAGAGTTCTCGCGCGTAGTTATTTAGCCCAGCTGGAGGGATGTGGACGAATTTCCGCCGTCCCATCCAGAAAACCAGTGTGGCCACAACCATGGCTATGCCAGGGACAGCAAAGGCAATCCTCGGTCCCGCTCGATCCAACAACACGGGAATCAAAATCGTGGAAAAAACCGAGCCGAAATTGATCGCAAAGTAAAACCAACTGAATACTCGAGGCAGCAGATGCTGATTCGTCGCACCAAACTGGTCGCCTACGTTGGCGCTCACACAGGGTTTGATACCGCCGGCACCCAAGGCGATCAGCCCCAAGCCGATCACGAGGCCGAGCTGCGTGTCATCCATGGCGAGTGTAAAGTGGCCGAAGCAGTAAACGATGGACAGGAAGAGAACGACGAGATACTTGCCCAATAACGCGTCGGCAAGAAACGCGCCCACGACGGGCAAGAAATAAGTGACCGAAACGAACGTGTGATACCAAGCATCAGCCTGCGCATCGGTCATGTGCTCCGGTCGACCCTGGGCATTTACCAGATACTGCGTCATGAAAATCACCAGGATGGAATTCATACCGTAATAGCTGAATCGCTCAGCCGCCTCGTTGCCGATTATGAAGGGGATACCAGGTGGCAGCCTGTCAGTCTTTTGCGGTGCCGTTAGGTATTGCGTTATCGCCATACACGGTCGAACGAAATTAGTTTGGTGAGTTGCCTGAACATACGCGAGCCTATTCTGACATCGGCCGAAATATCCATTCAATCCCGATTACCAACACCCCCATGGACGGCTTTATATGCTCCTGTTTATCAAGGAATGCTTAGATAAGGCGCTGTGCGAAATTTCTGATTTGATCGGCCTGGACCTTGTTTGGTGAGAGTTGAGCAAAAGCAAACTCGAGTAAACCAGGCTGCGGTTTTGGAAATTGGAAATATCACAATCGGACAAATTATCAGCAAAGGCACAGAGCGCAGCGGAGAGCGCGAGCGCAGGCGGGCTTAATCAGCGTTGACCTGACCAAGTGCTCCGAGCTTCGACCCGACCGGCCGGTTGGCTATTGCACAATTAACGTCCCGTCGCTGCGAAGTTTCATTTGTTGCCCACGCCATTCAACCCTGTTGCCCACAAACGCACCCAGCCACAGCGCCACTTGCAGCAAATCTTTCACCGGCACAAGCCACCAGGAGGAAACCAGGTCTTTTCCCGGCGTAAACCGGCGTTGAAGATTTTGGGCAAGGCAAATTCGAATCAATAAACAGGCAACGGCAGCCACCACGGGACACAGCGTCACCGGCGAAATTATTGAAATCATCAGCCATAGGAGCGGCCAAACGGTGGCATTGGACAGAATACTGAAAAAATAGGGCAGAGGCTGACAGACACGAATCGTGCGGGCCCAGCGGAGTTGATGCTGCCAGACCTCGCCCCAGTTCATCGGTGCATTCCAGCACTCCACGACGACGGGACAGAGCGCGAGGCGGTGGCCTTTGTGAACGAGGCGTCGTCCGAGTTGATAGTCATCCGCCAGGTAATTGGCCAGGGAATCAAAGCCGCCGATATCCCGCAACGCCGGGCGGCGCACCAGCAGGGCTGCACCCAGCGCGAAGTCGAGTGGCCGGAGGCTGGCGGCCTGCAAAACCTGGCTCCAGAAATCAGCGTTGATGGCGACCGCTTCCCAGCGCATGGCCGCGGTGGTGGGATTGGCGAGACGATAGAAACAACTGACGAGACCCATTTCGCCTTTCATCTGCTTTGGCGATGACATGGTCGCCCGTTCTCCATCCGGCGACGCAAGGATACTGATGATATTCGCAAGATAATCCCCGGGCACGCGCACGTCCGCGTCGCTGACGAGAATGAATTCGTGCTTTGCCAGGCGTTCCAGCTGGATGAGCGTGGAAACCTTGCCGTTGGTTCCGAGCGATTCGCCGCAGATGACGAGCCGGGCATCGCATCCCGGACTTCTTTGGATGAGGTCAGAGATTATCTTACAGGCCGGGTCAGCGGCCGTGGTGACACCAAAGAGGATCTGCTGCGGGCCGGCGTAGGTTTGCTGGAACCAGCTTTGTAGCGAATCGGCGGTGGTTTCGTCACAACCTTTGACGGGTTTGAGGACAGTGACGCCGGGCGTCACTGATGGTTTGGCGGCGCGTTGATGAAGGGGAAAACGCCGGGCGACCAGCCATTGCCAGAGGGCGAGCGCCAGACTCAAGATGGCGGGGATGGCAAAAATTGCGTCGGTAAATTTCACCAGAGTCACCGGGAAACAATCCACCCGGCTCAAACCGTGGCCGGGGCGTCCACCGGTTTGGCTTCGATGCGTTCATCCAGAACCAACACGCCGTGCGGCGGAATGTCGTAATTGCCGGAGAACGTATTGCCGGTGAGGAAATCGTGCATCGGTTTGTAAAATTGGATACGGACCGGCGAATTTTGGTGATTGATCAGGAAATAAACGCGCATGCCTTCCTTCTCGCGCATGCTGACTTCGACGTTTTCGGGAACCTTGAGCAACGGTTGCAGCCCGCACATCTGGCGCAGCCAGGTGACCAGGTCGTGATAAAAATGCTGGTGGCTCATGGTGCCCAGATAAATGGCCCGGCCCAGCCCGAAGGCATTCATCGTCAGGGCCGGGCGCCCGGAATAAAAATCCTTGGCATAAGTCGCCAGAACCTGGCAGCCCTTCGGCTCGATGATGTCACACCAGAGCCGGGCAGGATGCACGTGGCTGGTGGGAAACGCACCTTTGAACGTGAGATGATTTTCTTCACCGGGTGGAATGGGGTCGAACTCCAACACCTCCAATCCAAACAAATCCGTCATGTCATTCGGGTAACCCGTGTCCGGCGCGATGCTATGTTCGTTGACGAGCCCGGTATTAAAGGTGCTGACGAGCGTACCGCCGTTTTGCACGTAAAGTTTCAGACGATCGGCCTCGCCGGCGGCCAGCAGGTGCAGCGAGGGCGCGAAAACAATCTTGTATTGTGACAGGTCTTCGGTCGGCCTCGCAAAATCCACGGGGATGTTGCGATCATGCAGCGCGTTGTAGATGAATTGAATGTGCTCGCGCAGGTTGAAAAATTTATTGGGCTGCATCGGCTGTTGCAGCGTCCAATCATTGTCGTGGGTGTACAGGATGCAGGTTTGCGCGACGACTTTGGTGTCCTTGAGCGCGGGCGCGAGCAGCTTTAATTCCTCGCCGATCTGGCTGATTTCCTTGTAGGTGCGGGTATTGCCTTCGAGATGGTGCGGCAGGACCGCGCCAAAAAATTTTTCGTTGCCGATGCGCGGTTGGCGCCAGCGATAGTAAAGCACGCCGCACGCGCCGCGGGAGATGAGTTGATAGGTGAACAGCCGGATGATGCCCGGCCGCACCAGCGAATTGACATCCTGCCAGTTGACCTGACCGGCCTTCTGTTCAATGACCCAGAAACCGCAATCGCCGTCCGGCGTCTTGATGTCGGTTTTTTTCAACGAGCGGAGAATATCAATGTCACACGCCAGTTCGGAGGATTTGGTTTTGATGGCCGGCCGGCTTTCCACGGAAACAAAATCCACGGCGGCGGCCATGTCGAAATGATCGAATTTTCGGTGGAGCGCGCGCAGGTTGACGGTGACGGGGTGGTTGGGGCAAACCTCATGCAACACGTCGGCCTGCATGCGAACGAAGGCCACGATGGCATCGCTGCAAAACCGGTGCCAATCCAACAAGAGAGCGGCGTTATGCGACGTGGGCGCAGACATGGGCATGGGCACATCTTCGAACGAAGCAACAACTTGCCCCAGGTAACGCAGGCCCAGCTGGTCATTCAGGGCTTCGACCGTCTGGTATTTCAATTTCAACCAGTTTTGCCATTCCAGGCGCGAGTCTTCATTGAACGACCATTCGGTCTGGTGCCCGCCGAGGCTGCCGTCAATCTGCCAGGCGATTAATTGTGGGTGGTCGCCAAGTGCCTCGGCCATATGTTCCACCAGCCGCTTCGAGGCGTTCCAATAAGCGTCATTATTGAAACAGGCCGCCCGGCGGGTACCTTCGTGTTTGACCAGGCCGTGTTCGTCGAGCGGCAAAACGCCGGGATACTTTTTGGCAAGCCAGATGGGAGGGGCGGCAGTCGGTGTGCCCAAGACAACTTGAATGTAGTGCTTCTCCATGATGTCCATGACACGACGCAGCCAGAGGAAATCGTATTTGCCCTCCTTGGGTTCGCAAATCCCCCATGAATATTCGCCGATACGAACCACGTTGATGCCGGCCCGGGCCATCAACCCGGCATCACGTTCCCAGGCACCCTCCGGGTCATCAGCGGTGCCGCCGTAAGGGAAGACCCACTGCTCAGGATAATAGTCAACGCCAAAAAACATAACCTCGCCTCGGGTTTCTGCCCCACTCTAAAACATCACGGTGGACATGCAATCTTAAAATTACCGGGGAACAGCCCTGAAAAAATGGGTGCGACTGTCGCAAAACTCAGCTGTTTGCCTCCTCTTAGGAACCTGGTAGCGGACAGCCATCTTGCCTGCCCGCTTCCGGGAGGCTGGAAACCAGACCGACTATGCAGCCGTAGTTCGGGGGTTCAAATCGCGAAATTCCTTTTTTGGGAATTCTCTCCCCGTGAGAAACAAGCCGGGAGAGGAATGTTGCGCTCGGCCGAACATGACCGGCAAACATTGGACATTGGATTGAGGCTGATGAGTTTGAAAGGAAAACCAGGAATTGCCAGCCTCAAAACTCACTTGGCTGACACAGTCGCCTCCGGGTGGGGGCCATCAGGATTTGATATTGACCAACGCTCGGCCGAATCAGGCAGCGGCGCAATTCATCCCCAGGCGCGAACCCACCTCGGCCGTTTCATGCCACAGGACGATAAGCTCGGTCAGATTTTGGAGCCAGGGCAGCACGCGATTTTCCAGGGCATTGGAAAGAGGAAAGGTGTCCGGTCCCTGACAGGTGGCATCCACGTCCTTGATAAGGGCGGCAATTTGTTCGAGTTGCCACTTGCGAAGCTGAGTGAGGGACGCGCGGCCGTTGGCCGGCCCGCAGGCATTGTCCGGCAAGAGGCTCAGTGTGAGCACCGGTTCCTTGAGTTGTTTGGCCAGGTTCCACCAGAGTTCACGCGCCACACGAACATCGTTGATCAGCACCAACGTGACGGCGGTTTCCACGCACGCCCGCGCCTGATCGACCTGTTGCAACGCCGTCTTGAGCAGGATTAACGATCTCTCCTCCAAGGGCACCGTCTCGGCCGCTACCCGGCAAAAATTCCTGCCGATGACCAATGGCAGGGCGAGGTTTATCGACTCATCGTCAACGCTCAAAGAGCACAAAATGCGCTGTTGTTCCAATGCGAGGGTCTCGAGATAGCAACGGATGGCAGGAAGCGAGCGATATTGCAAAGGCGGTAAAACGGGCAAGCCATCCAGCGTTACTTCAATTCGCTCACGCGTTTCCGGGGCATCAAACGACTCGTTGCGCATGGCCCCTTAATCGCAAGTGGCGTGCCTAAAATGTGAATAACTTGGAAAGTTATTCACATTTAATTCACCAAATACTCCACAGACCCCGCGGCCCATTCGCTCAATTCCTCAGGTAAAAACCACTTTAACGTTCTACCAGAAATCTCCGCAATATGGGGAGTGGGTCAATTCGGTGGGGCGAGGCTACTGACGAGCCGGCTCGCGAGGACGCTCGCCCCACCAAAATAGCAAACCGAACACTCCCCAAAGTTGGACCGCCGAGCACCGCCTCCGCTCGTTGAAACACACTGACACATCGTGCCGAGGCGGTGATCGGCCCTCCGATGCTGGCAAAAACGGGTTTTGCAGAAATTTATCCGAAGCAGTTGCCCATGCTCCCAATAACAATTTGAGCGGGCTACTTTGCCGGGTTCGCCCCCTTAACGCGGAGTTGAATGGAGTACAATGATTTGCTTGCGGTGATAAACAGCGTCGTGTGATCCCTGCCGCCGAAGCTGACGTTGGCCGTCCACGCCTCCGGCACGTCAATGTGTTCAATCCGCCGGCCGGATTTGTCAAAAATGCTCACGCCGTGACCGCATAGATAGAGGTCGCCGTCCTCGTCAATCGTCATCCCGTCCGAACCTTTCGTGCAAAACAGCGTTTTATTCGTCAGCGAGCCGTCCGGCTGAATGTCATAACGCCAGGTCTGGTCCGCCTGGATATCGGCCACGAACAGCGTTTTGCCATCGGGCGTGCCGGTAATCCCGTTCGGCTTTTTCAAATCATCGGTCACTTCCACGAGCTTCTTCCCATCCGGCGAAAGATAAAACACCTCCTGGTTCGGCAACGCCATGGTGGTGTGATCCCACCAGGTTCGCCGATAAAAAGGATCGGTGATATACATCGCGCCCCCCGGAGTCACCCAGACATCGTTCGGGCCGTTAAGATATTTGCCCTGATAATCCTTGATGAGCACGGTCACTTTTTTATCGGGAGCGATGGACCAAAGCTCGTTGTGCTCGTCGGCGCAGGCAATCAGGTCGCCCTTTGTGTCAAACATCATTCCATTGGCGTGGCCGGACGGTTGCAGGAAGGTGGAGAGCTTTCCTTCCAGGCTCCATTCCAGGATGCGGTTGTTTGGCTGGTCCACAAAAAATACATTGCCCGCCTGGTCACAGGTCGGACCTTCGGTAAAAGCAAAGTCGCCGGCCAATTTTTCAAGTTTCGCCCCGGGAGCGATGACACTCTCCGCAAACGCCAAAGGTTCAATCGCAAACCCAAACAGACAGCATAGCAGCGCCTGGATAATTTTCATGATGGAAGCAGAGTCTGCGGCGGTGGCCATCAGGAATCCACTTAAAACGCTCCTTGTTTTTCAAGGTAAGCTGACGCATTTTGGGGGAACGTCCTTTGAGGCGTGGACATGCAACCGGGAACGAGAAAATTTCTGCGCTTTCTGCAAAGCTGGGCCATCAACACACTGGCTGTGCTGATCGCGGCGATGATATTGCACGGCCATATTCGCTATGGCAATTCGGGAGATCTGATCATCGCTTCCCTGTTGCTGGGCATTCTCAATGCGTTTGTCCGGCCGATTTTAATGCTGCTCGCCCTGCCGCTGCTGATTTTCACGCTCGGCCTGTTCACCCTGGTCATCAACGCCCTCGTCCTTTATTTCGTCGGCGTGCTGATGGGCCCCTACTTTCAAGTGGACAGCTTCGGATTTGCTTTTCTGGGCGCGATCATCATCAGCGTCGTGTCCATCGCGCTGAATGTCCTGACCGGCAATGCCCGGGTCACCGTCCAGCGCCGGCCGCCGAAAAATCCACCCGGTGGCGATGGACCCGTGATTGATGTGTGATCGAATATGCGATGGGCGATTGACGACTTCCGAATCCGCCATTAATCGTCGAATGCGGCGTAAATCGTATATCGTAAGCCGAAAATAAAAAACCCACTTACGTTGGCTGCTTTACTTTTGATTGGTATGCGATGCGCAACGTCTGGATTCCCCGCTCGCGAAATCCCTTCTCAAAATCCGTCAGTAACTCCGCCAGTTCGGCCGGCGTTTCCTGTTGCGAAAATTCCCCGCTCGCGCCGAATACCCCCGTTATTTGCGTGAAGTAATCCTCGTCGTCCGTCCGCAGATAAACTGCGCCGCCCGGGACGAGGGCGGCATGGACCAGTTCGGGAAAGCGTTCGTTGATGAGCCGATGTTTGCGGTGTTTTTTCTTTGGCCAGGGATCCGGAAAATAAATGTGCAGCGCCAACACGGAATGCGGCGGGAGCAGGTATTCCAGAAAATATGCCGATTCGATGCGCACGCCGCGCAGATTGGTCAATCCGGCGCGACCGCCTTTGCGGTCGAGTTTGCGCAAACGACCGAGCAGCCGTTCAACCCCGATAAAATTCCTCTCGGGATGCCGGCGTGCCAGTTCAACCAGGAACGAGGCGTCACCGCAACCCAGTTCCACCTCCAGCGGCCGCAGTTTTGAAAAAAGTTTGGTCAAATCGACCCGCTCGACGATGGACGGCAAATCGTAAATCAAGCTGACGGGCGGGTGTTCGAACAACGGCATGTCACAGGGTAATTGCAACTATGGAGACGGGTCAATGGAGGCCGCACCACCGGTGGACCCTAAATGAGCCTTATCCGCCGCCACCCGGCACCCGGTGTCTTGACAAGCCTGTATCATCGGCGTGTGCAAAATCAACCATCGCTGTCCCCAGTCGGGCCGGCAACTCCGCCTGGGAATAACCAATGAGGCTTGAAGGTCCATTCCGAATGGTCGGAGTTCTCAGGCGGCGCACGATAGTAATGTTGGGGGCGATGGTTGTGTGCGGCCTCGCCCTCGCGGGCTGCGCGACCCGCCATGCAATTCCGGCTGAAACTCCGTTGAGTTGGGGCGACCAGGGCGACGGCACCTATCGCAATCCGATTCTGCCGACGGATTATTCCGATCCGGACGTCATCCGGGTCGGAGATGATTTTTATTTGGTCGCGTCGGACTTTCATTTTGTGGGCATGCAGGTGTTGCACTCGCGAGATCTCGTGAATTGGGAAGTCATTGGCCAGGTATTCCACCGGTTGACCATGTCCGCAAAATACGACGAAATGACTGGCTATGCCCAGGGGACGTGGGCGCCGACCTTGCGCTATCACAACGGCACTTACTATGTCTACGTTTGCACGCCATACGAAGGGTTGTTCATGTGGCACACCAAAAATCCGGCGGGCCCGTGGTCGCAAACGGTCACAGTCAAGTCCGTGGAACGCTGGGAAGATCCCTGTCCGTTTTGGGATGATGATGGCCGGGCTTATCTGATTCACAGTCTCAAGGGAGCGGGTCCATTAATCCTGAATCGCATGAGTCCGGACGGCACGCGTTTACTGGACGACGGTGTTGAAATTTACAGCGGTCCCACGGCCGAAGGCCCAAAATTGTTCAAACGGAACGGCTGGTATTACATCTCCCTCCCCGAAGGCGGCGTCAGCACGGGGGGCCAGACGGTGCTACGATCCACAAATATTTACGGCCCTTACGAACGCCGGCTGGTGTTGCCGTATGGCAGTCCGCACCAGGGCGCACTGGTGGAACTGGCGGATGGCGACTGGTGGTTTCTCTGTTTCAAGTCGAGCGGTTTTCTCGGACGCATCACTTATCTGATGCCCGTCGCCTGGAACGCCGACGGCTGGCCGGTTTTTGGCGACAACGGTCATTCCGTGGAGCACTGGAAAAAGCCGAACGTCGGAAGGGTTTACCCCATCCAACATCCTCATCGATCCGACGAGTTTAATGTCCCGGTGCTGTCACCCATCTGGCAATGGAACCACAATCCCGTAAACACCGCCTGGTCCTTGACCGCACGACCGGGCTGGCTGCGCTTAAAGGCGCTACCCGCTTCGGGTCCCTCCACCGCGCGCAACAGCCTCACCGAAAAATTATGGGGACAGGAAGGCGTGATTGAGACGAAATTCGACGTGAGTGCAATGAAGGAAGGTCAGCGCGCTGGTTTTGCCTTCATGAGTGGTGACGTGTTCGCTTGGGTGGGAGTAGCGCAAACCAACGGTATACGCCGAATCGCCTGGCCCAGCGGCAGAGGCCTGCCGGTGGACGGCCATAGCGTGTGGTTCCGTGGCACCTATCGCGGCAAGGATGCCCGGTTGTTTTACAGCCTGGACGGCGAGCATTACACCGACTCCGGGCTGGCGGTGGAGTTGAAATTTGGCAAGTGGAAGGGCGCGCGGCTGGCGTTGTTTTGTTTCGGCCCCAACGGCGGAGCCGCCGATGTGGATTTTGTAAAATACGACCTGGAAAAATAACGCGGCCGAAGCACAAGTTGGCACTGAAGCCGATCCGTTCCCACCATTCCCGGGTCAAACTGCAAATAATCGCTCAATGGTGATTGTCGCCGTAACCGCCGCCGTAATCGCCGCCGTGGTCATGGCCATGATCATCCCCGTGGTCATGATCATTGTGATCGTCGTGACCGTGGTCATGGTCATGATCGTGGTGATGGTGGCCTTTGTGAGGCGAGACTTCGCAATCGGGATTCTCCCCGGGATGTGAATAACGGTCGCCGTTTCCCAGTTTATCCACGTTGAACTGAACGGTCTGGATGTCCCGGTTAATACCCGGGAGATTGGCCGGAGCGATTGCCGCCACCTGGGAGGTGACGGGATTAAAGGAAAACCCGGCAGGAACCTGGGCGCTGATCGGGCTGCCCTGATGGGAAGCGGCCGTGACCGCCACCTCCCCCCGCATGCACGTCACGGCACCGTCCGCGCTGACCACATACTGCGTACCTCGAATGGTCGCCGAATCGTTCGGCGTCCGGATGGTAAATGTGGATGGCTTCTCCAGCTTATCCTGTGAGCCAACCAGGCTGCCAGCTGTGAGATTTAACCGGGTATCAATGACGACATTTCCGTCGGCCACCACTTCGTCCATGCGGGTCAACTCCAGTTGAGAATTCGATCGGAGGCGGAGCGCGGTTCCGCTGTACTCAATATCAAGGTCAGCGCTGGCATCGGTCCCGGTTTTGAGCCGCGCACCCTGGCCCAAAGTCATGCCGGGCTTGAGCTCAGTCCAGGTCGAATGATCGGTGGAATAGACGACCGAGCCTTGAACTGACTTTACTTGCAGCTCACCGGATTGCAGATCGGAAGCATCCGCACGGCCCCAAACCGCAAAAAACACTCCCGAGGCCAGAATCAGTGACCAACCGGACACGTTCAACGTTGTTCTCATAGCGCATTTACGTCCGACGCACGCCCCGGCATACTCTATTACGTAGCCTACTTCATCCAATTATCAGACAAAATCAAGAGAAATTTTGAGAAAGTTGTTCACAGGATGGATCGGCGGTATAAAAACGACGTTCTGGTTCCACCCCAGCCGACGATGGGAAAAGATGGTCGGGGCGGTGAGATTCGAACTCACGACCTCTTGTACCCGAAACAAGCGCGCTAGCCAGGCTACGCTACGCCCCGACGCGGAAGATTCAGGATGCCAGTCACGGCCAAAAAAGCAATGGAGATTTTTCGAACCAAGGCGAAGAGAAAGCGCTCTAACCCGGCAAAGAAGTTGCTCAACCTGTTTTCCTGGGGCAAGCTAGGTGGTCATGACCGGAGTGGGTACACAGGTGGATTCCTTGCGGTTCAGCAGTCGTGAATCGAGACGGCTGGCATGGGCCTTTGCCCTGTCACTGCTGGCGCATTTGCTGGTCTGGGGTGGCTATGAAGGCGGGAAGGCCCTCAATCTGTGGGCCCGGCTCCATCTGCCGCCGTTGATGCTTTTCACCAAAATTAAACCGGCCCAACCGGTTCCGGAGAGCGAGCCGGTTGTCTTCGTTGACGTAAACCCCAACCAGGCCACCACTCAGGCCCCCAAGAACACCAAATATTATTCCAATCAAAATTCGCGCGCCGCCAACACGGAGGCAAAGCGGGACACGCAGGTTCCAGAGCTGAAAGGCACGCAGACCGAGGTGGCCAAAACCGAAACGATCACCCACCCGGATTTTTCCAAGCTGCAACCGACGATGCAACCGTCCCAGGAACAACTGGCGTCCCGGCAGCAAAACCCGGGCGATTTGACGCTGGGCAATCCGGCGGAAAACCCGCCGGCGGAACAACCGCGGCCGCGCACCCTCCGGCAGGCGCTCGCCCAACAAAAACAAATACCCGGCCTCCAGATGAAACAGGACGGCGGCGTCCGGCACGAAGCGCTGGTGCCGTCGCTGGATGTCCGGGCCACCCCGTTCGGCGCCTATGACGCCGCCTTCATCCAAGCGGTGACGCAACGTTGGTACGATTTGCTCGACAGCCGGCAGTTCTCCCGGGACCGCACCGGCAAGGTGATCCTGAGATTTCACTTGAATTATGACGGACACATCTCCGATATGGAGGTCATGCAAAACACCGTGGGGGATTTGCTGGGCTATGTCTGCCAGAAGGCGGTGATGGATCCGGCACCCTACGCCGAATGGCCGTCGGATATGCGGGCAGAGGTGGGTCTGGATTATCGCGAAATTACGTTCACGTTTTACTATTATTGACCGCCGGCGGCGGCAACGAAAAAATTTATGGGCGACATCGTTTATGTTTTGCTGGGATTAACTTCCGTCGTGGGCCTGACGTTCATTGTCGAGCGCGCCCTGGCGTTGCGCTGGAACAAGGTCGTACCGCCGGATATTACCGCGGCGTTGACGGCCTGCCGGTCCCGCGACGACACCAAGGTGCTGACCCATGTCTGCCGCCGGAAACCGTCGCCGCTCGGACGGCTGCTGCTCCTGGCCGCAGACCACCTCGACTGGCCGAAGGCGGATAATGTGGACGCGCTGCAAACCGCCGCGCGCCATGAAATCATCCGGCTCGAACGCGGCCTGGTCGTGCTCGAAATCATCGTCGGCATCGCGCCGTTGCTCGGTCTCGTCGGTACCATCGCCGGCATGATGACCCTGTTCAGCGACATCGGCGTGGCTGGTTTGAACGACGCCGCGCGGCTGGCCAAGGGCATCGCGCTTATCCTGAACGCGACCTTGATGGGCCTGCTCATCGCCATTCCCTCGCTGATTTTCTGGAGTTACTTCAGCAAAAAAGTCGAGGTGTTCGCCGTGGAAATGGAAGCACTGTGCGACGATTTTATCCGGCGCCAATATTCGGAACCCGCGTCCCGGGCCCTCCCGCCGGAAGCGGGCGGGCTGGTTTCCGAAACGCAATTTGTCGCCACCGCCAAGACGCTGGAGCCGGAGAACCGACGCCCGGCCCAGGAGGCCAAATCCCGGACCCCGGACCCCGCTTGACATGCGCTTCCTCTTCCGAAAACGCCGCAACACGCCCGCCGTCATCATCGTCGCGCTGATTGACGTGCTCATCGTGCTGCTGATTTTCCTGCTGGTCACGACCACGTTCAAACAGCAGGCGGCGTTGAAACTGCAATTGCCCGAATCGTCGCAGGCCAAAAAGGAGGGCGCGACCGAAAACCCGCCGTTTGTGGTCAGCATCGACTCCAATGGAGTGTACTTCGTGGACAAACTGCCTGTGACGTTTGAGCAATTGCAGACGAATCTGGTAGTACAGGCGGAAAAAAATCCCAAGCTCGTACTGGCCATCAATGCCGATGAAAAGGCGCCCTGGGGAAAAGTGGTGAAGGTGCGCGACGCCGCCGCCGAAGCGAAAATCAAATCTCTCATGGCCTACACCCAGGAAAAAGTAAAGCCGTAAGCGTAGGACAGGCGTCGCGCCTGTCTCTGACTTTGATTTGAGCGGCCGAAGTGGTGACAGGCAGGATGCCCGTCCCACGATTATTTCAGCAATTCCTCCACAATCAGCACGGCGTTGAGGGCCGCGCCGCGCAGCAACTGATCGCCGCTCACCCAGAAACATAGTCCGTTGTCCAGGGCGCAATCCTTGCGGACGCGGCCGACCTCACAGTTGTCCTTCTCCGAGGTGAACAGCGGCATGGGATATTTCTTGTTGTCCGGTTCATCCACGAGGTCAAGACCGGGGGCCTTTTTTAGAACGGCGCGCGCGGCGTCCACGCCCACCGGCTTTTCAAACTCGGCGCTCACGGCGATGGAATGCGACCGGTACACCGGCACGCGCACGCAGGTGACGCTCGCCCGGAAACCCGGGTGATGCATGATTTTACGGCCTTCGTTTTCCATCTTCATCTCTTCTTTGGTGTAGCCGGTCGGCAGAAAAACGTCCACCTGCGGCAAGACGTTGAAGGCAATTTGATGCGGAAAGGCCTCCTTCGTCGCCGGCTTGCCGGCTACGATTTCGCCAATCTGCCGCTTCAGTTCTTCCATCGCTTTCGCGCCCGCTCCGGAAACGGCCTGGTAGCTGGAGGCAAAAATGCGTTTGCAGCCGAACGCCTGGTGCAGCGGGTACAACGCCATCAGGGTGATGGCAGTGGTGCAGTTGGGATTGGCGATGATGCCCTTGTGCCCCTTCACGTCGGCGGCGTTGATCTCAGGAATCACCAGCGGCACCTGGTCGTCCTGCCGGAACGCGCTGGAATTGTCCACCGCCACGCAGCCGGCCCTAGCCGCGAGGGGCGCGAATTCCCTGGAAATGCTTCCGCCGGCGCTGAATAGCGCAATGTCAATGCCCGTGAAGGATTCCTTCTTCAATTCCTTGACCGGGACGTCCTGGCCGCGAAATTTGAGCTTCTTGCCGACGGAACGTGCCGACGCGAGCAACGTCAGTTGGCCCACCGGGAAATTTCTCTTCTCCAGGGTCTTGATCATTTCGATGCCGACGGCGCCGGTTGCGCCAACCACGGCCACATGCGGTTTTGGGTTCATAAAAAGGCCGGCCAGTATAGCAGACGCGCGCGGCGTGTCAACGCGCTGGCAACAACTTGTGCATAACTGTGCATAAATTTCTTTGCTTTCTGATTGACCAACGCCGCCGCTTATGACGGAATGATAGCCTAGTCTATTCAAATGTCGAAAGTCTCAGTCAGAAACGGGAACGGCTCGCGGACGGCGGGCACAACAAAATACGACGCGCATCACAAAGTGCTGTCGCAAACCTACGGCGCGTTCGCCGATTTGCGACGGGAACTCTCTGACTCGAAGGCGACCGTCAATGAACGGGAGGACATCCTGCGCGGCTTTGCGGCCTGCCCCGATTCACAGCGTTCCTGGCTGTTGCTCGAGGACTATTTCGAAAAGCTCTCGCTCTCCCGCAAGGATTTTCCCGACGCGAACTGGTGGCCGCGCCTGCTGAATGCCCAGGGCAAGACGCGCCTGGAGGAGTTGGCGTTTTTGTTCCTGCGAGCCAAGCGTTCTGTGCCCCCCGAACTGCAGCCGCACGCGAGCCTCGACCGTTTTACCCAGGCCGAGGAGGCCGAACAGGAGCAAAAACTCGTGCACGAGCTGGAAAACTGGCTGTCACCGCCCGCAATGCCGCTGCTCGACACGCCCCGCGCCGTGCTGCGCGTCGTCTGCCGCCCACAACCGGACGAGGAAGAACCGTCACGTTATCGCCTCGCCGTGCAATTTCTTCTATCGCGTCCGCGCACCGGCGAAAAAGCGCGCACCCTCCGCGAAATGATCGATCTCGTAGTCCGCGCCACGCACGAGCAGGAGTTGTTTCCGCCATCCGACTGGGAATTCATCCAGTGGATCGCCGATACCCAGCGAAATCCGGCCCTCCGCGACGCGGATACGCTGGTGTTATCCGATGCCGAATTGCTGCAATGGCTGGCCCGTTGGGGCCACACCCCGCGCCTGGAATGCGACGGCACGCCGCTGCAATTTCATGGCCACGTCGCCGTGTTATCGCCTCATCTCGAAAACGGTGACAAGGAACTTTCATTCACCCACTACGTCGTTTTGCCGGATGGCAAGAACCATTCCGTGGCCGGGGTGAAATTTTTCAACCGCCAGCCGCCGTTGGCGCTGGTGAACGGCACCTTTTATCTGCTGCGGAACGCCCCGCCGCCAGCGGTCCTGAAGTATCTGACCGGCAAACCCTCCGTGGCGGTGCGCAAGCTCAGTCATCGCCTGCTGCTGCACCTGCGCAAGACGCAGGCCAATCACGGCGTGAACTGGGAACAGCTCTGTATCACGCACAAGGCCGTGCCGCAGTTTGTCTTCGAATTGCTGGACGACACCGTGCGCCTGCGGTTGCTGGCTAAAAGCGAGCGCGACCACAGGATCTGGTTCTGGAACGGCCACGAATGGATGGCGAATGAATCAACAAAACGACCGGCCGGCAAACCGGAAATACTCGACGACCCGCGCCTGGAACCGGCGACGCAATGGCTCCGCAAACTGGACTGGTTCACCTCCGAACCCGGTCTGTGGATTGGCGACGCGAATGAAAATTTCCTCGGTTCGCTCGCCAGCGCGTGGGCGGACCGGCCCAAGGAGGCCGATTTTCTCGGCAATCCGTCCTTTCACCGCCTGTTCCTGCAACCGCGCCAGCTCAAGCCGCGGCTCGTCGTCAAAGGCAGCGGCATTGATTGGCTGGCCGTCTCCGCCGAGTGGGAGGCGGAAGGACTCAAACTCAGCAAGGCGGACCTCGAGCGACTGGCGAGCGCGACGGGCCGCTTCGTCAAGCTGCCCAATTCCGGCTGGGTGGAACTCGACACCGGCGCCGTGCAAAACGCTCACGAGGCCATGGCCGATATGGGCGTGGACGGCCTCATCGCCGTGCCGCAAAAGGTCGGGCTGGAACATGTCGCCCACCTGGACGAGGACGGGTTCGCGCGTTTTTCGGATTCGCCGGAAGCCAAGGCCTTGCGCGGGCACATCCGCGATTTTAAGGGTGTGCCTTCGATAGATTTGCCCAGGGGCTTGAAGGCGGATATGCGCCCGTATCAGAAGGATGGCTTTGATTTTCTTGCGCACCTGACGAAGATTAAACTCGGCGGCATTCTGGCCGATGACATGGGGCTGGGCAAAACGCTCCAGACGCTGACCTGGCTGGCGTGGTTGAAGGATCGCAACACGAAAAATCCAAAACCGTCGCTGGTCATCTGCCCCGCGTCCGTGCTGCACAACTGGCGGCGCGAGGCCAACCGCTTCACGCCCAATCTCAAGGTGCTCGTGCTCGAAAGCGGCGCCGCGCGACATAACCTGCGTAAGCAGATTCCGCAGCACGATTTGATCGTGACCAACTACGCCCTGCTCCGCCGCGACCTGGAGGAGCTGCAAAAATTTGCGTTCCGCGCGGTGATCCTGGACGAAGCGCAATTCATCAAGAATCCCGGCGCGCAGGTCACGCAGTCGGTCAAACAACTCAAGTCCGAGTACCGGCTCGCCCTCACGGGCACACCACTGGAAAACCGGCTGCTCGACTTGTGGAGCATCGTGGATTTCATCCAGCCCGGCTATCTCGGCAATCAGGAACAATTTATCGAGACGTACGAACCGCGCCTGCGCGCCGGCGAAGAAGTGCTGCCGACGGCGGAAGCGCGCGGGGAAAAGACCGAGTCGGCCCAGCGCATTGCGCGCCGGCGGCTTTCGGCCAAATTACGGCCGTTGTTGCTGCGCCGCCTCAAAAAACACGTCGCCAAAGACCTGCCCGACCGTATCGAGGAACGGCGCGACTGCCCGCTCGGCGACGAACAGCGGAAACTTTACCTGGCCGAACTGCGCCGCAGCCGGGACCAGATCATGCATGCCGTCGCCGAACAGGGCCTCAACAAGAGCAAGATGCACGTGCTGGCCGCGCTCACGCGCTTGCGCCAGGTTTGCTGCCACCCGGCCCTCGTCGGCAGCGACACCGCGTCCGGCAAGACGGATACCTTGTTCGAGTTGCTCGACCCGTTGGTTTCCGAAGGTCAAAAGGTCCTGGTCTTCAGTCAGTTTGTACAGATGCTGCATCTGCTGGAAAAGGATTGTCTGGCGCGGCAAATCAAGACGCACATTCTCACCGGCCAGACCAAGGACCGGCAGCAGGTCGTCAGCGAGTTCCAAAGCGACACCAGCCCCGGCGTCTTCCTGCTGAGTTTGCGGGCGGCGGGAACCGGCTTAAACCTGACGAATGCCAGTTACGTGGTGCTTTATGACCCCTGGTGGAATCCTGCCGTTGAGGCGCAGGCCATTGACCGCTCGCATCGCATCGGCCAGACGCAGACCGTCAACGCCTACCGGCTGATTGCGCCCGGCACCGTCGAGGAAAAAATCTGGGAACTGCAACAGAACAAGGCGCAGACCATCGCCGACGTGCTCGGCGAGGAAGGTTTTGCCCGCAGCCTCACGGCCACGGACTTGGAATATCTGTTTGCGGAAGATTAAAATGTTCGCAGATTTCGCTGATTGACGCAGACTAATCCTAAAAATCTGCGACATTTGCGAAGATAAAAATGGATGAAATGTGGCCAATAATCAAAGCCGCAGGACGAAAGGTTTCGCCCGCAGTTTCTTGCCATCGATTTGGAATTCCTGATTGCGGAGAATTGAAGATAGACAAGCTGCAAAACCAGCAGTCCATTAATTAGTTAGGAGTCCTTGCGCCATGAAAATATCAGCACGAGATATTCAGGTGTTTGTTGCGGGTGCACTCGCATTGTTGGGCACTCAAGCCTTACTCCAGCTTCCGGCGTATTTCTTTGGGCCAGCGCCTGCCTCTGATTGGTATGACCTTCTGTTTTATTCATTATCGGCGGCTTTAGATTTGCTGCTTGGTTTGGCCGTTTTTTTTGGCAGGCGATGGGCGATTTTGCTGACCCAGATCTGGCTTTGGTTGACACTGGCGCTTAGCATTGTCAGCGCCGTTCGCACTGCGGGCGATTCAGGAACAAACAAGCCGTTGAGCTACATCCTGCTCTGGACAGTCTGGTCTGCTTTAGTCATTTTTATTGCTCTTTTGTTGCTGATTCATTTGAGCCGTTCGCAGAGGTTTCAGGTTGACCGGTCGTCCAGCACCCGGACAGCCTGCAATTAATCTCAATCCAAAATGTCCAACATGCCGTCATTGATCCTGGAGCCAATGGTTTCTGTCTACTGCAACCTTAGCGGCAGTTGGAACACGTAACCGTAGAGTTGGGATAGCGTATCGCCGGTGTGCCGGTTGCGCAAATCCTGGCCGAAGGCGAACGTCGCCGCCGGCGCGAAATGGTGGATCGTCAGGCAATAAGTGTTGTTGACCATGATGCCCAGCAATTCGCCCGCCCGGCTGAAGACCAGGTCGCCGCGTGACGGATTGAATTTGCCGAACAACCCCTTCAACAAACTGCGGTCCAGCTTCACGTATTGCGGCGTGTTCATTTCAATCTGAAAATTGCATTGGCCGTAGTATTCCTCGTCGGCGCCGACAAGCACGGCGTCCTGGAATTTGTACGGATCGGATGAGAGGCGGTACACTTTGCAACCCAATTTCTGCGCGTCCGCACGCGACACCGGCATCATCACCACGCGCGGATCCTGGGCGTCGAAAGACATCGACCGAAGCGAAACCTGTCGCCCGCCCCAACTCAGGGTGCCTGCCAGTTTGTCCCAGTCGGTGCCCGGGTCCCACAACGTCACGGGCGTGTCCTGCACATGGCATAGCGCGAAATAATTGGTCCCGTCGGTGACGAGCACCGTGGCGGTTTGTTTGTCCCTGGTGGTGTCCATGCTGAACATGCTGGTTCGCCAGGCGGATATGCCGGCCTCAACCCGATTGGACACGAAATCGCTGAAAATTGTGTTTGGCGCGAGGGGGGTGCTCGACCGGATTTCCTGTGCCAACTGGACGGAATTGGTCGCCAACGATTTGAAGCTGTCGGCCAGCCGGGCGTTTTCCGTCTGCTGCACCTGGACTTCCTGCTGCATGAGCGTTGCCCGTTCGGCGGCGGCGTGCGCCTGAACCTCGGCCAACTGGAGCTGGTTGGAGAGTTGCTGTTTCTCGGACTGGGCAAGCTGGCTCGTCTGCGCAAGCTTATCCAACTGCATCCGCAGCGCCGCCACCTGTTCGGCCTGCCGTTGGGCCTCGGCCTGGGTGGCCTCCAACTTTTGCTGGGCCTGCTCGGAACTGCTCTTCAATTGCTGGTTTAAGTTTTGGATGTTTGACCGGGCGGCGGCCACCTGTTGCTGTAATTGCCGGTTTTCCTGTTCGCGCTGGCCCGTCGCGTTGCGGGCGTCCGCCAGTTGCTGCTGCAATTGTTGCTGGTTGTGGCGCTCCTCTTCGAGCGCCTGTTTCATCACCGCAGTCAGATCGTTGCCGGGATTCGCAACGGGCGCGGGCGAGATGACGACTTTCGTCGGCGGCGACGAGTTATCGTCGGCCATGTGGTTGATGTCCGTCGAAAACGTCAACAGACTCAACAACAGGAAGTCGCAAATGACAATGAGGATGCTGCGGTTCATGATCCGTAGGCGGGAGTTGACGCGGTCGCCGGCGGAACGTAACCCGCGTCGGGGGCGGAGCCGGCTTCAGCTTGCAGCAATAACTTCCGTCGCGTCGGGCGCAGGTGGAAGATTTTAAAGATGACGACGAAGATGATGCCGAATGAAGTGGAGGAATACGCCGCCATCAGGCTGAATCTGACCAATCCCATCGAGGCGATGATGAGCGAGACGATGGTTCCCACGAAGCCGAGATAAAGTCCGGCGTCAAACAGGTGGTCTTCATTTTCAAGCAGCTTGAGTTTCATGCGCGGCGAAACATTTTGACGGCGGATTTCCGCCAGCTTCAC
>DATJYM010000099.1:0-5969 GCA_035499615.1 Candidatus Acidiferrales bacterium | reverse complement strand
TCTGCCTCGGTGAAATCATATCCATCGGGTGTGGGTTGGACCGATTGCCATTTCAGGATGTTTTCCGGGCTGATGGCATTGAACTGCGCCTTGATGATCGGGTCACCGCGCTGGTCTGCGTTATTAAACTGGTTTTGGTTGATGGCGACGCCGACCAGGAAATCATTTTTGAAGGCTTCCTTGAGCGTGGTCTGGGCATGCAGGTTGGTGGATGTTATCAGCATACCGAGGGTGACCATGGATATTGCAGTGAGGCGGTTTTTCATGTGGTTTAGAGTTAAGCGGTTTGAACGGCAAATTGTTTCCGGCGCTCGGCCAGTTCGTCCTGTATCTGCAGATTGAGCCGTTTGTCAATCCCGTAAAACGCCAGCGCAACCACGCCGACGAAAAACATGATCGCCGAGAATATGCTGGCTGTCATCCGGATGCCAAACAGGGCGTGAATCGTTTGAACCGCATTGGGCGCATAGCCGTAAAGGGCCAGCAACCATCCGCAGATGGCTCCGCCCAGTCCCAGCCCGGCCTTGAGGGCAAACACGATGCCGGAGAATACCACGCCCGTGGCCCGGCGCATGGTTTTCCATTCCGCAAAATCCGCCACATCAGCCATCATGGCCCAGAGCAGGGGAATGGTGGGGCCGTAGGCGAGCGACTTGAGCAGGTTCAGCATGAACGTCCAGCCCACAGCGTTGGCCGGCAACAAGATGAATAACGCGGTGAACATACTGGTCAGGAACAAGCCCGTCAGGAACACGGCTTTTTTGCCGAACCTTTCCGAAAGCGGCTTGGAACAGAGTACGCCGATGATGTTGGCGCCCATGCCGAGCATGTTGAACAGGCTGAATCCCACGGAGCCGGCGTTGCTGTGGTCCTGCTGGGCGAGCAACCCGAAGGCATTCAACACCTGATGCCACCCGCCCACCGGCACCCCACCCGAAGCCGTCGTAACCAGCCCCCAGGATTGCAGAAAATCGAACGCGGCATTTTTGTCCACATAATAGGTAAAATAGTAATACATCGCGGTGCCCCACAACGCGAGGGTGACGAACAAAAACAAGGTCAACACGAACATCGAAATCCACGGCTTGTTGCTGAGCAGATCGCGAAAGTCCTGTTTGACCGACATTATCTGGCCGGGCGGCGGCTTGATCCGTTCGCGGACGCTGAAGAAGGTGATTGCCAGGAGAGCGATGGCGATCAGCGATTCCAGGCCAATCGTCATGGACCAGCCTTTTGCATTATTGCCCTGGCCAAATTTACCGACCAGCGGCAGGGTTAACCCCTGCACAAAGAATGCGGCCACCATGGCGGAGAAAAAGCGGAAGGAGGAAAGGCTGGTGCGTTCATTCACATCGCCCGTGATCACACCATTGAGGGCGGAATACGGCAGGTTGTTCACGGAATAAACCGACATCAGCAGAAGATAAGTGACGTAGGCGTAAACCAATTTTCCGGTGCCGCCAAAATGGGGCGTGGTGAACGAGAGCCAGAACATGACCGCGAACGGGACGGCGGACCATAAAACCCAGGGGCGGAATTTGCCCCAGCGGGTGTTGGTGCGGTCGGCGACGACGCCCATGAACGGATCAAAAAATGCGTCCCAAAAACGTCCCACCAACAACAGCGTGCCGGCGGCCGCGGCGGAAATACCCATCGTATCCGTATAGTAACCGAGCTGGAAAATCAGCATCGTTTGGAACACGAAATTGGCGGCGGCGTCGCCACAGCTGTACCCCGCCTTTTCCCGGAAGCGGAGTTTTTGCGGAACGTCCTCGGTCCCTGTCATGATTGGCTTTGGAAGCAATGGAATTTTACCTGATTCAGGTGCCTGCCGGGTTCTCCGACGCGAATTGTTTGCGGCGCTCGGCCAGTTCGTCGGCAATCTGAATGGTGAGCCGTTTGTTGAGCCGGTAGGCGATCACCAAAACCGTGCAGATGGCGAAGAAAATACCGACATAAACGGTGGAACATTTACGGATGCACTCCAGGGTTTGGGCCGTTTGAGATTGGTTGGCCTGGTAGCCTGCCCGGTTCATCAATTCCAGGAACAAGGCCCCGCCGAGGCTCAAGCCCGCTTTCAGGGCAAATCCAATCGTGGCGAAAATGATGCCCGTGGCCCGGCGGCCGTTCTTCCATTCCGAATAATCGGCCACGTCGGCAAACATGGCCCAGCACAAGGGGATGGTCGGTGCGTACACCAAAGCGGTGACCAACATCATCAAGGCCATTCCGTTGATGTCCGTCGGCTCGAGCACATAAAATGCCGAATAAGCGAACGCAGTGAGGGTGAACCCGGCCACCACAACGGCTTTCTTGCCAAATCTCCTGGCGAAGAACGGGGAGCTCAAAATGACGGCGATGATGACGACTTTGCCTATCACTTGCATAATGCTGTAGCCGACGTCGGATACGTTGGAGCCGGCGAGATTCGCCCGGTCGCCGTGCACGATGTAACCAAGGAATTCAAGAATGCCGCCGGGCGCCGGCGCACCCGGGGCCAGTGCCGGCGCCGTTAATCCCAACTTTTGCAGCCAATCAAACATGGCCGCCTTGTCGGCATAATAATGGAAATAATTGTACTGCGCACTGCCCATGAGCGCCAGGACGCTGAATTGAGCGAGGGTCATGAGCCACATGACTAGCCAGGGACCGTTCCGGAACAGATCGGCAAAGTCTTGTTTTGGGGGTGTCTTCTGTTGGACCTTTGGATGGATGCGCTCTTTGGAGACGACGAAAGTGATAAAGAACAGGACGAGGCATATGGCGGCCCAGAGACCCATCGTCATTTGCCAGCCGTGCTGCCGGTTGTGGTCGGGGCCGCCGAGCCTGAACACCAGCGGCAGCGTCAGGCCAACAACGACGAACTGGGCGACCGTGGTGGAAATGAAGCGGTAGGAATTGAGCTTGGCGCGTTCATTGACGTCGCCCGTCATGACCGCCCCCAGTGCCGAGTAGGGCATGTTGTTGGAGGAATAAAGCGTCATCAACAGGATATTGGTCACGAAAGCGTAGGCAATCATGGCCGGTTTCGCGAAATGGGGGGTCGAGTAGGCGAGAACCATTGCCACCGCCCAGGGAATCGAAGTCCAGAGCACCCACGGCCGAAACCGGCCCCAACGCGTGTGGGTACGGTCGGCCAGGACTCCCATGATCGGATCAAAGAATGCGTCCCAGAGACGTGCGACCAGAATAATCGTCGCCGCCGTGCCGGCGCTGAGGCCGAAGACGTCCGTGTAAAAGCCGGCCTGAAAACAGACCATCGTCATGAAGACGAAATTCGCGGCGGCGTCACCACCGGCGTAACCGGCTTTCTCGATGAATGAGAGCTTTTGGTGGAAATGTTGTTCAATTTGCTCTGCCATAGGAGTAGGGGTTGATAGCGTTTACTTAATGACCGTCAGAATCACCTTTTGCAGATCGGCCGCGCTCGAGGAGTTGCCGACCATGATTTCGAATTCGCCGGGTTCGACGACGTATTTCATGCGAATGTCGTAAAAAGCGAGCGATTCGGGGGTAATTTTCAACTCAACAGTCCGGCTTTCGTCGGGGCGCAGCAAAATTTTTTGGAACCCTTTTAATTCCTTCACCGGCCGGGTCACCGAGCTGACGCAGTCGCGGATATACATCTGCACCACTTCCGTTCCTGCCCGCTTGCCCGTATTCCGGACGTCCACCCGGACACTCGTGGATTGGCCGACGCGGATTTTTTTCTTCGTCAAGCGGAGATTCTTGAAGGCGAACGTGGTATAGCTCAAGCCAAAACCAAAGGGATAGAGCGGCGATGCGCTGTCGAACAGATAGCCGCGCCGCGCGGACGGTTTGTAATTGTAGAACGCGGGCAAATGTCCGGCCGACCGCGGGATGGTGACGGGCAGTTTGCCGCCGGGATTGCCATCGCCGAATAACACGTCGGCCACAGCATGACCGGTTTCCTGTCCGAGATACCAGCATTCGAAAATGACCGGCACATATTCGTTCAGATACTGGATGGACAGCGGGCTGCCGTTGAAGAGAAAGACAATGACCGGTTTGCCGGTGGCGAGCATGGCCGTGACCAGTTCCTGCTGCCGGCCGACCAGATTGAGGCTGGTCCGGTCGCCCATGTGCTTGAGCGACCATGCCTCGCGCGAAGTTTGTTCATTGCCGCCCAGTGCCAGAATCACGATGTCCGCCTGCTGCGCCACGTGAACTGCCTCCTGAATGAGCTTGCGATCCTCCTCCGGATTGCTGGGGGTGACCAGGTCCTGGTTCCACGAGCCGCCCACGGTGATCTTGCAACCTTCGCAGTACGGCACCTGCACCCGGTCACCCACCTTCGAGCGGATGCCTTCGAGCAATGAGGTGTAAAACCTGGGGTGACAGCTGTTGCCACCGAGCAGCTCGCAGTCCGCATTCGGTCCGATGACAGCGATGGATTTAATTTTGCCCGGGTTGAGCGGCACCAGGTTGTCGGCGTTCTTGAGCAGGGTGATGGTTTCCCGCGCCGCCTGCAGCGCCAGCTTGCGGTTCGCTTCGCTCCCGACAATCCGGGCGGCTTCTTCGGGATCCACGTAAGGATCGTCAAACAACCCCAGCTTGAATTTCCAGTACAGCATCGGCGCCACCAGGTCATCGAGCTGGGACTCGTTCAGCACGCCCTTGCGGACCAGATCCGCCAGGTGCAGATAACAGTCCGGTTCGGGGAACTCAATGTTGACTCCCGCGCGCACGGCCAGCGCGCACGACTCGGCCTTGTCCTTCGCCACGAAATGCCCGTGCGTGTCCGGCCGGTAACCCAGTTCCCAGATGGCATAGTAGTCCGAGACGACGAAGCCTTTGAAACCCCATTCCCGGCGGAGCACGTCGCGCAGCAACCATTCGCTGGCGTGCGACGGCACCCCGTCAATTTCGTTGTAGGCCGCCATCATGCTGATGGCGCCGGCCTTTTGGATGGCTTCCTTGAAGGGATGCAAAAAGATTTCGCGCAACAGACGCAGGGAGACGTCGGCCGGGGCGCAATTCTGGCCGGATTCGGGCTGGCCGTAGGCGGCGAAATGTTTCAGGGTGGCGATGACGCGCTTTTTGTCGCGGAACGATGCGTCGCCCTGGAACCCGCGGACCGCGGCGATGCCCAGTTGCGTGACCAGATAGGGATCCTCGCCGAAGGTTTCCTCGACCCGGCCCCAGCGCGGGTCGCGCGCCACGTCCACCACCGGTGTGAGTGCCTGGTGGGTGCCGCGAACGCGCGCCTCCCCGGCGGTCAGGGTGTAAAGCGCTTCGACGAGAGCGGGGTTGAAAGTTGCAGCCAGGCCGATGGGTTGGGGAAAGCTCGTGCTGCCGATGCCCACGTGGCCGTGAAGGCATTCCTCGTGGAAGATGACGGGGATACCGAGGCGGCTGTTTTCGATGAAGAATTTCTGGATGGCATTGGTGAGTTCGGCCATGCCGCGGGCGTCCTTGCCCTTGCCGGCGTCGCTCGGGCGCCCGACCTGGCCGATGCCATGGCCGTCTTTGAACGCCGTTTGGGCTTTCTGAACATCGAAGTTTCCGTCGGCATCGACCAGTTTCCGGGCTTTTTCCTGCCAGACACATGTCATCTGGGCCGCTTTTTCCTCAAGGGTCATGCGGGACAGGAGGTCTTTGACGCGCCGGGCGGCGGGCAGCGCGGGATTTGTATAAATCCTCGGGTTGGCGCCGGATGGTTTTTTCATGTTACACTCTGCCAGAAGCACCGGGTATAGGGCATGTTCAAAAATGGTGCGCAGTATTTCAACCATATTCTGGTGCAGGAATGGATGATGCTACGATTTGCATGGAGAATTCTACATTTGCCTTGTCCTCGTGCGACACTTTCCGTAGAAGGACGCACTCGCAGCGCTGCAGCGGCACTGCCGGATGAGGTTGTTCGGCCGTTTCCCGACCGGCGCGCGAGTCAATCGTGATTGATGAGCAATAAACCCGACCAAGCCATTACACCGGACGGGGCTGAA
>DATJYM010000098.1:0-2258 GCA_035499615.1 Candidatus Acidiferrales bacterium | reverse complement strand
CGCCGCAAACGCGGTGGCAAAGGCGATACGCGTCAGTTCACGGTTTTTGTAAAAGTAATCGAACAGCGCCGCGAGGATTTCCACCAGTTGCCCCCGTACCCCGCGCCCGCGCGCCGCTGCCTGCTGCACGACTGCAAACCGTTCGTCATGGGCTTCGCTTACGAGCGCCTGAAACAAGTCGGCCTTGTCGCGAAAATAATAATACAATGCCGGCTTGGAGACTTTGGCATCGCCGACAATTTGCTGGACGGAGGTGGCGGCATAGCCGCTGTTGGCGAAGCGCTTGAGCGCCGCCCGAAGGATCTGCCGACGCGTCTGGGGACCGTGTTTGGCCATAAACTTACCGAACGGTAGGTAATGACCCGCCGGTTGTCAAATGATTTTATCCGCGGATAGGGAATTGCTGTGATGGGAACGCGGAAAAATGCTCCGCGCTCCGGAACAGCGGATGTACCACTCGGCCCGAAGGTCGCGATCAGGGAACGAACGGGCGCGGCGCGCAGGGCTGCGATTGAATGGTCACGGTCGCGGGCGACAGGTCGTCCGCACTGGCGGTCAGCCGGATTTCGCCCGGTTCCCGGGTGGATTGCACGATGATTTGGGCGAGGCCATTGAACACGCTGCGCTGCCAGGCTGGCGCTACCGGCTTGGCGGCAAGTTGCAGCGTCACACCCCTGTTGATGCCGCCGGGGCCGCTCCAGTTGGCCACGCCCACCGCGATGGTGTTTTCGCCCGGGTGCAAAAACGACTTCACGTCAAAAACTGCTGGCGCCTGCCAGTCGTGCGATTCGCCGACGCGCCGGCCGTTCACATAGACGAAGCCGTCCTCGTCAATGCGGTTGAACTGGAGCTCCACCGCGTGCGAAGCGAGGTCCTGTTCGCTCACCTGTATTTTGGTGCGAAAAACCGCCTGCTCCTGTTCACCCATCGGGCCGCTTTCGGACTGCACGTTGGCCGTGTCCCAGTTCGTGTCATCGAAATCCATCCTGAATTCAGGGAGCCGCTGATTGTAAACGTTCGGCAATTTTTTCCAGCGCCAGCCTTCGTTTTCGGACACGCTGCGGACCGGCGATTGCGGGACAAAAACGTCCGGTTCATGGCAACTCGGGTCGCCGTTGCCGACGCCGAGAATTTTGCCGGGACCGCTCAAGTCAAAGTGCACCAGGTTATTGGCCACCGGCACCACGCGTCCCTGCGCGTCGTTCACGGAAACAGTGATGACGCTCACGTCCTCGCCGTTGGCGTTGATGGTGGGGCGATCAGGCGCAACCTGCACGGACGCCGGACTGCCGGTAGTTTCCACTTTCGTTTCCGAGACGACCTTGCCGTCGGTGTAACCCTTGGCGCTCAAAACCCCGGGTTCATATTTCACCGACCAGTGCAGGTGCGAATAATTCGTCATCGTCTGCCGGCCGAGGCTCCGGCCATTCAGGAACAATTCGACCTGCTGGCAATTGGCATAACACCAGACGTCGACGTTTTTGCCTTCCAGACCCGGCCAGTTCCAGTGCGGCAACAGGTGCAGCACCGGCTGGTCTGTCCATTGCGCCTGGTAATACCAGAAATTGTCCTTGGGAAAACCGCAGGTGTCGAGAATGCCGAAATGCGAATTGATGCACGGCCAGGAGTAAGGCGTCGGTTCGCCGCGATAATCGAACCCGGTCCAGACGAAACCGCCGGAGAGCCAGGGGCGCACCGCAAAGAAACTCCACCAGCGTTCGGCCGTGTGCGCCCACGGTGGCGCGTTTTCATCGTAGGCGCTGACGTAGCCGCGCGCCGGATCATTCTGGTAAATGCCGCGTGTGCTCACGGTGCTGCCCTGTTCGGTGCCGACTTCCGGCTGTTGCGGATGTTCCTTGTGGTAATTGTCAATGTCCTGACCGAGGTGATAGTTCCAACCGCGCACGTCGAGCACGCCCATCAGCCCGGTATAAACGTCGCCGATGTTTTCGGCCGCGGTGACGGGCCGCGTAGAGTCGAGCTGTTTTAAGAGTTCCTGCATGTGCGCGCCGACGCGTCCGCCGTCGGCATAGCTTTGTCGCGATTCCTCATTGCAAATGGACCAGATGACGACGCTCGGATGGTTCCGGTCACGCAGGATTTGTCCCTTGAACCGTTCGAGATTGGCGGCATCGCTGCCCAGCAGCCGGTTTTCATCCATGACCAACATGCCGAGCCGGTCACAGGCATCGAGCAATTCCGGCGTAGGCGCATTGTGCGAGGTGCGATAGGCGTTGTCGCCGAATTCCTTCAGCCTG
>DATJYM010000097.1:0-5742 GCA_035499615.1 Candidatus Acidiferrales bacterium | reverse complement strand
TGGCGGGAGGAAATCATTGAGGGCCTGCTCGGTTCAAGCCTCATCGGTTTTCATACACATGATTACGTCCGGTATTTTCTGACGTCGGTCCTGCGCACAGCCGGCTACGAACACCAGCTCGGCAGCCTGGCGTTGCGCGATCGCGCGGTGAAAGTGGAGACGTTTCCGATGGGCGTCGAGTTTGATCGCTTTGCGGAGACGGCCGCTTCCCGGGAAACTGAATCCCAGGTCACCGAGTTGCGGCAGAAGTGCGCAGGGCAGAAGGTGATTTTTTCCGTGGACCGGCTGGATTACACCAAGGGCCTCATCAACCGGTTGCGCGGCTACGAACTGTTTCTGAAAAACAACCCGCAGTGGCACGGCAAGGTGGTGTTTGTCGTTTCGGTCGCACCGTCCCGCATCGGTGTGGAAAGTTACCAGGCGATGAAACAGGAACTGGAGCAAACGGTGGGCCGCATCATCGGCGATTTCGGGAACGTGCATTGGACTCCGCTGGCTTATCAATTCCGCCTGCTGACGTTTGAGGAAATCGTGCCGCTCTACCGCGGTTGCGATGTGGCGCTCATCACGCCACTGCGCGACGGAATGAACCTCGTTGCCAAAGAGTTCATTGCCTCACGCCCCGATCAGACCGGCGTTTTGATCTTGAGCGAAATGGCCGGGGCCGCCAAGGAAATGGGCGAGGCCCTCATCATTAATCCGTTCCACCATGAGGATTTTGCGCAGGCGCTGGAACAGGCGCTGACCATGCCCGTGGAGGAACAGGTCCGGCGCAACAAGCTGTTGCAGGAACGCCTGCGGCGATACGACGTGAACCGGTGGGCGGACGATTTCATCCAGGCCATGATTGCCGCCCAGAAGACCGAGGCGGCCCGCCGTGCCCGGGTGCTGACCGGCAAGGTCCAGGCGACGCTCATCCAGCAATATCGCACGGCAACCCGCCGCGCTTTATTGTTGGATTATGATGGCACCCTGGTGCCATTTGCGAAAGCTCCCGCTTTGGCCCGGCCGGACGAGGAATTATTGAACCTGCTGGGCGCCCTCGGCGCGGACCCGGCGAACGAAGTCGTGGTCGTCAGCGGCCGGTCGCGCCGCGATCTTGAAGAATGGTTCGGCCGTCTGCCGGTGGCGTTGGTGGCGGAGCACGGCGTTTGGTTGCGGCACAAAGGCGCGGAATGGCGCATGTTGAAAACCATCACGACTGAGTGGAAGGAGCGGGTGCGCCCCATTCTGCAGCTCTATGTGGATCGCCTGCCGGGGGCGTTGCTGGAAGAAAAGGAATTTTCACTCGCCTGGCATTACCGCCGAGCCGACCCGGAACAGGGCTCGCTGCGCGCCAAGGAACTGCTCGACGATCTGGCGGGTTACACCCGCAACATTGACGTGCAGGTGTTGGAGGGGAATAAAGTCATTGAAATCCGCAACACGGGCGTCAACAAAGGCACCGCCGCCTTGGAATGGCTGACGGGCCGTCTGCCCGAGTTCATTCTGAGCATTGGCGACGATTGGACGGACGAAGACCTTTTTCGCGCCTTGCCGCCGACGGCTTACTCGGTGCGCGTCGGCCTGGACAACACGGCGGCGCGGTATTATCTGACCCATCACACCGCTGTGCGGCGGTTGCTCCGCGAATTGGGCCAGGAACATCGTGAGAACATTGCCGCCCGGGCGACGCCTTGAAAATTCAATTGCAGGATGACCGTGACCGAAAATGAATCGTTGAACGCCGCCGCCGCCGCATTGACGGCGCTGCTGGTCCGCGGGCTGCAAGCCCTGTTCGGCCCTGGCGTTAACACGCCGGTTATTGGCGCCATCACTTGGGCGGACCTGGGCGCGGTGCTGGGCTTTGTGCTGGTCTTTCTCCTTGCGAACGGCCTGGCCGCCGCCTTCCTCCGGCGCAAAATCCGGCAGTCCGCGAGGGATGAATCCAAACAATTGCATCATCATGTCTTCGGCGCGCTCGGCAAGCCGCTTTACCTCCTGATTTGGATATTCGGCGTTTATGTGGCCGCCACGCCGTTGCTGCTGAAACTGCCGCCGGATGAGGAATTGCAATTCGTTCGTGGATTTTTCAACAAGCTGGCCGACCTCGGCGCGTTCGCGGCGCTGTTCTGGCTTTTCTTCCGGTTCACCCGAGTGCTCGACGTGCGGCTGGCCGCGCTGGCCGCCAAAACCGGAAGCAAGCTCGACGATTTATTCGTGCCGCTGGTGGGCAAAAGCCTGCGCGTCATCGTGCCCGTGGTCGGCATCATTTTCGCCCTGCCGATTCTGAATCTGCCGCCCGATTACGCCGGCGTCGTCGCCAAAGGCACCAGCATCCTGCTCATCGTGGCGGTGGCGCTGATTTTGTTCCAAGCCGTCAACCTCGGAGAAAAAGCCGTGCTGACGAAATACGACATCAGCACCGCTGACAATCTCCAGGCGCGGAAGATTTACACGCAGGTCCACGTCATCAGCAAAACGCTTTATGTCATCATCGGCCTGTTCACGGTCGCCTCGATCCTGATGTTGTTCGAGGAGATGCGGCGGTTCGGCACGAGCATTCTCGCGTCGGCGGGCGTCGTCGGCGTCGTGCTCGGTTTCGCGGCGCAGAAGACCATCGCCAATTTGTTCGCCGGCTTCCAGCTCGCCATGACCCAGCCGATCCGCCTCGACGACGTCGTCATCGTCGAGGGCGAATGGGGCCGCGTCGAGGAAATCACGCTGACGTACGTGGTCATCCACATCTGGGATGACCGGCGGCTCATCGTGCCGTTGAGTTACTTCATCGAAAAGCCATTCCAAAACTGGACCCGCCAGACCGCCGACTTGCTCGGCTCGGTGTTCGTCTGGGTGGACTACACGCTGCCGCTGGACGAAGCGCGCCGGGTATTGAAAGAAATTATCGAAAACCATCCGCTCTGGGACAGGCGCTTCTGGAACCTGCAAGTGACCGATGCCACCGAAAAGACGATGCAAATCCGCGTGCTGGCCACTTCCGCCGATTCCTCGAAATCGTGGGATTTGCGCTGCGACATCCGCGAGAAATTCATCGCCTACCTCCAAAAACATTATCCGCAATGCCTGCCGCGCTTGCGGGCGGAATTCGGCGGCGCCGCGCCGGCCGCATAACAACCATGGCCAGCTCCAAACGAAACCGCGAAGGACTCAACCCCGACCCGTTCTGGTATAAGAGCGGAGTCATTTACGAAGTGCATGTCCGCGCCTTTTATGACGCAAACGGCGACGGCTCGGGTGATTTTCGCGGACTGACGGACAAGCTGGATTACATCAAGGATCTTGGCGTCACCACCATCTGGCTGTTGCCGTTTTATCCTTCCCCCCTCAAAGATGACGGCTATGACATCGCCGATTACTGCAACGTACATCCCATGTTCGGCACGCTGGGCGATTTCAAAATGTTCCTCCGCGAGGCGCATCAGCGCAGTTTGCGGGTCATCACGGAACTGGTGTTGAACCACACCTCCGACCAGCATCCGTGGTTCCAGCGCGCGCGCCGCTCCCGGCCCGGCAGCCAGTGGCGGAATTTTTACGTGTGGAGCGACTCGCAAAAAAAATACAAGGACGCACGCATCATCTTCAAGGACGTGGAAGTTTCGAATTGGACGTGGGACCATGAGGCCAGGGCGTATTTCTGGCACCGTTTCTTCTCGCACCAGCCCGATTTGAACTACGACCATCCGGAAGTCCACAAGGCCATTTTCAAGGTGGTGGATTTCTGGCTCGACCTGGGCGTGGACGGCCTGCGGCTGGACGCCGTGCCGTATCTTTACGAACGCGAAGGCACGGATTGCGAAAATCTCCCGGCGACGCATGCCTTCCTCAAAAAACTGCGGGCGCATGTGGATGGAAAATACCGCGACCGCATGTTGCTCGCCGAGGCGAACCAATGGCCGGAGGACGCCGTGGCGTATTTCGGACAAGGACGCGGCGACGAGTGCCACATGGCGTATCATTTTCCGCTGATGCCGCGGCTGTTCATGGCGCTGCGCATGGAAGACCGCTTGCCGATTGTGGACATTTTGGAGCAAACACCGCTCATTCCTGAAACCAGCCAGTGGGCGCTGTTCCTTCGCAATCACGACGAGTTGACGCTGGAAATGGTCACCGACGAGGAGCGCGACTACATGTATCGGATGTATGCGCAGGTGCATCAGGCGCGGCTCAACCTGGGCATCCGCCGCCGCCTGGCGCCGCTGCTCAACAACGACCGCAAGAGCATCGAATTGCTGAATGCGTTGCTGCTTTCCCTGCCCGGCACACCCGTGCTTTATTACGGTGACGAAATCGGCCTGGGCGAAAACATTTATCTGGGTGACCGCGACGGCGTGCGCACGCCAATGCAATGGAGTTCGGACAAAAACGCCGGCTTCTCGCGCGCCAATCCGCAGAGCCTTTACCTCCCGATCATCCTCGACCCCAGTTACCATTACGAGGCCGTCAACGTGGAAACGCAACTGGCCAATCCCCATTCCCAGCTCTGGTGGATGCGCCGGATTCTTTTGTTGCGCAAACGCTGGCGCGCGCTCGGCGAAGGCAAATGCGAATTCCTCCAGCCGGACAACAACAAAATCCTGAGCTACGTCCTGCGCCACGAACGGGAAACCATCCTCGTGGTCGCCAACCTTTCGCGCTTCACCCAGCCCGTGGAGCTGGATTTGTCGGCGTTCAAAACCCTCGTACCCATCGAGCTGTTTGGCCGGACGAAATTTCCCGCCATCACCGAGGCACCGTATTTTCTTACGCTCGGCCCGCACAATTTCTTCTGGTTTTCGCTCGAACCCAGGCTGCAACCGCAGTTGCCGCAGCCAGAAACCGGCGTGCCGGCGCCGTTGCCGGCCATCGCGGTCAGCGCACACTGGCAGGACCTCTTCACCGGCAAACCGCGCGCGGTCCTCGAAACCCTCCTGCCTGATTATCTGAAGTCGCGATCGTGGTTTTCCGGCAAAGCCGGAACCATCAAACTGGTCACTCTCAAGGAGGTTTTCAACGTGCCGCTGCCGGACGAGACCGCCGCCGCGCTGGCGCTGCTTCAAATTGAATACGTGGACGCGAACACGGAATTATTTGTGCTCACACTGGCTTTTACCGCCGGCGCGGCCGCCGGGCCGGTCCTGGATAATGCGATCGCCGCGCTGACTCTGCCCGAGGACCCACAATTCGGCGTGGTCCATGAGGCCTTTTGTGCTCCGGCCTTCGCCCGGTCGCTGCTCGAACTCATCCGCCACCGCGAGCGCCTGCACAATGACCAGGGTGAAGTGGAGGCCATGCGCCTGTCGGTGTCGCGGGACCTCCTGAACGGCCTGACGACGTCGGAGCCTTCCGTTCACAATACGGAAGAAGGCAATACCACCATGATTTTCGGTGACAAAGTCGTCCTGAAGCTTTTCCGCCGGCTCGGTGCGGGCGTGAATCCCGAACTGGAAATCGGCCGCTTCCTCACGGAGAAAAATTTCCCGCACAGCCCGAAGCTGATCGGCGCGCTGGAATACCACGTCGACACCGAGACGCCGATGACGCTGGCGGTAGCCAAGACGTTCGTGCCCCACGCCAAGAACGGCTGGAAATTCACCCTGGATGCCATCACCCGTTATTACGATCGTGTGTTCGCCGACGCCGCGCAAGGCCACAACCCGTCCGCCACGCCCGCCGTCGGCCCCCTGAAGCCGGCGCACCATCACCCGACTGCCGAGGCTGCGGAACACGTCGAAACCTATCTGGAATCCGCGCGGCTGCTGGGCG
>DATJYM010000096.1:0-5427 GCA_035499615.1 Candidatus Acidiferrales bacterium | reverse complement strand
GTCCAGCACATCCATGCCGCCGTCCGTATTCGGGGGAAACACGACCTTGAAACCGTTGGTTTCGACGCACTGGGTTTGACCGAACGCGTTCAGCGCCGCCAGTGATAACATCGTCAGCGCCGATGCGACTTTGCAGGGAATTGGGAAGAAAATCGACTTTTTCATGTTGCCTCACTCAAATGAATTCAGTTTTGACCGTTTGCTTCAACAAACCTCTGAACCCTCCCGAGTCAGGGCCGGTCATGAGTCACAGCCCGGATTCGTTTCGTGCGCACTTCGCACTCAACCGATCGGGCCCGGCGCTGTCAGGAAAGAAGCCTGCTGCTGGCGCGCTTCGTCCCGATCTGCCCTCCATTTAATTCAGTTGTCTTAATAATGTCAATCAGAATATTGCAACATTTGGGTGTCAATTGGGGTAGCATCCGCCGCGGGTACGCGGAACGATGCAATTGCCTTTCTCAATTGTGTTTACTACCGTAGGAAAGCTGAATCATGCCCCGTACACGCCTTGAACTGGAACAGATCGAGAGACAAATTCTCGCGCCTTATGCCCAGTTCAGTGGCGACACCCGCGGGCGCAATTACGCGGAGTCACCACCCCAGTGGCGCACCCATTACCAGCGCGACCGCGACCGGGTAATCCATTCCCGCGCCTTCCGCCGGTTGGAATATAAAACCCAGGTTTTTCTCAACGGCACCGGCGACCATCTCCGCACCCGCCTGACCCACACCATCGAGGTCGCGGCCGTTTCGCGCAACATTGCCAGCGCGCTGAAATTAAACGAAGACCTCGCCGAAAGCATCGCGCTGGCACACGACCTTGGCCACTCACCGTTTGGTCACAAGGGTGAGACGGTTTTGAACCGGTTGATGCGCAAACACGGCGGCTTTGAGCACAATCGCCAAAGCCTGCGCATTGTCGAGGAGTTGGAACAAAAATATCCGGATTTCCCCGGCCTGAATCTCACCTGGGAAGTCCGCGAAGGCCTGGTGAAGCATTTCACCGCCTACGACCATCCGGGCCGGCGGAAAGGATTTGACGCCAAAAATTCCTCGCTCGAGGCGCAAATCGCCAATCTCGCCGACGAAATCACCTATTACAGCCATGATCTCGACGACGGACTTGAATCCGGATTGTTGTCCGAAAGCAAACTGCGTCGCGACGTTCGGGTCTGGGCGCAGGCGGCGCGGCTGGTGAAAAAGGAACACGGCGACCTGCCCGACGAATGCCGCCGTTACTTCATCATTCGCACCATCATTGACCTGCAAATCCACGATGTCGTCGAAACCAGCGAGCGGCTGATCATCGCATCCGGGGTGCAATCCGCCGACGCAGTGCGCCTGTTTCCGAAGGGGCTCGTGCAGCACAGCCCCGAACGCCGGGCGTTGAATCTCGAATTGCGCGATTACCTCTACAAAAATCTCTACTACAACCAAACGCTCCGCTGGCTGAATCGGCGCTCCCTGAAAATGCTCGAACATCTGTTCCGTTATTACCTGATGCATCCAAAGGAGATTGGCGAGGGCGCACGGCGGCGTGCGACCAAAACCGGCCTTTATCGCGCTGTTTGTGATTATCTGGCCGGCATGACCGATCGTTACGTCGGGCTTGAATACCAACGGATTTTTGGAAAAACGTGACTTGAAGCGTCGAGCCGGCAGTTCGAACGAATCGGCGCTGGCGCGCGCAATGGCCTACGGTGCCCCGGTTTCGGCGCACAGCGCCTGACCCGGTGTGGTCTTTGCCGCCCCACGCGCCCGCGCCTGCGCCCGCCTCGTTCCAACGCGCCGGAAGACTGTCACACTCCCAGACGCTTCATGTTCAGGGAACCGCCTCGAATGACCGCCGGGCTTTGGATTGCGGCGGCCTTCCGCGGCTTTTCCAATCCGTGTCCACCCGTGGTTAAACTCGTTTGACGATTTCGTCGGAAGAAAGTTCCGCCAGCAATTGCGCAACCGTTTTGCGGTGTCCCGGCAAAATCAAATCCGGCGCGATTTCCTTCAGCGGCCGAAGCACAAACCGCCGCAAATGCGCCCGGGGATGCGGTAAAACGAGTTCCGTTGCGTTGCGAACTTCCGAACCAAATGCAATCAAATCCAGATCCAACGGCCGCGGCTCGTTGATCGATTGCTTCGGCTGGCGGCCAAACTCATTTTCCAACTGCCGGAGTTTGTGCAGCAACGATTCCGGTGTTTCACCTGCTCGCGGCTCAAAACCAACGGCGGCGTTTACAAACATCGGTGAATCCGGCGGACAATCCACCGGAGAAGTTTGCCACAGTGAAGATTTGAGGACCGGCCGGTCGGAAAAATCCTGCAGCTGCGCCATCGCCTCCAGAATGATTCGCCGCGTATCCCCGAGGTTGGAACCGAGCGCAACAAAGACCATAGCAGGAGCCGACCTGAGGAGGCTCATATTTTTGCATTTTTAATCAGAGACTCCTTACGTCGTCTCCTACAAACTCACTTCAAGCCCAGCACGTCCTGCATATCGTAAAGACCGGGCTTCTGTTTGACGACCCACAGGGCGGCGCGTAACGCGCCGTTGGCAAGCGTGTCGCGACTTGACGCCTTGTGCGTCAGCTCGACGCGCTCGCCGTTGGCCGCGAAGATTACCGTGTGGTCGCCCACCACGTCACCGCCGCGCAACGAATGAATGCCAATCTCTCCCGGCGCGCGTTCGCCGATGCCCAGTCGTCCGTGCCGCGCCACCTTGTCCAGATGCTGTTTGCGCACTTCAGCCAAAATTTGCGCCAGCGTTTTGGCCGTACCGCTCGGCGCGTCTATCTTCATCCGGTGGTGCATTTCGGTGATTTCCAGGTCGTAATCCGGGCCTAAAATTTCCGCCGCCTTGCGCGTCAGCCAGAACAGGGTATTCACCCCGGTCGAAAAATTTGAAGCCCAGACCATCGGAATTTTGGTTTTGAACTTCAAAATTTCGTTGCGCTCGGCATTCGTATGGCCCGTTGTGCCGATGACCATGGCCTTTTTGTGCCGGGCACAAAGACCCGCGATGTCCGCCGTCGCCGTGTGCACGGTAAAATCCACCACCACATCTCCGCGCACCACGGCATCCGGCAAATCGTCGCCCATGTCAATCTGCGCGGCGACGTGCAGCTCGCGGAAATTTTTCGCGCACGAAACAAGCGCCTGGCCCATTCGGCCTTTGGCCCCGGTAATAATAATCCTAGTCATATTGTTTAACGCAAAGACGCAATGACGCGAAGCCGCAAAGGGAATTTTTAATAAATAACTTTGCGCCTTTGTTTCCTTGCGCCTTTGCGTTGAAAACTGTCATTTCAAAATGCCGCACGCCTTCATGGTCGCGCGCAATTTCGCCCGGTTGGCCGCGCTCATCGGCACCAGCGGCAGACGGTATTCTTCCTCGATCAACCCTTTCATCGCCAGCGCGGCCTTGATGGGAACCGGGTTCGTCTCGATGAACAAATCTTTGAATAGCGGATAAAGTCTGGCATGAAGCTGCGACGCTTTCCGGATCTGACCACGACGGAAGGCGCCTACCATGTGCGCCACTTCCCGCGGAACGACATTCGATGCCACGCTGATGACGCCATCCGCGCCTACCGCCATGAACGGCAGCGTGAGTGAATCGTCACCGCTTAGAATTTCAAATTTCGGGCCCAGCGCCGCGCGTAACGCCGACACTCTGTCGGCGCTGCCGCCGGCTTCCTTGATGCCGATGATGTTCTTGCATTCCTGTGCCAGGCGCCGCACGGTTTCAACACCAATCTCCACACCACAGCGCCCCGGAATGCTGTAAAGCACAATGGGCAGCCGGGTGGTGCGGGCAATTTCCCGGAAATGCTGGAACAAACCTTCCTGGGTGGGCTTGTTGTAATACGGCGCGACCTGCAGCGAGCCGTCCGCGCCGATTTTCTCGGCCTCGCGCGTCAGATAAACCGCCTCGCTGGTCGAATTTCCGCCGGTACCGGCAAGCACTTTCACCCGGCCTGAACAAAATTTCACCGTGAGCGCGATGATTTCGAGATGTTCCTCGTAGTCCACCGTCGGCGATTCGCCGGTGGTGCCGACGGGCACGATGCCGTCCACGCCGGCCTGGATTTGCCTCCGGACGAGACGTTCGAGGGCAGGCGCGTCGAGCTGCCCGTTTTTGAACGGGGTCACGATGGCGGTGTATGTTCCCTTAAACATGATTTTATCAGGCGGTAAAATTAGCCCAAACCCTGCTTTTGACCAGCAGGAAATTATTCGGAGCGCGGTTGTCCCGGCCGCAGCCGTTTGGAAACTCCCGCACATTCAACTCGAGCTGCCACGCTTTTCCTCCGGGCGTGCTGCGCCTGAAACCGGCGCGCTCCGATCCCCCGAGCATTCCCCTCATTCGAGCGCTTGCTATTCAACATTCGTGTGCTTAATTTCTGCGCGCCTTGAAAAAGACCGCCGCAGTAATTCCGCGCAAGACGATCTATCGTCTCTCGATTTATCTGCGTTGCCTGGCGCGGCTGCGCGAGAAGGGCATCAGCACCGTTTCCAGCGAGGCGCTCGCCCAGGCCGCCGGGGTCAAGCCCACCCAACTCCGAAAAGACCTCGCTTATTTCGGCACTTTCGGGACGCGCGGCCTCGGTTATGACGTGGCGGATTTGTCGAAAAAGATCGCCGACGAACTCGGCACGTCGCGTTTGCAACCGGTCATTTTGGTCGGCGCCGGACACCTGGGGCTGGCCCTGCTTTCCTATCGCGGTTTCGGGAAGGAAGGATTCGAGATTGTGGCGGCCTTTGACGCCGACCCGCGCCGGCAGCGAGATAAAAAGGTCCGCCAGCCAATCCTGGGTATGAGTCAGCTTCCGGATTTCGTTCGCGACCACGGTGTCAAAATGTCCATCCTGACCGTGCCTGCCGCGGCGGCGCAGGAAGTTGCCAATCAGCTCGTCGCTGTCGGGATCATGGGCATTTTGAACTTTGCGCCGATTCCCCTCTCTGTACCCGAGGAAGTCATGGTCAACAACGTCAACCTGGCCATCGAACTGGAAAATCTCAGCTATTTTATCCGGGACTGACGAGAGTCGCGTGGCCGTTTCTCCCTGGAATCCCGCAGTGGTCCCGTCCGGCTCCGAACCGGGTCAGACAATTTGCAGGGATTTCCTTGACTTGCGGGGTTTTCGGGCCGGTTTCGAGGCAGCCGCGGATTCTGCAGCCTTCGCCGATTCGGCCGGCGCAGTGGGCGGCAGATAAAGGTAACGACCGCAACTCTCGCAGAGCTGGATATCTTCCCCATGTTTCAGCGCCATGATGCCGCCGATGGGCACGCGCATGTGGCAACCGGTACAAACCTGATCACGAACCAGTGTAATGCCCTTCTTCCCTTTGGCGACCAGGCGATCGTAATGGCCGAGAATCTGTCGCGGGATTTTGGCGCGCAACTCGGCCACGATCGTTTCGGCGTTGGCA
>DATJYM010000095.1:0-35079 GCA_035499615.1 Candidatus Acidiferrales bacterium | reverse complement strand
TTACACGCAGAAACTGATTGGCAAGGAAACCCAGGGCCAGATCCGCCACGTCAGCGGCCAGGAGCTGCTCAACGGCATCCGCCAGTTTGCGCTCCAGCAATTCGGGCCCATGGTCATGACCGTGTTTGAGGAATGGGGCGTGCGCCACAGCCGTGATTTTGGCGAGATTGTCTTCAATATGGTGGAAATCGGCCTGCTCGCCAAGACCGACAAGGACACGCGGGACGATTTTCAAAACGGTTACGACTTCACGGAAATTTTTCGCAAACCATTCCAGCCGCAGAGCAAATCGGATTCGGAAACGAAGCCGGTAGCCAATTGACGAGAGAGCCCCCCTTCCTGCACGTCCGCAATTCCGGATCGTGCCGGACCAAAGCGCGGACGTGTCCTCACACTTTCACCTTGCAGGAGACGACGCGAGGAGTCTCTGCATGAAATTTAATTTGAGTCGCGTTGCCTCGACTCCTGCAAAAACAGCGGCGCGCACGGAGTGAAGCGCCCTGTCTCCCGGCTCGTGGTCACTTTTACTCCCACCAAATTGGTTTGCCCCGCACGCATTTCTGAATATCCTGCCCGTCCAACTTGTGTATGAGTGACACGGCTTTTTCGGCTAGAATTCTGGCAATGCAAACCCCATCGCCGCCCGCCGGCGTTACCCTGACCACCCTCGACAATGGCCTGACCATCATCGTGCGCGAAGACCGCAGCGCCCCGGTGGTATCGGCGCAGGCATGGTGCATGGCCGGCAGTATTCATGAAGACCGCTGGCTGGGGGCCGGCCTGTCGCACATGCTCGAGCACATGCTGTTCAAGGGCACAACCACCCGTCCGGGTAGCCGCATTGACCAGGAGGTCCAGGAGGCCGGCGGTTACATGAATGCCTACACGAGTTTCGACCGCACAGTCTATCACATCGACGTGCCGAACACCGGCGCGAGGATTGCCATCGACATCCTGTGCGACATCATGCAGAACGCGACGCTGCCGGCCGACGAACTCGCCAAGGAACAGGACGTTATCCGCCGCGAGATGGACATGAACGTGGACGATCCGGGCCGCCGCGCCGGCCGGCGCCTGTTCGAGACCGCCTACACCCGCAGCCCATATCGTTTCACGGTCATCGGTTATCCCGACATTTTCAACGAACTGAAACCGGAGGATATCCGCGCCTATTATCGCGAAAAATACGCGCCCAACAACGTCTTCTACGTGGTGGTGGGCGACGTGAAAAATGACGACGTGATCGCGCAAATCCGCGCCGCCTACGAAAAATCCAAGGCGCGCCCGTCGCCGCCCATGGTGCTGCCCGAGGAGCCGTTGCAGACCGCGCCGCGTGAAATCGTGGAGGAGGCGCCGATCGAACTTGGCCACTTTCATTTTGCCTGGCACATCCCGGAAATCCGCCATCCGGACGTGCCGGTGCTGGAGGTGCTGGCCGTGTTGCTCGGCCATGGACGCAGTTCACGGCTTTATCAGGAAGTGCGTGAACGGCAGGGCGTGGTGCACCACGTGGATGCATGGACGTACAGCCCCGGCAATACCGGCTTGTTCGGCATGAGCGCCGTGGCCGACGCGGATAAATTCGCCGACGCCCGCGGTGCGATGCTGGCGGAAATCGAGAAATTGCGGGGCGGGCTGGTTCCCCCCGGCGAGCTGGAAAAGGCGGTCAAGCAGTTCATTTCCGCCACGCTCGCCACGCATAAAACCATGGAGGGCCAGGCCGGCGACCTCGGCAGCAACTGGATCGTGGCCAGTGACCTTGGTTTTTCGGAACGCCAACTGGCCGCGGTGAAACTCGTCACCCCGGCAGACATTCAGCGGGTGGCCCGCGAATATCTCACGCCACAAAACCGCACCTTGTATGCCTTGCTGCCCGATGGCAACGCGCCGAAATCCAGAATCGAAGCTGAGGCACGGAACGAGCGGCCGATACAAAAATTTGAACTGTCCAACGGCCTGCGCCTGCTCGTGAAAGAGGATCATCGCCTGCCCTTTGTCGAATTTCGGGCGGCGTTGAAAGGAGGCGTGCTCGCCGAAAACACCCGGAACAATGGCATCACCCTCCTGCTCGCCAAAACCCTGCTCAAAGGCACCAAACGCCGCACGGCCACGCAAATCGCCACGGAGATTGAATCCGTGGGCGGTGGCATCGACAGTTATGGCGGCAACAACAGCTTTGGCGTCAATGCGGAGGTCATGAGCAGCGATTTCAAAACGGGCCTCGACCTGATCTCCGACGTCCTGCTGAACCCCGTCTTCCCTCCGGGCGAATTGGAACGCGAACGGGACGTGCAAATCGCCGGCATCTATGCGCAAAAGGATGATTTGCTCAAGAGCGCCAGCCTGGCAATGCGCCGTGCACTATTCGGGAACGAAGGTTACGGCCTCGACGCGCTTGGTGTGGAAACCGTGGTGCAGAACCTTCAGGCGGATGATCTCAAATCGTTTCACCAGAGCCTCGTCACGCCGAATAATTGCGTCCTCGCCATCTATGGCGATGTCAAGACCGACGAAGTCAAAGCCGCGGTCGAGATGGTGTTGGGCAGTTGGAAACCACCCGGGCCTGCTGGCCCCGGCGGGCTGCCCGGCGATGCTTCACAGACGACGCGCCCTGCCCTGACAGCGTTGAAACGCGTCACCGAAACCCGGGACAAAAAGCAGGCGGTATTGGTCATCGGCTTTCCGGGCACCACCATGTTCAACGATGACCATTATGCACTCGAGTTAATCCAGGAATCGTGCAGCGACCTCGGGTCGCGGCTTTTCCTGCGGATTCGCGAGCAACTGGGTCTGGCCTATTACGTTGGGGCGCAGAATCTGGCCGGGCTCGCGCCCGGTTACTTCGCGTTTTACACCGGCACCGAACCGTCCAAGGTTGAACTGGTCGAAAAAGAATTGCTCAGGGAAGCCGAATTGCTGCGCAACGAGGGTCTGACCGCCGAGGAACTCAAGCGCGCCAAGGCCAAGATCATCGGCCAAAAGAAGATCGCGCGGCAGGAACTGGGCCACCTTGCTTCCACCACCGCCCTCGATGAAGTTTACGGGCTCGGTTACCAGCGCACGGAACTCGATGACGCCAAATATGAAGCCGTCACCCTGGAACAAATCAAGGGGGTTGCCCAAAAATATCTCAAATCAGATGCCCTGGTGGTCGCCGTGGTGAAGCCGGGCAAAGCTGCCTGAAATCAGGCCTGGCCCGGGGCGTACGTCCATCCAATGCTCTCAAAAACCTCGAAAATGACCGAGGCGAACTCCGCGTCGTAATCCGTCTCATCCGGCATAGTGGCCGTCAAGGGATGGCCGGAGGCGTTTACCGTAAAAATCAGGCCGGACTTGCGGCCCTCGAAAACAATCCGCACCTCGTCCTCATGGCGCTCGCTCCGGCAGGGCAAACCCGCTGCCACGAATCGGTCACATATCTCGGCCACGGTGACGCTCGAAGGCGGCGGCGGCGATTCAGGAAAAAAATTGTCCTCCAGTATCATTACGTCATTTCCATTGATATCAAATGTTTGGAAGCAGAAGTAATGCCGCCCGACCCGGCGCCAGGACACCAAGCACTACTGATTATTTGCCCGGATAATTCCAAGCCGACAGCCGGCCGTAATAAACGAGGGTGTCATATTCAAAGACAACGTTCCCATCCGTTTGATACCCGGAAAAGAGCGAGTTTAACGCCTCCAACATCGGAGCATATCGGGGATGCCCGGGCTCCGGCGCGTACGACGACGAAAGGAGCCGCCCTTTCAATCCTTCCCGATCGAAAACCTGCCGGTTTGGAAAATCAGCCTGCATATAATCGGTCGCACCAAAGAACGGGCCAATCGCCTTCGCATCGGTGTGCTGATGGTTCACCTCCTCGTAATCGGTTCCGTATGTCCTGAGCAAACACTCATAGGCTTTGGCAAATGGACCGTTCAAGTTCCGTTCATTCCAAATCAACACCGTCCAGCCACCGGGTCTGAGAATGCGAAGAAATTCCTGGCGCGATCGCTCGCGATCAAACCAGTGAAACGCCTGGCTGGCAGTGACAAAATCCACGCTGCGGTCCTTCAGAGTGGTGGCTTCCGCCGTGCCGGAAACGCTGGTGAATTTCGAATATTGGCCCAGCAGCCGTTCCGCGGCCTCCCGCATGGCGCGGTTCGGTTCCACGCCAAAAACCGGGTTGCCGTACCGCAAGAATAATTCCGTCAGAATCCCAGTGCCTGAACCGATGTCGGCTATGATGGAACCGCGGGTCAGTCCACATTTTTCCTTTAGCAAATCCAGGATGGCCGGGGGATAGCCGGGCCGGTATTTGATGTAGTTTTCCACCCGGCTGGAAAAGCGTTGGGTCGAATCAATCATGACTTGAGACCCCCGAAGCCACCCCAACGGACCGTGGCCGCGTCCCGGCAGAGCGCCGCCGGCTTTGTAAAAACCGAAGGGCGCGGCTTTCTGCTGAAAGCCGCCACGCCGGTATGGCAGAAGTCTCGACTTCTCATCCTGAACCAATCAGGGGCGCTGGGGGCGGGTTGTTTCGATTTATCCCAGATGATTCGCCACGTCGGCGAAGCCGGCAACGATTTCTTCGCGCGACTTTTGATTCCGGATGCGCACGTAGTCGTCGCTTTCCACGCGGGCGGTGAAGCCCGCCTTCAATTCCTGGGCCCGCTTGAATTGCTTGTCCGGCTTGGCAGGCGTCAGCGGATAATCCACCGCAAAGCCGGCCGCGCGCAAGTCCTGGACGAGCTTGAGCGATTGCGGACGCAGCTTTTCGTCCTCGATCAAAACGAAGACAGCGGTGACGGCGTCGAATCGAGGCAGCCGGCCACGCGCCTTGAGCAGTTCCAGCAGCACCACGTCGCCCATGCCGAAGCCGAGCGCGGACAAATCCACCTTGCCGCCGCTGACAAGTTTTACGAGGTTGTCGTAGCGCCCGCCGCCGGCAATGGCGCGGAATTCGCCCCTGGCGTCGAATGCCTCGAAAACGACCCCGGTGTAATAAGCCAGCCCGCGGATGACATGGTAATCCACTTTCACAAAGCCCTGCAATCCCCGTGCGGCGAGATTGTCCAGAATACTCTGCAACTCGGCTGTCGGCTTGCCGGACTCAATGAACCGGTTCACGCCGGCCAGGGAAAAACCGAGCACAGCCAGCTTCTGTTCGCTCTCTTCGGGCGGCGTGCGCTCCAGTTTGTCAATGGCCTGAAAAAAATCGTATTCAGCGGACGGGACGCCGGGCATCGTCTCGGCGGCCTTCTCACCGTTTCCGGCCCGGGCCGAGGTGGTGCTCGCTCCTGCCGCAGAAGGTTTTTGGCTTTGGTAAAACTCATGCCACGCGTTGCGGCTGCTGAGGCGAATGACAAAATCCTGTTCGGTCAGGCCAAACGCGCGCAGCGTGTCGATGAGCAACGCGATGAGTTCCGCGTCCGCCGCCGGGTTGGTCTCGCCGATCAGATCGGCATTGAACTGGAAATGCTCGCGCAACCGGCCTTTTTGCTGGCGTTCGTAGCGGAACAATTGCGGTATGGCAAACCACTTGATCGGTTTCCTGTAATTGCGCTCGTGCGCGGCCGCCATGCGCGCCAGCGTCGGCGTCATTTCCGGCCTCAGCGCCACCGCGCGATCGCCCTTGTCGGTGAAATTGTAAAGCTGGCCGACGATTTCGTCGCCGCTTTTGGTGGTGAACAATTCGAGCGATTCGAGCGGCGGGCCGTCGTATTCGCGGAAACCGTAGCGCCGGGCGGTTTCGCGCCATTTATCGAAGATGTATTGGCGGGCGTCGAAGCTCCATCCCGCGTCGCGGGATGGCAAGGGTTCGGGATAAAAATCGCGGAAACCGGGGAGTCGTTCCATAAATCAGCCGCGAAAATTACAAAATCCGCAAAAATTAAACAAATCTTTTGCGGATTTTTGAACAGTCCGGTCTTCAAATCCGATGGCGCGCCCGCGCCCGTCCCTGTGACACCCTCAAATCGCGGCGGCCGACGCCTGAGATTTCGGCGACAGCTTGAAGACATCGGCGCGCATCTCCTTGCCGGCCTTGAATTTCACGGTGGCGCGGGCAGGAATGGGCACGTCGGTTTCCGGTTTGTTCGGATTGCGGCCGACTCGCGCCTTTCGAACCTTTACTTCGAAAACGCCGAAGTTACGCAGTTCCACTTTGTCGCCTTTGGCAAGCGCCTCGGCGATATAGTCCAGTGTTTTCTGGACCACGTCGAATACTTGCTGTTGGACGAGTCCAGTCTCGTTGCTGATGCGGATAACGAGGTCGCGTTTGGTCAGAGTCATAGTTTTTGTTGGGTTTAGTTAAATTATCATTGAACGACGCGGATTGTCCAGAAGTCACTCGCTAAATTTTCATCGGTTAAATAAGCATAAGGTAATGTAAAATAGCCCTTCATTCCCCATCGTTTGCCCCAGGAATTTCGGACGATAAACCATTGATGCACATCCTGATAGCCCACGCCGACAACGGCGTGGCCGCCGATGGCGCGCTCGGCGGGACCCGGCAGTGAGGCATGGCCGGTCCGGGCCACTCCAGGGCTTTCGAAGCTCTCATAGACGGTAAAACCAAACACAAACGGATAGCCCGACACCAGGCAACCTTTCAACTGGCTGAGCACCGGCACCAGGCGCTGGTACGACACCACACGATATCGGAGCGCATCCGAATAACAGCGCGCCGGTGGCTTGGTTTCAAACTTGGCAATCACGTACGGCCATTCGGTTTCGGGACAGTCACCTTGTTTGGCGACACTTTTGATCCCGTCACGGATTTGCGCGCCACTGTCCGAATCCACCGTGTGCTCGATCACGCGTTCGTTGTAATAAATGAACAGCCGCGAGGGCGTAAACTCGGCCACTTGTTGTTTCAGCCGGTCAAATTCAATCGCCCCAGCGATGGCATTGGCGGTGCAACTGCCGAGCTGGCCCTGGTCATATACCGGCGGACACTGGGCCCGCAAATCCGTGCTGACAGGCAACACCGCCGCTTTCTCGACCGGCGCGGCATAATAATGGTCGCGATGATCGGGTAAATCGGGGAGCCACCCGTAGCGGGAAATTCTGTAACTCATAGGCTCATTCCATCGGGAATCAACCGCTATTTATCAACTAGGAGAATTTTGCAAGTTTGTCCAACACAAAAATTTAACTTTCTTATGCCCTTTCCGGCATACAAAAAGTTCACGAAGGGATTCGCTGGCACTGCCATAACCGCGCATTTTTTGGGAACCGACCCGGCCGGCCACGTCCTCCAGATTCGTTATAAATGCCGGTGAGTTAAAATCTTTACAGGCGCGGCTAATCCCCGCACAGTACGGGCGTGTTGACTGATAGCGAATCCAGTGTTCAGACGACGCAGTCGCCTCGGTCGGCCCGGTTTCAAACGGATTTTGAGAGAGAGATCGAGACGGCGATTCTGCGGTCGCAGGAGCATCTCTTGAGCCTGCAAAAGCCCGAAGGCTACTGGGTCGGCGAATTGATGGTGGATTCCACACTCGTGTCCGACACGGTGGCCTACCATCATTGGCACGGGAAGATCGACCCCGAATGGCAGCGCAAGGCCGTCAATCACCTGTTTTCCATGCAACTGCCGGATGGCGGCTGGAACATCTATTATGGCGGCCCTTCGGACATCAACGCCACCATCAAAGCCTATCTCGCCCTCAAACTGGCCGGCGTGCCGGAGACCGACCCGCGGATGCTGCGCGCGAGAGAAATGGCCTTGCACCTCGGCGGCGTGCCGCGCATGAACACATTCTCCAAACTGTACCTCGCGTTGCTGGGGCTGCATTCCTGGGAGTACGTGCCCACCATCCCCTGCGAGGTGGTCCTCATCGGCAAATGGTTCGGCGTGGAATTCTGGGACATGAGCAACTGGTCGCGCGCCATGCTCGTCCCGCTCGCCATCATCAATCACTTCAAACCCACCCGACCGGTCGAGGTGGACCTGGACGAGCTGTATCCCGAAGGGTTGCACGAGCGTGACCTCGCCCTGGCACCCGACCCGGAAAAGTTGTCCTGGCGTAATTTCTTCCTCTGGCTCGACCGCCTGCACAAGTTCGCCGAGTGGTTCGCCGAGCACAAAATCCACCCGTTCCGCAATCGCGCGCTGCGCAAGTGCGAACAATGGATGCTCGAACGCTTCGAACATTCCGACGGCCTGGCGGCAATTTTCCCGGCGATGCTCAATTCCCTCATCGCGCTCCATGCGCTGGGCTACCCCGATGACCACCCGGAAGTGGTCCGCGCCACGCATGAACTCAAGAAACTGGAACACGAAACCGCCGACAGCGTGCGCATCGAACCGTGTTTCTCGCCGGTCTGGGACACGGCCATCGTCGCCGTCTGCCTCCATGAATCCGGCATTTCGGAGAATCATCCGGCCCTTAAGAGAGCCGTCACCTGGTTGATGGACCGGGAAATCCGCATTCGCGGCGACTGGTATCATAAAAACCCCACGCGGGTCGAACCAAGCGGCTGGGTCTTTGAATTCAACAACCAATGGAACCCGGACGTGGATGACACCGCCATGGTGCTGTTGGCGCTCCGTAAAATCCCCACCGACCATCCAGGCCGGCGCGACGAGTGTTTCCGTCGCGGCCTGAACTGGATGCTGACGTTCCAGTGCAAGGACGGTGGCTGGGCCTCCTTCGACAAGGATTGCACCAAAAATATTCTGGAAAAGGTCCCCTTCGCCGACCACAACGCCATGCTGGACCCTGAATGCGCCGATATCACAGCGCGGATACTGGAACTCCTCGGTTACGAGCATTTCCGGGTGGGCCATGCGCGGGTGAAACGGGCGTTGACTTACATCCGCGAGCACCAGGAGGCCGACGGCTCGTGGTATGGCCGCTGGGGCGTGAATTATATCTATGGCACCTGGCAGGTGTTGCGCGGATTGCGCGCACTGAACCTGGACATGAACCAACCCTGGCTGCTCAAGGCGCGCGCATGGCTGGAAAGCGTCCAGCACGAGGACGGCGGCTGGGGCGAACGATGCAACACCTACGACGACCCGGTATTCAAGGGACGCGGGCCGAGCACCGCGTCACAAACCGCGTGGGCGGTCATGGGTTTGTGCGCGTTTGACGACCCGGACAATCCACACCTCAAGCGCGGCATCGAATACCTGGCTCGAACCCAAAATCCGGACGGCTCTTGGACGGAACATGAAACCACCGGCACCGGTTTTCCCAAGGTGTTTTATTTGAAATACGACATGTACCGCAACGCCTGGCCGCTGCTCGCGCTGGCGACCTACCGCAAAATTGTCGAACGCGCCAAATCCTCACCGCCGGATGAAGTGGACGGCCATCCGCATCCCCGCATGGAAACCACGCCTGATGTCCTCCCGTCGGCGAATGGCGAATAACGGCGGCGACCAGCCGAACCTCTTCGTTTCATCGTTTGCGAAAGCGAAAATGAGTGACGGTATCGGCTCCCTTCTCGCCCCAAGTGATGGCGGTATCCTGATTAAGCTGGAGTGCGGATTGTCCCCCAATCCTCAGCATCTGGATTGGCCGAACCGGCTGCGCGTTGAGACAACGCGCGTTCCGTTACGACAAATTGGATTTCAAACCAGGACGCCGCCACGGGTCATTTGCCGCTTGTCACTCGCCCGACACCGGCGCACACTCGCCACCACCATGCCGTCCGAGTTTTATTACTTGGAAAACTGGGCGCCGCGGTTCGCCATTTGACCAATCGGAGATGCACTGACGGTATTTATGCGCCATAAAGCTTCGCCATGAACCCAATGCGCTCCAGGCTGGAACAGAACATCGGCTGGATTGTCCTGTTGATCCTGCTGGCCGGTTGCCTGCTCGTGTTGCGCCCGTTCGTGTCCGCGCTGCTCTGGGCGGTGGTGCTTTGTTTTTCCAGCTGGCCTCTCTATCGCCGGTTGCTCGGACTGGTCCGAAACCGGCGCACCCTGGCCGCTTCCCTGATGACGCTGGCCATGATCCTCGTGGTCCTTCTGCCCTTCATCATCATCGGCACCACCTTGGCCGATAACATCAATCAACTGACGGGTGCCGCCAAAACCTGGGCGCAAAACGGCCCGCCCGGCCCGCCCGATTGGCTGGCCCGGGTGCCGGTCGTCGGAACCCGGGCGACGGCCTACTGGCAGGGATTCACGGAGGACACGGCGACGCTGTGGGCCCAGGCGCAACAGTTCATCAAACCCGTGAGCGCCTGGCTGCTCCGGAGCGGCCTGGCCCTGGGAAGCGGCCTCCTGCAACTGGCATTAAGCATCTTTATCGCGTTCTTCCTGTTCCGTGACGGCGTGGCAGCCGCCAACCGATTGACCACGGCCGTGGAACGCATCAGCGGCGAGCAAGGCAGACACCTGTTGACGGTGGCGGGTCAAACGATCCGTGGCGTGGTCTATGGCATCCTCGGCACCTCGCTGATACAGGCGGTGGCGACGGGCATCGGCCTGCTCATCGCCGGTGTGCCCGGCGCCGCGTTGCTGGCACTCCTCGCCTTCTTCGCGTCCATTCTGCCGGTCGTGGGGACCGGGTTGGTCTGGATTCCCGCAGCGCTCTGGTTGTTTCATCAAGGAGCCAACGGTTGGGGCATCTTTATGCTCATCTGGGGCGTGGGAGTATCCAGCCTCGACAACTTCGTCAAACCCTGGCTCATCAGCCAGGGGAGTGACATGCCGTTTATCCTGATTTTCTTCGGAGTCATCGGCGGTGCGCTGGCCTTCGGGTTCATCGGCGTCTTCCTGGGACCGACGCTGTTGGCGGTGGGTTACCGGCTGACCCAGGAATGGATTTCCAGTCGTCGTTCCGCTTCACCGGAGCCTTCCTCCCCGGCGCCGCCGGATTAAACGTGCGGCCTCGGCGACAGCCGCCACTGAATTCCGATCAGCCTAAAAACCGAGGCAACAAGTGAAAGACGTTCCCTATCTTAGATGGTCCGGCTGGTTGAGTCTGATGATTGTAGCGGGTTATTTCGTCGTGGGGTTGTGGCCGTTTGACTTCCACCCCACTAATCGGGTCAGTTGGCTGACGGGTCGGCCTGGCCTGCAGTTTGCACCCTACGGAATGGCTTATGCCACCGGGTTGTTGTCGGCACTTCACGAATCGGGCGGCAGCACACCAGCGGCCGCAAAATTTACCGTTGAACTGTGGCTCGAGGCGCAACCGGAACCCGCCAGTGATGTATTCGATATCATGAGCATTCACAATCCCCAACTGCCGTTCGATTTTGTCCTTGGTCAATGGAAACAGGACTTTTTACTGCGGGCGACGACCCGGCACCCGGGGCAAACGGGCAAAATTCCCGAGGTGGGCGTGGACAACGCGTTGGTGGCGGGAATGGCACAATGCTTTACCGTTTGCGGTGACGGAACAGGTACGGATTTTTATCTGGACGGAACAGTGGCCGGACATTTCCCCCAATTCGTCTTGAACGGGGAGGCGTTGGACGGACAACTCATCCTGGGCAACAATGCTTCCGGAAAAAATTCCTGGACGGGGCGATTGTTGGGACTGGCAGTTTACCACCGGGCACTGAATCCGGCGGAAATCGCCCGGCATTGCATGCTTTGGAAACAGGGTCACGCCCGACAGCTCACGACGACACCCGGCCTGACAGCCTTCTATCTTTTCGACGAGGCCGCCGGGCAGTTGGCGCGAGATTCGTCTGGTAACCATCGGGACGTCATCATTCCCGCGGGATTCAGGCCGATTCAGCGGGATTTTTTGATTCCGCCCTGGAAGGACCTTTCCTATTACCGGCCGGATTATGCGGACATCGCCGTCAACATCCTCGGTTTCGCTCCGTTCGGATTCTGTTTTTTTCTCCATCGCTGCCGGCTCCAGCCGGGTACGTGGGTTGCCAACACTTTGGTGGTGGTTCTGACCGGGGCCACCGTCAGCCTGACCATTGAAATCATTCAGGCCTGGCTGCCCAACCGGACTTCATCCACGACCGACGTGTTAACGAATACAGCCGGAACACTACTCGGTGTGGTTCTGGCCCTGGCCGCCCGAACCAGGATTCGCGGGTAGAAAACTCAGCGCGGCGTTCAATCACTGGGACGGGCCATCTCTCCGTTGACAGTTTCGCTGTTGCCGACCATGCTGGTGGTCGCCAATGCTTAACCAAACCGTCCAGATTGTGTCCCCCGAGCGCGATGACGGTCCTTATTTCCGCCCCGTCTGGCGCGCCGCCGCCGGTGATGCCGGTTCCCTGGCCGGAGCCAGCCGTAAAGACCGCAACCGCAGTCAAACGGAAAGGAATGAATCATGAGTGTTCCGCTTAATGAGGCGAAAATACGGGCGATTATTGAGGAATTAAAAAAGACCGAGCCGAACATTTCCATCGAGGATGTCATAAAGAAGATTCGCGCCAGCCGGGAATCGCAAGGGCTTCAATGGAACGAGGATTTGGAAAGGAAAATCCGGTATTGCATTCAAATAAATCCCAACTAGGGCGCCGCCACCCCACACCCAAAGTTGACAGGTTTGCCGTTGCCGACCATGCTGACCGCGCTGATGCTTGAGCAAACCGTCCAGATTATTTCCAATGAGCGCGACACCGATTCCTATTTCCGTCTGATCCTGCGTGCGCCGGAGATCGCGCCGCGCATCCAGCCCGGACAGTTCGCCCACGTCCGCGTTCTGTCGCTCAAGGACGCCCTGCTCCGGCGGCCCTTCAGCATCTTCCAGGTTTCCGGCGACACGTTTTCCATCCTGTACAAAACCGTCGGCCAGGGCACCAACGCGCTCGCCCGGATGAGTGCCGGCGAGGAATTGAGCGTGATGGCGCCGCTCGGCCACGGATTTTCCATCCCTGAACGCGGCGGCGAGATCCCCCTGCTCGTCGCCGGCGGTTACGGCATGGCGGCGATGTATCTGCTGGCGCAACGCTCAGCGCAACGCGGTATCGTCTTTGTCGGCGGGCGCAAGCGGATTGATATTTTGTGCGAAAAGGAATTTCAGGCCCTGGGCTGGGACGTGCGCGTGACGACCGAGGACGGCAGCCACGGTGAAAAGGCATTGGTGACCAAACCGTTGCTTGCCGAACTAAAACGAAACAAGTCCGGGCGAAAGCTGTTCGCATGCGGACCGACCGGAATGCTGAGGGCCGTCGGCACAATGGCCGAAGAATTCAACGTGCCGGCGGAACTTTCCATGGATGAACATATGTGCTGCGGTATCGGTGTCTGCCTGACCTGCGTGATTCCGGTCAAGGCCAACGGCGGCTGGGAATACCAGCGCACCTGTACCGAAGGGCCGGTGTTTGATGCGCGCGACGTCGTGTGGGAAATTTCGTAGCGGCGTCTCGGCAGAGCGCCGCCACTGTGTCTCAAGTCAGCGGCTTTCTGCCGAAAGCCGCTACATAGGCTGGAAATCAATTTAATATGAATCTCGCCGTCCGAATCGGCAAGTTGAAGCTGAAAAACCCGGTGATGGTCGCGTCGGGCACGTTCGGCTACGGCGTCGAATATGCGCAGCTCCTCGACCTCAATCAGCTCGGCGCGGTGGTCGTCAAAGGCATCCGGCTTGACCCGGTCCGCGGCAATGCCACGCCGCGCACGGTCGAAGTTGCCAGCGGGCTCATCAATGCCATCGGTTTACAGGGGCCGGGCGTGGACGGATTCATCAGGAAATACTGGCCGTTTCTCAAAACGCTGAATGTACCCACCATCATCAACATCTGGGGCACGACGGTTGAGGAATATGCCGAAGTGGCCGCACGGTTCGACGCGCTCGGTGGCGTGGGCGCGTTGGAACTCAATGTATCCTGCCCGAACATCAAGAAAGGCGGCGCGCAATTCGGGACCGACTTGAAATTGCTGGCACAAGTCGTCGCCGCCTGCCGCAAGGTGACGAAGCTGCCGCTGATTACCAAGATGAGCCCGAATGTGGTGAGCATCGCGCCTTTCGCTCAGGCGGCGGAAGACGCCGGCAGCGACGCGTTATCCATCATGAACAGCTATCCGGCCATGGCGATAGACATCGAAACGCGCCAGCCGAAGCTGGCGAATGTCACCGGCGGTTTGACCGGACCGTGCATCAAGCCGATTGCCATCAAGCTGGTCTGGGACGCGGCCAAGGCTGTGAAGATTCCCATCATCGGCATGGGCGGCATCCAGAGCGCGGCAGACGCGATTGAATTCATGGTGGCCGGCGCGACGGCCGTAGCGGTCGGCACCGCCAATTTCTACGAACCGCAGACGGCCTTGCAGGTGATTGCCGGCCTCCGCGAGTTCATGCAGAGAAAAAAACTCAACGACGTGAAGAGAATCACCGGCAGCGTGCAAATTGTGAAATGACATTGCACCGCCTCCTGGTCAGCTCGCCTTGGCGGTCGCAGGTTTTAGCCTGTTCACCGCAAACAACATAGCGACAAACAGCAACATGCCCAGAATGCAGATGGCGGCTTCCGTGTTTAACATGCCAGCGGCGCCTCGGCGGGTGTAAGCCCAGCCGTCAATGAGTGTCATGTAATAAATCGGCGTGTTGGATAGCGAGGCGAAGATGTTGTACTTGGTGGCGGCGGCACCCGTGCCCATAGCTTCGAGCACAAAGGCTGTGAAACCCGCGTAGGTGAGGCCGGTGATCACAGCATATAAACAGGTCCAGAAGATGTACATCGCCTGGGTGCGCGGAGCGAATGCCATACCGACCGCACAAGCGGCCTGCAATACCCCGTAAAGCACGTACCCGACCTTGCGGTCCATGCGGTCGCAAATCCAGCCGCCGATCAGGCAGCCGGCTCCGGACAAAATTCCGCCGAGCACTCCGGTCACAAGCGCCACCGTGTCGGCCGTCGCGTGCCAGTCGCCAGCCACCGCGGACCAGAGGTTGGACGCGGCGCCTGAACCAATCGGCAGAAAGCACAGGAAAAGCGCCAGGAAGCCCCGGCGCGATTTCGCCACATGCCACAAGTCCCGGAACAGGTTGGCAAACGTCCGGTGCAGGGTCGTCTCGCGAATTGTCGACCCCGGCTCGCACAGGAAGCAAAGGCCAAGGCAACACAGGAGGCACGCGCCCGCCAGGATGGCGCATGCCATCCATTGCTCCGGCAGGCGTTGCGCGAGCCACAGACCAATGCCTCCCCCGATGCCCGCACCGCCAAGATTGCCCGCCTGGAACCAGCCGCCCGCTCGCCCCTTTAACTCCACCGGCGTACCGTAGGCCATCAAACTTTCAGTCGCCATGCCGAGGAATGTCACGGCAATATTTGAAACCAAAATGACGACCGTGAGCAGCGGCAGACTGGTCGCCTTCACCGACACGATGCCCGTGGCCAAAATGCCGGCAGCGCTCACCACGCTCGCCATCGCATACCACTTTTTGCGCGAGAGTGTTGTGTCCACCAGCGGCGCCCACGCGAATTTCCAGGTGTGCGGAACGATGCTGACGGCAACCAGCGCGGCAACCTGCGCGACCGGGATACCGGCCTTTGAAAGCAGGTAGGCGAGCGCGACTGTGACGTAGCCCGCCATCACTCCAAACGGCAGTATAAGAAACATGAAAACAGCCGGATGGACATGGTGACAGGGTCCGGCGGAGCGCATGAACACAAGCTAACAGGCGGCAGCCGGGGATGTCATTGTGAATTCACGTGAAAGCGCGGCCCCCAAAAATGTGCGGGAAATCACCTGGAGCGTGTAAAAACGTGCATTAACAATTTGGTGGCGGCCTACGACCGCACGTTTCTTAAATTGGCGACGTTACACGCGCTGGACATGGAAAACCCATTTTGAAAACATGTCCTGAATCTTTTATGTTCGAGCATCGCTCAAAACCGCTGCTGCCGCGCAAGGAGTATTACCGGCGCATTGCGCGCCACGCGGCGCTTGGATTTTCGATCATCGTTGTTGCCCTTGGCATCGGCATGACTGGCTATCACGTTTTCGAAAAACTGCCGTGGATTGACGCATTCGTGAATGCCGCCATGATTCTTTCCGGCATGGGTCCGGTTGCCGCGCTGCAAACCAACGGCGGTAAGATCTTTGCGGGTTGCTATGCGCTCTTCAGTGGCCTCGCCTTGATTGCCATCCTGGGCATCATCTTCGCACCCGTCGTCCACCGCTCGCTGCACAAATTCCATCTGGAAGATGAAGGCCGCCTTAAAAAGGACAAATAATCCTGAAACTGTTTTGCGCATCGCGCCCGGCGCGCTATGCTGGATTCATGCTGTGGGCATTTACGAAATATCACGGACTGGGCAACGACTACATCGTCATTGACCCGAAGAATCTGCCGGCGCCGTTGACGGCCGTCCAGATCAAGACGATTTGCCATCGCAATTACGGCATCGGGTCGGATGGCATTCTGCTCGGTCCCCTGCCCGCCAAACAGGCGAAGTTCGCGGTGCGCATCTTCAATCCCGACGGCAGCGAGGCGGAAAAGAGCGGCAATGGTCTGCGAATCTTTTCGCGGTACCTGTGGGACAAGAAACTGGTCGGCAAGGACGAGTTCGCCATCGAAACCGCCGGCGGTCTGGTGAAGGCGACGGTAACGGAACGCGGCAAAGTAGTCCGTGTGGAAATGGGCAAGGTCAGCTTTTGGAGCGACGAGATTCCCGTGGCCGGCCCGCGACGCGAAGTCATCAACGAACCGATTCATCTGCGTGGTGAACGATTCAACTTCTGCGCCGCCACCGTGGGCAATCCACATTGCGTGCTGCCGATGTCAAAAATCAGCCCGGAAATTGCGAAGCAGATGGGGCCGTTGCTGGAAACGCACCTGCGTTTTCCGAACCGTACTAATGTTCAGTTCATGAAGGTGATTGACCGAAACAACATCCAGATTGAAATCTGGGAACGCGGCGCCGGCTACACCCTGGCGAGCGGCAGCAGCAGCAGCGCGGCGGCGGCGGTGGCGCACCGGCTCGGCCTGTGCGACCGCGAGATTTCGGTGCACATGCCCGGTGGCATCATCGAAATCGAGATTGGCAACGATTATGCAATTCGGATGACCGGCGCGGTCGCTAAAGTAGCTGACGGCGTGATCGCGAAGGAAATGTTCAGCTCTCCTATCGCAGGCTAAAAAGTAAATGGCAGCGGCCGTCAGGTGGCCATAAGGCCAGCAATAAGCGGCAGTCGAGGCAGAGATGGCGGGCTGGGTTGAAGAAATAAAAAATCCGACGGGAGCGCACCGGCTGGCCAGGCAGGAGAAGTGCATGGATGAACGTCTTTCATCATCTCTTGGGAAAGGAATATCTCTTGCCCCCGGACACCAACGGGAGACGGAACTCCTGAATGATCTGCTGCCGAAGATTTCGATGAAACAGAGCAGACGACATAAAGCATTCCAGCAGCGACGCAACCAAGCAAAGACACGGAAGATAGATTTTGCCTGATCATAATGCTAAAAAAGACAGCACTCGCAGCAAATCGTTCAATGGGTCCAACCAGGATTCGGCCGCAGCGTGGTGGGCAAACGTGGTCGTTTTGGCTTCATTCCGATTCTGACAATTTTGCCGAACCGAATGACCACGTTACCTCGCCGGCTGCAATCGGGCGCGCAGAACGTGGATGAGCGCCTTGACGGTAAGTTCGATGAACAGGAATGGCTTGGCGATGAAATCGTTGCCACCGGCCATCATGGAACTGGTGCGGCTGTCGAAGTCGCTGAGCGCAGTGACGAAAACGACGGGGGTTTTCTTGTATTGCGGCAGGGCGCGCAGCTTGGTGCAGAGTTCGAAACCGGTCATGCCGGGCATGTCCACGTCCAGGAAAACGAGGTCGAACTGTTTTTCCGTCAGCAATTTCAGGGCGGCATTGGGATCGGCGGTGCTGGTGGACGGCAACTGGGCCTTTTCCAGGGCATAAATCACGGCGCGCTGCGAAATCGGCTCATCGTCCACCACGAGAATGTTGACGGCCGGCGGCTCCGGGTTATCCGGCTGCTTGCCGCGTTCGAAGAGAGAGCCCAGGAAATCCACGGCCGCGGCCACGGTGCGCAGGGTGGAGGTATTGATGCTCCTCGGTTTTTCGTGAAGCTCCTTGAGCAGCGCCTCCACGGCCGCGGACATTTGCGAGACATAAACGAATCCGGCGAGGCCGGCGTTGCCCGCGAGCGCATGGGTGCGGCGGTAAAGCTCATGGATGTCCTTGAGCTGGTTGGTTTCATTGTCCGCCTTGATGAGGTTTTGCAGACCGCTGCGCAAAGCCGCGAGCGTGGCCGATTGGCCCTCGAGGAAGGCGGTCCTCAGTTCGGTCAGAAATTTTGTGTCCCCCTCCGTATCGGTGAAATTCGGGCGATTGGAAGAGGTCAAAGCAGTCCGCGTTGCGGTGTCGTGCGGGGGCATTCCGCTGTCGCCGATGGTCTGGCGGACGACGTCCAAAACATCCTTGGGTGTGCAATTGGTTTTGGACAGGCATTTGTTGGCGCCGGCCTTCCACGCCTCCTGAATCATGTTGGTCAAATAGGTATTGGAAAAAACGACGATGGGCACCCTGGCAAAATCCGCCTCGGTGCGGACATGAATGATAAAATCCACACCCGACATCTGCGGGAGCATGAGATCGAGCAGGATAAGATCGGGCCGAAACGTCCGCAGGGTTTTCAAGCCGTTTTCACCGTCGTAGGCCGCCTCCGCCTGATAACCTTCCACCGCGAATTTATTCCGGTAAATGTTCGCAATGACATGATCGTCTTCGATGATGAGAATTTTTTTCATGAATGAACCGGGGAGGTAAACGTCCCCGCGAGGGCCGGGTGCCCGGTCAGAAAATCCTGGGTGCGTTTGAACTCGCGCGTGGCCTCGGCGCACAGTTGCTCCGCGTTGGTGAACTGGCCGGATTTGCCCTGCCGTTCCAATTCCCGCAGTAACGGCACCAGCCGTCTCATGCCCAGGGTGGCGCTGGCCCCGGCGCAGCTATGTGCCACCTGGCGTACTTCCTCGGCTTTGTTCGCCTTTACGGCTGACTCCAATTGCGCCAGCTGTCCCGTGGTCTGTTTGAGGTAGAGGTCCACCAGTTCACGCAGGCTTTCCGCATCCCCGCCGCCCAAATCCAGCAACCGATCCATTTCCACCGGCAATGTTTCTGCGTCTGTGGAAGCGTCGGTTCCGCGCGGAGGCACGGGTGGGGCCGGGGCCGGCGAACTCACTTCGACACTCCAGCGTTCGATGACGGCGCGGACATCGTTTGGGCGAATGGGTTTGGCCAGGTAATCGTCCATTCCAGCGGCGATGCATTTTTCACGGTCTCCCTGCATGGCCTGTGCCGTCATGGCAATAATGACAATCCGGGAATTGAAATTGCCCTTATCGCAGGTTTGTTGAAACTCGCGAATCGCCCGGGTCGCCTCCAAACCGTCCATTTCCGGCATCATCACATCCATAAAAATCATATCATAGGGCTTCTGCCCAAGGGCATCGAGGGCTTCCCGCCCGTTAGTGGCGAGGTCCGGCTCATAACCCAACTGCTGCAGGATACGGATGGCCACCTTCTGATTGATGAAATTGTCGTCGCACAATAATACGCGCAAGGGCCGGCGGCTGGCAAAATTTTGTTTGGCCTGGTCCGGGGGCGGCAGGGGTTCCGGCATGTCGGGTTTGGTGTGGTAGAAGGCATGGAGGAGGGTTTCGAAAAACTGCGCCGGCTTGACCGGTTTGGTGGTAAAGGCGGCCAGCGGAATCCGCGCCGCTGAAGCCGCATCCTGACGCATCCCCAGCGGCGTGAGCAACACCAACGGCATGGCGGCATCGGGGAGTTGATGGATCTCGGCGGCCAGGGTAAAACCGTCCATACCCGGGAGTTGCGCGTCGAGAATGGCCAGATCGAAACGGTTGCCGTCGCGAAGACAATTCATTGCCTCCTGCGGGTCGCCGGTGCAGTGGGGGACCATGCCCCATTTTGTCGTCAGCTCCGCCAGAACACGGCGGCTGGTCGCGTTATCGTCCACAATCAATACGCGGCGGCCCGCCAGTTTATCCTGCCGGCCGGCGAGCGGGGACGTCTTCGCCTCTGTGGGGGCCAGCACATTGATGGTAAAATGAAAGGTCGAACCTTCGCCCGGCACGCTTTCGGCCCACATTTTGCCCCCCATCAATTCCACCAATTGTTTGCTGATGGCCAGACCCAGCCCCGTGCCGCCGTAACGATGTGCCGTGGAGGCTTCAGCCTGGGTGAATGGTTTGAACAAACGTGCCAGACGGTCCGGCGCAATGCCAATGCCCGTGTCGCGCACGGAAAAATGAAGATGCAGGAGGGAGCGATCCGGTTTTTCCCCTTCCCTGGCCGAAAGCAATTTGACTTGCACCAGGATCTCACCGGACCGGGTGAATTTGATGGCGTTGCTCAACAGATTCACCAAAACCTGGCGCAGCCGCAAGGCGTCGCCTTCCACCTGCGCGGAAATCGCGTCGTCCATTTGATAAAGCAGGTCGAGGTTTTTCTCGAAGGCCCGCGCGGCCATCAGGTCCAGGGTTTCCTCCACGCAAGAACGCAGATCGAACGGGCGCAAATCCAACTCCAGCTTGCCCGCTTCGATTTTGGAAAAATCCAGGATGTCGTTGACAATGGTGAGCAACGCCTCGCTGCTGGCGTGAATGGTTTCCAGGTAGCCACGCTGCTCGATGCTCAATTGCGTTTCCAGCAACAGACCGACCATCGCCACCACCCCGTTCATGGGCGTGCGGATTTCGTGGCTCATGGCGGCCAGGAATTCGGATTTGGCGCGCGCGGCGGATTCAGCAGCGATCCGGGCGGCCATCAACTCGCGCTGATAACGGAGCAATTCGCCAAACTGCCGTTTGTTCTTGAGCGCCGCCTGGAGGCGCCCCCGCAATTCCACCGCCTCAAACGGCCGGCTGACGCAGTCGTGGGCTCCCAGTTCAAACGCGCGCATCTTCTCGGCCGGATCGGCCGAGGCGGTGAACACGATGGCCGGGATGGTCTGGGTGGCCGGAACTTCCTTGAGTTCCCGCAATAATTCCATTTCCGAACCCTCAAGCAGCACCAGGTCGGCCGGCTGTTCGCGGAGCATCTCAAAGATCCCATCCCCGGATGGCGCCAGCCGGATGGCAATATTATCCGTCCGCAGCAGCCCGGAGAGCGTCGCCAGCAATTCCGGATCACTACCGACCAGAAAGATTTGGGCCGCCGCTTGTCTCATGACGCTGATTTCAGTTTGATTTGGGATGTCTATTTTAAGGACGCCCGGTCTCAGGACGCCCATTCAATATCAGTTTTGCCGGTTTGGCCAACCCGTTTTTTGATTTTACCGCATTTCCAATGCCGAAAGAAACATTGCTGGTGCAATGGTTTGGCAGTAAAATCCACCCATGCTGCAAACGGTGCTTGAGTCCGGCACGGCGAAAAGCGCGGCTTTGTTTCGGGAGACGTATCTGGCCGCCTATCGCTTCATGTTGCTGGGCCGGTTGTTGGACGACAAATTCGCCGCACTTTGGCGCTCCGGCAGAATCCATGGCGGTGTCTTTCTCGGGCGCGGCCAGGAGGCCCTGAGTGCAGCCGCCGGCGTCTCCTTGAAACAGGGTGACGTGTTTGCGCCGTTGATCCGGGACGCGGCCGGACGTCTGGCCTTTGGCGAAACCGCCTTGGACGCCGCGCGCACCTATCTCGGCTCGGCACTGGGGCCCATGCGCGGCCGCGATGGCAATGTTCATCGCGGCAAACCGCGGGAAGGTTGTCTGCCGATGATCAGCCATCTGGGCGCGATGATTTCTGTCGTGAACGGTATTTTGCTGGCGCGCCGTTTCAAAAACATTTCCGGCGCCGTCGGCCTGGCCTCCATCGGCGACGGCGCGACCTCCACCGGCGCGTTTCATGAGGCGCTCAATCAGGCGGCGGTGGAAAAATTGTCGCTCGTATTGGTCGTGGCCAACAATCAATATGCTTATTCCACGCCGACCTCGCGCCAGTTTGCCTGTCATGACCTCGCCGACAAGGCGGCCGGCTATGGCGTCGAGGTGGATTCACTGGACGGCACCGATTTGCAGGCCTGCCTCGAGACCATCGGGCAGGCGGTGGCCCGGGCGCGTGCGGGTCGCGGACCGCAAATGGTCGTGGCCACGTTGCTCCGGCTGTGCGGTCACGGAGAGCATGATGACGCCGGCTATATCGATCCGAAGTTGAAAAAGTCGCCCTTGGGACGTGATTGCCTGAAGGCGGCCGAGGACTATCTGATCCGTCAGAAATGGGCGGACTCCGCCATGCTCGCAGCCTGGCGCAGCGAGGCCGTTCTTGAAATCGAGGAGGTTATCGCCCGGGTGCAGCGCGAACCGGCGCCGGATCCGTTCACCGAGGAATGGCGGGCGATTTCCTCCGGTCAACTGAGCGAAATGCACGATGAAAACGAAAGTTGACGCGGCATGAGTGTCACCTACCTCGAAGCAATCCGCGAAGCGCAGGCCCACGCCCTGCGCGACGATCCACGCGTGTTCATTTACGGACAGGACGTGGGTGCGTTTGGCGGCGCATTCAAGGCCACGAAAAATCTGGCCGGCGAATTTCCCGGCCGGGTGCTGGATTCGCCCATCAGTGAAGATGCCATCGTGGGGTTGGCGGTGGGCGCCGCGATTGAGGGTATGCGGCCGATCGTGGAAATGCAGTTCGCGGATTTTTCCACGGTCGGTTTCAACCAGATTGTTAACCAGGCGGCAACGTTGTTTTGGCGCACCAACGTGCCTTGCCCGATTACGGTGCGCCTGCCAATCGGCGGCACTTCGGGCAGCGGGCCGTTCCACAGTCAATGCCTGGAATCGGTCTACGCGCATTACCCCGGGTTGATTGTGCTGGCCCCCGCCACGGTTGAAGATGCCTACAGCATGCTGCTCGAAGCGGTGGCCATCGAAGACCCGGTAATTTTTTGCGAGCACAAATTCCTTTATTACCATCTCAAGGCCGAAAAATTGCCGAGCGAGGCCCTGCCCGTCGGAAAGGCCCGCATCGCGCGCGAAGGCCGCGACATGACCGTCGTCGCCTACAGTGCCATGGTGCACGAGGCCCTCGAAGCAGCGAAGGAACTCGCCCCCGAAGGCTGGGAAGTGGAGGTCGTGGATCTGCGTTCCGTGAAACCGATTGATACCGACACGCTCATGGCCAGTGTGGCGCGGACAGGGCGATTGCTCTGTGTCGGCGAATCCTGGCCGTGGGGCGGCGTGACGGCGGAAATCATCGCGCGGGTGGTAACCGAAGGCTACGGCCTGCTGGACGTCCCGCCGCAACGGCTCAACGCCAAAGACACCCCCGTGCCGTATCATCCGAATTTGTGGGCAGCCCATCGGCCGACGGCGCGCGCCATTGCCGCCGCTGCCCGAAAATTGTTAAGGCTCTGAAAACCATGCTGCAAATTCCCATCATCATGCCCCAACTGGGCGAATCCATTGCCGAGGCCAACATCATAGGCTTTTTGGCGAAACCGGGTGACACCGTGGAAGCCGGCCAGGATTTGATTGAAGTTGAGACGAACAAGGCGAGCATGACCGTTACGGCGCCCTGCGGCGGGCGCCTCGATGCTTTCACGGTTCAATTAAATGAAAGCTACGCCGTGGGCACGACGCTGGGCCGCATCGAAACCACCAAGGAAGAAGCGGCGCGTCTGGGTTTGGATGTCCCGCCTTCCACCAAACCCGGCGATACCGATCGTCTTACCCGGGGTAACGGCAATGGCAACCCAAGCCGGGTGCAGCCGACCGTGCGCGGCTTGCCGGTGCCCGCCAACGCCGCCGGCGCCAGTTTTCTCTCACCGCGGCTCAAGGCGCGCATGACGGAACTCGGGTTGAGCGCGGCCGACCTCGCCGGCGTCGCCGGCAGCGGCGCAGCCGGGCGGGTGACCATCGAGGATTTCGAAAAATTCATCGCGCTGCTCGAGAAACAAAAGATGAGCCAGGCCTCCACGATGCGTGTAACCGTGGCGGACGCGATGCGGCGCAGTTGGACCCGGCCCCTTGCGCATGTCGGCATGCCGGTTTGTCTCGACCCGCTGTTTGCCTACCGCCGGGTGGCCCGGCCCAAACCCGGACCGGCGCTCTGCGCCTTGCGCGCAGTGGCCGTAGCCCTGGCGGAAAACAGCGCACCGGCCGGCCGGCTGGTCGGCACCAAAATTGTGCATCCCTCGGCAATTGACATCGGCTTCGCCGTCGAGGCCGAGGACGGCGTTCTGGTCCCCGTCATTCGTAACGCGGACAAACGGATGTTAAAGGACTTGATTGCGCCTTACGATGAACTGGTCAAAATGGCGCGCGACCGCAAACTGCCTCCCAATGCCACCGGTGGTTCCATCGCCACGGTCACCAATTTCGGCACGTTCGGCCTGGAATGGGCAACGCCGATTCCGCTGCCGGAACAAACCCTCGTACTGGGCATGGGCGCAGCCCGCCACGCTCCAAGTTGGGATTCGGTGAAAGGCCAGTTCATTCCGATCATGGAGGCGAACCTGACCTTAAGCTTCGATCACCGGGTGCTCGACGGCGGTGCCGCCGGCCGGTTGCTCCAGCGCGTCGCGGATTTGATGTCCAGGCCGGAGGAACTTTGACGGGACAACCGACTTCCCGTCTCTTCCGATGACCACCCGGTCCTTTGCCGATTGCATATTTTGCGTTTGATTTGGCCGGAAGCCGGCTGATAAGGCTTTCCCATGTGCAACCTCAATTCATTTCTGCCCGGCCCGGCTGCGTTGGCCGTGGTGGCTCTCTTTTACTCGGTAGGAACAGGCCAGCCGGCAGAAAACGGGCTCTCCGCCATTCAGACACGCCCGTACGATCCCGCCCTCGCAGCGATGCAGCTGCACACTGAAGGGACCCGGACCCTGGATGCCAGCGGCCGGCCGGTGTGGCTTTACGGTGTCAATATCGCGTCGTTGGAATGGCGGAACGATGGCGACCATGTGCAGGAATCCGTCCAACGCACCATTACCGATTGGAAGGTCAACTTGATCCGCCTGCCCCTGGCGCAGGACCGATGGTTCGGTAAAATGAAAGATCAGACGGACGGTGGCGCAGCTTATCGGGCCATCGTGGACAATCTGGTGGAAACCTGCGCCGCCGCCCGGGTTTACATTGATCTGGATTTACACTGGTCGGATTGCGGCCTGTGGGTCAATGAAGGCGGCAAGCTCGGACAACACAACCTGCCGGATCGAAATTCCGTGATCTTCTGGCAAGACCTGGCCACGCGCTATAAAAACCATCCCAACGTCATCTTCGGCCTCTACAACGAGCCTCACGACGTGCCGTGGGCGGTCTGGCGTAATGGCGGCATTGCCACCGATATTCCGGCCCGATGGAATCCTGACCAGACGGCCACCACCTACGAAGCTGTCGGAATGCAAAAGCTCTACGACACGGTCCGCGCGACCGGCGCACAAAACATCGTGACCGTCAGCGGGCTGGATTGGGGTTACGACTTGAGCGGCGTGCTGCAAGGTTCCGCCATTGAAGGAACGAATTATTTCTACGAAACCCACCCTTATCCGAACAAAAAGAACTGGGACAAATGCTTTGGCGAAGTCAGCGGTAAATACCCGGTTTACGTCGGCGAATGGGGTTTCGGCGGACGTAGCTTTGGCAACACGAACGGTCTCGACTACGCCCGCAACTTGATGACCTATACGGAAGCGCATCATCTTCACTGGACTGCCTGGGACCTGCATACGTCTGCCGGGCCGACCTTGATCAAAAACTGGAATTACGAACCGACCATTTTCGGGCAATTCGTAAAAACCCAACTGGCCGTTGCCGCCGCAGCCCGGGGTTCAGACAAATAGCCTGACGGCAGAAGACCACAAAAAAGGCGGGGCCAGGGCCCCGCTTTGAAAGTCTGAAGTTTTGCTTATTTGGCGGCCGGTTCGGCAACGGCCTTTTCCTCGCGCTCGCGCACGAGGGTCGCGCCCTTGCCCAGGCGTTTGCGCAAATAAGTCAGCTTGGCCCGGCGGACTTCACCCTTGCGTTCGACTTCGATCTTATCCACGCGCGGGGAGTGCAGGGGAAACACGCGCTCGACACCCTCGCCGTAGCTGATACGGCGGACCGTAAAGGTCTCATTCAGGCCGTGACCGCGTTTCCCGATGACGACTCCGGAAAAAATCTGGATGCGTTCCTTCTCGCCTTCCACCACCTTGGTATGCACGCGCACGCTGTCGCCGACCGCAAAATCGGTTTTGTCTTTGCGATACTGTTCCGATTCAATTTTTTCCAACAATGTCTGGTTCATAAATCTTCATTTTCCGCAGGAGCCAGGGCGACGAGGCTCAACTTCATCTTTTAATTCTTCGTCTTCTGGAGCCTCCTTGCGTCGGCTCCTATAATAAATCCGGTCTCCGTTCTTTCGTCCGCCGCTTTGCCTGTTCCCGCCGCCATTTTTCAATCTCGGCGTGGTGGCCGGAAACCAATACGTCCGGCACCCGCATTTCGCGGAACTCCGCGGGGCGGGTGTATTGCGGATATTCCAGTCCCGAGCGACCCGGACTGAACGATTCATCCACCGAACTCTCGTCGTGGCCCAGGACCCCGGGCAGCAACCGGGTTACCGCATCAATCACCACCATCGCCGGCAACGCGCCGTTCGTCAGCACGTAATCCCCGATGGACAATTCGTCGTCCGCCAGCCTTTCCCGCACGCGCTCGTCAAAGCCCTCGTAATGACCGGTCACGAGCAACAAATGTTTCCGCCCGGCCAGCTCCCGCGCCATGGCCTGGTCGAATTTTCGGCCGGCCGGCGACAGCAATATCACGCGGGTGCCTTTGTGCCGCAAGGCTTCCACCGCCTCGAAGAGCGGTTCTGGTTTCAACAACATCCCCGGCCCGCCGCCAAACGGCCGGTCGTCCACCGTCTTATGCCGGTCGTGGGCCCAGTTCCGAAGATTGTGGATATTTAAATCCAGCAAACCCGATGACCGCGCGCGCTTGATGATGCTTTCATCGAGCGGCCCCGCGAACATCGCCGGAAATAATGTGAGCACGTCAATTTTCATCGGCAACGTGCTGAAATTCCGCCTAACTCGCCGGCTTGTCCTCGACTATTTCCACCGAGCAACGCACGCCTTTTTTGGCGCTCCCGGCCAGCAACAACGACCGGATGGCGTTGATCGTCACGCCGTGGCGGCCAATGATTTTGCCGACGTCCTGCCGCTCCAGACGGATCTCGTAAACTGTCATCCCTTCGCGTTCCACCGGTGTAATGGAAACCGTATCAGGATTTTGCACCAGTCCCTTGACGACGTATTCCAAAAAGGCCTGCATGGCGCAAAAAATTGAATCAGGCCGCCGCAGTCGCCTTGCCTGCTTTCTTGATGAAACTGGCCACCGTCTCGCTGGGCTGTGCACCTTTGCCCAGCCAATATCGGGCACGGTCCAGATTCAGCGAAAAATTGTCGCCCTTTTTCAACGGCTGATAAGTGCCGATTTCTTCGATGAACTTGCCATCGCGCGGACTGCGGCCGTCCGCTACTACAATGCGAAATACCGGGGCATTCTTGGTCCCCACGCGTTTCATGCGAATTCTTACTGCCATAAATAATAATTCAAAAGAGCGCAGAGAGTAACCTTGCGCGGCGCTTTTGGCAAGCGCTGTTTTCGATAAAAAAGGCTGCTTGCCCGCCCCGCCAATCACTGGTTTGCTCTGCGGAATGAGCCGGCCATATGAGGAAATCCTGAACGGAGAAACCCTCCCGCGTTCCGCCCCGGGCGCGCGGCACGAGGCGATTTGTGAACACCTGCACCGGCTGATGACCGCCAGTGTCGCCAATCTGCCGGCTACGCAACTGCTGGCCCCCCGCACCAAAGTCCGCGTCTCCCCGGCAACGGCGATCTGCCCCGACCTCGCCCTCGTCACCGTCGCCACCGGCAAACTCTGGCTCGCGGCGGAGATCATCAGCCGGGAAGATCATCAGGCCGATACCGTCATCAAAAAACAGCTTTACGAAGACATCCGCGTACCGCGGCTGTGGATGGTTGACCCGCGCTATGACAACGTGGAGATTTACCACTGCACCGAATGGGGGCTGGTGCTGAAGGGCATCCTGGCCGGAAGCGAGGTGCTGGGAGAGGCGCTCATTCCGGAATTTCAAATTGTGATTGCCGAATTGTTCGCCACGCCGACGCAGGCGGGTTAATTGCTTGCTTTTTCCTTGAATAAAAGCCAGGGTTAAGCTGTCTTAATTCTGATGTTTAATCTATATATACGATAAATTAAGCAACCTATGAAAAAATCCAAATGGTTCCTCACCCTCGCCGCCGGGCTCCTGGCGGCAACGTTCACGGCGCGCGTGCTGGGCGCCGACAGTACTGACGTCACCCTCAATGGGATGATGGTCTGCGGCAAGTGTAAATTGCACATCACCCCGGAGTGCCAGGACGTGCTGCAAGTTGATAAGGACGGCAAAACAGTGAACTACTTTCTGACGATGAACAAGGTGGCCAAAGACTTCCACTCCAACATTTGTCAGAATGATGGTGAAAAAGTGACCGTGACCGGCACGGTTTCCGAAAAGGACGGCAAGGAATTAATGGTTGCCTCCAAAATTGAAGAGGTCAAATAAAGGCAGTCTTCGATTATCTCAACCGCCGCCGGATTTTTCCATCTGGCGGCGGTTGAATTTTACCACGTCGGCGTAGCAGACGCCGGTGCCACCAAAAATATCCAACGCCGAGCCGATGGTCAGATCGATTTTCCCCTGCCCCAACCGCATGACCTCTTCCAGGTCGGTCAACGAAGTGGCGCCGCCGGCATAGGTCGTCGGGATCGGTGTCCATTGCCCGAGTTTCTCCACCAGTTCCCGGTCAATCCCGCGGCAAAGACCTTCCACGTCCACCGCGTGGATCAAAAATTCTGCACAGCGGCGGGCCAGTTTCTTCAGCGTGTCCGGGCCAATGGTTAATTGTGTAAACTTTTGCCACCGGTCGGTGACCACGAAATAATCCTCACCCCGCCGCCGGCAGCTTAAATCCAGTACGAGCCGTGATTGGCCGATAATTTTGACCAACTCCGCCAGCCGGCCTTCATCCAGGCGACCTTCACGAAAAACCCAGCTCGTAACGATGACATGCGACGCACCGGCATCCAGCCAGCCGCGCGCATTGGACGCATTGACTCCGCCGCCGATTTGCAGTCCGCCCGGAAACGCGGCCAGCGCCGCGCGGGCTTCGGTTTCATTGCCGGGACCGAGCTGGATGACGTGGCCGCCCTTCAAGGCATCCTGCCGATAAAGCCCGGCAAACCACGCGGCCGATTTCTCGGAAACAAAGTTCGTCCGCAGGCGACCCGCCCCCTCGAGCGTGCCGCCCACAATTTGCTTCACTTTGCCTTCATGCAGGTCGATGCAGGGACGAAACATGCCTCCAAGCTAAATTCGCGCCGGGGAAATGAACACTAAAAATTTGACGCGGCGGCGGGGACAGAGAATCTTGTGCGTGTTTTAATTTGTGAAACACCTGCTTCCTGGGTCCCAAGCGCGTGGCGAATGGTTTTCCGGTTTCGTCTTGCTGCTGGGTTTTGCCTTTTCCGCCATGGCCGGCCCCTACGGACTGGATTCGCGCCCGGCCATCGGACCGTTCTTGAACGGCACAATGCCGGAAACTGCTCCGGGCATTTCGGGCGACTGGTCGGCGGTGGTGGCGTTCCCCAACCTGCTGTTCACCAACTCGGTCGGCTTGACCTTCGTGCCGGGTTCGGACCAACTCTGCGTCTGGGAACGCGAAGGCCGCGTCTGGACGTTTGAAAATGATCCGGGCACGACGCAAAAAAAACTTGTGCTCGATCTCAGCAACCAATGCCAGGGCTGGGACGATTCCGGCCTGCTGGGCGTGGCGTTTCATCCGGGTTTTGCGACGAATCACTACGTCTTTGTCTATTACACCTGGTGCCCGCCCGGCATGGTGGGCGGCAGCCCGACGACCCGTCCGCCGTCCATCGGCAATTACCATGACCGGCTCGAACGCTACACGCTGGATGACCAGGGCGTGGCGATTCCGGGTTCCCGAACCATTCTGATTGATCTGGCCGACCAGACCGTTTGGCATCACGGCGGCGGCATGTTTTTTCATCCGAAAAGCGGATTCCTTTATTTGACCATAGGCGACAACTCCGTGGGCGATAATGACCAAGTCATCAACAAAAGTTTATATGGCGGCGTGCTGCGGTTGGATGTCGATTGCCGTGGCGGCGCCATCAGCCATCCGATTCCGCGCCAGCCGCTCAACGGACACTCCGCGAATTATTTCATTCCCAACGACAATCCCTTTGTCGGCCAATCCAATGTGCTGGAGGAATTTTTCTGCCTCGGCCTGCGCAGCCCGCACCGGATGACCTACGACCCGCCCACGGGACGGATTTTCATCGGTGACGTCGGCGAAAGCGCTCGCGAAGAGGTGGATGTGATTCAACCGGGCGAATCCGGCTTGAATTTTCAGTGGCCTTACTGTGAAGGGACATTGGGCAAAATGCCCGCAACCTGCATCGGCATCAGCCGCGGACCGCTGCTGGATTATCCGCACACCGACGGGCGCGCGGTCATCGGCGGTTATGTTTATCGCGGTAAAAAATTCGCCGCCGACCTGGGCGGCAAATACATCTTCGGGGACAACGTCATGCGGATCGTTTGGGCCATGGACGAAACCACCACCCCGGTCAGGAAGAACCTCCTCTGTGTGATGCCCAAGGGCGCCGGGCCCAATTCCGGCTCCGATTATACCGGCCTTTCGTCTTTCGGCCTGGATGCCGCCGGCGAAATTTATTTTTGCCAGATGAGCAGCATTGGCGGGCGGATTTTCACCCTGGCGCGCGGCGGCCCGCCGCCACCCACCCATCCGTTTCCCAAACTGCTTTCCGAAACCGGCGCGTTCCGCGAGCTGGCGCGGCTCACACCTGATCCGGCTCTCGTTCCTTACAGCGTCAACACCCCTCTCTGGTCGGATGGCGCCGTCAAAACCCGCTGGCTGGCGCTGCCGGCCGGCACCACCATCCATTTCGCGCATAATGGCGAATGGATGTTTCCGCCAGGCACCGTGTTTGTGAAAAATTTTGATCTGCCCGTGGATGACACCAATCCAAAAATCCTGCGCCGGCTGGAAACACGCCTGCTGGTCCGGGACACCAACGACACGGTCTACGGCGCCACTTACAAATGGCGCCCCGATCTAAGTGACGCGGACCTGGTAACGGCGGGCATCAACGAAAACATCATAATAAAAACCGCCGAAGGCACGCGCACCCAGCGCTGGTTTTATCCCGGACGACAGGATTGCCTGACCTGCCATACGCATGCGTCGGGCGGGGTGCTCGGCGTCAAAACCCGCCAGCTTAACGGTGATTTCAAGTACCCCAACGGCGTGACCGACAACCAGCTTCGCGCCTGGAACCACATCGGCTTGTTTGATACCCCGCTCGACGAATCCGCCATCCCGCGGCTCGCCAAACTGGTGGCGGTGACCGACCAGTCCGCGTCGCTCGAACTGCGCACCCGTTCCTATCTTGACGCCAACTGCGCGCAATGTCATCGACCCGGCGGTGTCGAGGCGTTTTTTGACGCGCGCTTCGACACGCCACTGGCAAAACAGGCCATCCTCAACGGCCCGGTGGCCAATCCGCTCGGCATTCCCGGCGCGAAGATCGTTGTGCCCGGAAGCACGGCCAAATCCGTCCTGTTACATCGCATCAGCATCCTGGGCGACCTCCAAATGCCGCCACTGGCCCGAAACCGGGTGGATCAACCGGCGGTTTCCACCATCGCCGAATGGATTAATTCCCTGTCCCCGATCGCACCGTCGCTGCCGCCGGGTTGGACGAACGCGGATATCGGCAGCGTCGGCCTGACCGGTGACGCCAGTTTTTTGAATGACCGTTTCAATCTCATCGCCTCGGGTACCGATATCTGGGGGACTGCCGACGGTTGCCATTTCGCCGCCACATCACTGACCGGTGATGGGCAAATCATCGCACGGGTGGTTTCGATGCAATACACTGATCCGTGGGCCAAGGCCGGCGTCATGGTCCGGGAAAATTTTTCGTCCGGCGCGAAAGACGCATTGATGGTCATTACCGCTGGCGGAAGCTCGGCCTTCCAAAGGCGCCTTCAGACTGGCGGACTCACCTGGAACACCGACGGTCCGCCGGCGGTCGTTCCCTATTGGGTGCGCTTGGTCCGCGCCGGCGACCGGTTCACCGGCTACGTTTCCAAGGACGGGCACGACTGGAAGGCGGTGGACAGCATTGAGGTGCCGATGAGCCGGACCGTCTATGTCGGGCTTACCGTCACCGCGCACAACAATTCGGAACTCAACTCCGCCCTTCTCGACCACGTCACCCTCACGCCGTGAGCTTCAACCACGGATGGATACCGAATTTGGAGTGCGCGGACTTGTCCCCGCCTTCGATGCGACGACACGTCGCGTCTCACTCCAAGTTGGCAGTCATCAAGCTGTAGCGGCTTTCGGCAGAAAGCCGCCCTCTCCAAAATAAAATAATGCGGCTCTCTGCCCGGAAGCCGCTACGCCGAACAGGGTGCGCTTGCCACTTTCCGATAATTGGGCCGTCAGGTGCGTTATCCACGTTTATCTGTGTTCATCCGGGTGGATCCCCCCCTTCCCGTCTCGACAAGCGGCCATTTAATCTTAAACTGTTGAAATGTCGTTTGACTGGCGTGGCTGAAAACCCGCCCATCGTTAACCGTCAATCGTAAATCATAAATGAACGAGCCATTGGTCATCGCCGGCAGAATTCTCCGGTCCCGCCTGATCCTGGGCACGGGAAAGTTCTCGTCGCCGGAAGCCATGCGCGATGCGCTGGACGCCAGCGGCGCGGAACTGGTCACCGTCGCCCTGCGGCGCGCCGATTTGACCGGTCAACACGACCCGTTTGCGAACATTCTGGAATTCATCGACCCGAAGAAATATTTGTTGCTGCCCAATACCAGCGGCGCGATGAACGCCGGGGAAGCCGTCCGGCTCGCGCGCCTCGCCGCCGCCGCCGGTTTGCCGAAGTGGGTGAAACTCGAAATCCATCCCGACCCACGCTATCTGCTGCCCGATCCGGTGGAAACTTTCAACGCCGCGGAAATTCTGGTGAAGGAAGGGTTCACCGTCCTGCCTTACATCAACGCCGACCCGGTGCTGGCCAAACGGTTGCAGGACGCCGGTTGCGCGACGGTAATGCCGCTCGGCTCGCCCATCGGTTCGAACCGCGGAGTGCAAACGCGGGACCAAATCCGCATCATCATCGAGCAGGCGACGGTGCCCGTGGTTGTGGACGCGGGTCTCGGTGCACCGAGCCACGCCGCCGAGGCGATGGAACTGGGCGCGGACGCGGTGCTCATCAACACCGCCATCGCCGTTTCGAGCGATCCGAACCGCATGGCGATTGCCTTCAAAAACGCGGTCGAAGCCGGACGCGCCGCCTACGAAACCGGTCTCGCTGCGCGGACCGAAACCGCCAGTGCCACCAGTCCGCTGACAGCGTTTCTGGATTAATGATACGGACCAACTTTGGCACGAAGGCGCGAGAATTTTACAGGACAGACAAATCAAATTTTAGGCACCGGAGTGAATTCCCGCGAAATAACGAAGCGGTGTCGCGTTCGAAGTCATCCACGAAGTCACACCTTTATTTCTCCCAAGGTTTATTTTCGGAGTCCAAAGCGCTTTTTTTGTGCGTCAAGTGTTCAGAAACATTCGCATCCAATCGCCATGGCATTAGAGTTGCTGGTCGTCGCCAACTGGAAATGAACGTTCGTTCAATCACAATCGTCGTTGCTGTTCTAGTCCTGTCCACGGAGGCTGGTTTCGCACAGGCATGGACGAAAGGTTCACAAGGATCAACCGTTTATACGATCCCCAGTTCTCCGACTCAGAAACCTCCTCCGGCGGCTCAAACGCCTCCCCCGGCCCAAATCCAGGCCCAGCAGGCCCCGAGCCAGGACCAAACCGAGGGTTCACAGTTTCTTCCCGAGTCAAATCTGTATGCCGATGTCAACTTCGGCGGTGCGTATCAACAGAACTCAACAGTCGAAACGACCGTTTTTTCGGGCACGCCTCCGGCCACGACTTCAAGCCAGAAGACGTCATTCAACCTGGGTGTCCGGGGAGACGTTGCCCTGGGTTACAATTTCAACAGATCATGGGCCGCAGAATTTAACACCGGGCTTATTTGGAATTCCTCCGGCAACAGCCAGCCCTATCCGGCCAATGTGACGATCGACACCTATACAGTTCCCATCCTGTTGAACGCCGTTTACCGGATTCCTTTCAAAGGCCCCTGGTCTTCCTATGTGGGAATCGGAGGAGGCGGAGCAGTCTCCATTCTTTCCTACAGCGCCAGTGGATATAACCTGGGCAACTATAATTTTGCCTTCGCCTATCAGGCAAAGGCCGGGCTGGAATACCGGCTGACCGAAAATGCTTCCCTTGACCTCGCGTACGAATTTCTCGGCACGACGGACCCGAGCTGGAGCTTCAGCCAGACGGTCGGCTCCAATACCACGGATTATACGGTTAAAGAAAAGGGCTTCTTCACCCACTCGGTTGTCATCAGCTTTACCTGGACGTTCTGACCCCGCTCAAAATCAGACGCCGCGTCCGCGCCTCCGGTTCATTACCGTCGGCGCGGAATTTTTTTCGCCGTCCCGGCCTTAATTCTTTGTTTCCCTCACCCGCCAATACGGGTTAAAAGATGGTCGTGAATAACACCACACTATCGGTTGAGCGCGTCCGAAGACTGCTGACGGCCGGAAACCGGGCCCGCATTCTGGTCATCGGCGATGTGATGCTCGACCACTTCATCTGGGGCGGTGTCTCGCGCATTTCGCCCGAGGCGCCGGTGCCGGTCGTGGAATTCGAACGTGAAAGCTTCATGCCGGGCGGCGCGGCCAATGTCGCGCGCAACCTGGCGGCGCTCAATGTCTTCACCGAGGTTTTTGGCATGATTGGCCGGGATGAAAACGGCCGGCGCTTGAAGGACCTGCTCAGCGGGCAAAAGATCCGCTGCGGCGGCCTGTTGACCAATGCCGCCCGCCCGACCAGCGTCAAAACCCGCATCGTCGCCCACCAGCAGCAGGTGGTCCGTATTGACCGCGAAACCCGCGACGGCCTGAATGCCCGACTGACCGGCCATTTGCTGGCGGAAATCAAAACCCGGCTTCCAAAGGTGGACGCCGTGATTGT
>DATJYM010000094.1:0-3139 GCA_035499615.1 Candidatus Acidiferrales bacterium | reverse complement strand
ATGACGTGAATCCGATATCCGTGATCGCGCCACGTCCCGATGCGCTGTGGCAGGCCCGCGTCAATGCCGTAAACAATGGCAACATCCGAGCGTAAATTTCCATTTTCACTCCAAGGCTTGCCGGTTTGGAAGGAGGTCCTTTCCAGAACCTGATTTGAATCAACTGGATGGACGGTTGTGCCCATGCCGGCCGCCGGCGTTGCCGGAAGATTCGTGGGTGCGGAGTTTTCAACTTCAGCTTGAATGCGGCTGGCAATCAACAATCCGATCGCACAAAGCAGAACGGTCCGGGAGAGGGAGAACATCATTTTACCGGGTTTGAAACTGTGACCAGGCCGAAATCCACATACTGTCCGCCACCGGTCTGATGACAATGAATGGCAATCAGGTTTTTGCCGGGTTTCAACGCCGCCATGCCTTCCGGCGTCAGAGAAAATTTCTCATAGCTGGTGGTGTAACCGCCGGCATCAAGAGCCAGCACACCGTTGACATAAACCTCGGCATCATCGTCGTGATGGAGCCAGGCCTGCACCGCGCCAAGATTCTGGGCCGGCAGATCAACCTCCCGGCGCAACCAGATATCATCGGTCTGCCACGGCGTGCCGATGACGGCGCCGGGTGTGCCCGGTGTGCCAAAGCCGCCTTCACCCTGCTTCCAGGATGAATCGTCAAACTGAAGTTCCATCCAGTCCGCAGCCGGTTGCACGGTCGTGTAGCTCCATGTCGCCGGCTTTGTGTCCGCCGCCGGAAGCATCACGGTAATTTTTGGCAGCGCCGGCATGGGCGCCCAACCGGACGCCCCGGTTTTGTCGCGGGCGGCATATTTATGCCAGACCGTTTGGTGGTAGAGCATCGGCAGAAAAATACCGCCGACCACCGGACGGGCATCGAAGCCCACCCTTCGCGCGGTCTTTGTCTGATACCAATCAGTCATCGGCGTGCGGTCCGGGGTCACATCCAGGAAGGCGACCAGCGGACCAACCAGGGCTTCAAAATCATTCGTATTCTGCGTGAGCGTCGCCGTCCAGGTTGTCCAATCGAGCTTGGTGTAGCTTTTACGGCTGTCGAGCGGCAGGCCGTATTGGTTTTGCATCTTGCGATAGAATGCCATCTCCTTTTCCGCCACTGAATCCGGAAATAAATTCAAACCCAGGATGCGGTCCCAGACCAGATTATATTTCTGGCTCCAGGTGCCTGGCTTGTCAAAGGCCAGCCGGAAGTGGTCGCCGTCATCGGCCGCCGCAATCCATCGCTGCGCAAACTGACGCGCGAGTTTGAAATATTCATCGGCCTGGGCCTGATCGCCGCGCATGGCACAAAGTTTTGCATACGCCCCCAGCGCGCAAATCGCCTTCGCGGACAGATTCACATTATGGGCGAGATGGCCGGCAAAATCGTCCGTGCAAAGTTGATTTTCAGGATCAAATCCCTTTTCTCTCAGATAACCGGCCCACTTTTCCAACTGCGGCCAGTACAATGAGGCAAATTTTGCATTGCCTTCCATTTCGGCGACCGCCGCCATCAGAATCAGCAGGTTGCCGCTTTCTTCGACGGGCATCTGGTCCCGTTCATCCCGTTCGCCACCGCCGTAAACCTGTCCGTTGGCCTGCGGGTAGGTTCCGAGATCATGGGGCGCGAACGGAAATTTCCAGCGTTCGCTCGCGGCATATCCCATGAACGGCACGATGAACGACTTGGCCAGCGTGGGGCCGAACAGCAAAAATTGGGGCGACATCGGGTAAAACACATCCGAAGTGCTGATGCAACCGTTGGAATGGTTTTCCTTGCAAAACTGAAGCGGTTGGCCGTTGTCGTCGGCGACAAAGACACCGGCGGCAAAACACTGGCGATAGGCAAGCGCGCCAAGCTGCGTGTAATTGTCGCCGCCGGCATTCCTCAAGTCGGTCATCAGCTCCTGATCAAACGCCGTACATCGTTTTTGCAACGAAGTGTAATCGTGCGCCGCCGCTTTCAAAAGATCCGCCGCCTCCCAACCCTTGCGCCGCCAGTAAGGACGCAGATTCTTTCCCATGTATTGAATCGCGTACAATTCGTCATACGCAAGCATCGCCCAGCAGGCAACGGGCCGGGACTGAACGGCGCCCAGGTCCGACACAAAGGCGATCACCACGTCGTTGTGGCCGTTGTTTTGCAGCGCGGTCGCGGCCGCGACGTCGCCGGGTTTGCCGGTGGCGATAAAACTGGAGCGGGCCGCCTGCGCGTCATTTGCCGTGACCGATGGGTGTTCACCGGCTGGCGCCGCCACATAAAAATAACCCCAGTCGATGCGGAGGTCGTCCCCGCGTTTTTTCAACACCGGTTGTTCGACGGAACCAACGCGCCAGGCCTTGAGATGCGAAATTTCCACGGGTTGAAAGGTGACCGCCTGGAGTTTGGGATCATTGACGGCGATTTCCGCCCGGGCATCCAGATAAACAGACACCTCATGCTTCTGCGAGTCGGTGGATTGCGCCTCCCAAGTCAGATAGGCAACCGGGCGCGACAGGATGTCAATGTCCTCCGGCAAGGACGCCGTCATGAACGTGAGCGTGAGCCGGATGCCCTGGCCGGCAAACGTATAAATCGTGCGAGTCGGTAAAATTTCCAGGTGAGTCTGTGGTAATACAGCGATCTCCGCCGGTTCTGCTCCCATCAACCGGAAGGTTTTCCCATCAATCCGCACCAAACTTGTGAGCCGTTGGGCCTTGCCCGTCCAATGTGCCGTGTCCGCATCGGTCAATTGATCCCCCGGTGACCAGATGCTGAAATAAGGATTACACGCCACCAAGGGCACGTCCGGCGGGCGAAAACTTTCCGCGGCTCCCGGAATAATCGCGGAAAACCACAACACACACGTGAACATCCGCCCCCAACGACCGGTCATTTGATTTGCCATATAGTCAGTCCCGCAATTGTTGTTCGTCACGCCCGCAGGCGGCTCGGTTGTTGTTCAGATGTTCCGATGCCCGGATTTGTTCAAAGTCAATGACGGCATTCTTGAAAATTACGACATGAATCCGCCGGCAACCAGTTCAAAAGCGGACGCGCAATAGATGACCGCCTCTTCCCGGCTATCTTTGCCCAGAGTCGTTCCTGGCTGGCCACTGAAAAACATTTACAAATTTGTCCGGACTGACGA
>DATJYM010000093.1:0-18107 GCA_035499615.1 Candidatus Acidiferrales bacterium | reverse complement strand
ACCGGGTTTAAACCTCGACACCCGGTTTGGCGCGGTTCTTGAGAAAATCCTTCCGCCACTGGGCGCGGGCAATTTTCTTCCCGTGCCCGTTGATGCCAATCGAATCCACGAACCACCACTCGCGCGGCACCTGCCAGCTGGGCAGCTTTTGCAGCAGGAACTGCTTCAATACTTCCTGGGTACCGCAGCGTCCTCCCGAAACGCACGCCACGATGTGGTCAATCCGGTCCGCGTTGCCGCTCGGCACTCCGAAGACGAGGCATTCGTCAACGGCCTCGTGCTCCTGCAACGCCTCTTCAATGGCGGCCGGCGACACTTTCCGGCCGGCGACATTGATGTGTTCGCTGGTATGGCCGCGCAGGCAAATCGCGCCGTGCCGGATTTCCGCCAGATCACAGGTTTGAAAGGCACCCCGGGCCAGCGTGGCTTCCGGAGCCGGCCAATAGGTTTTGCCCACGGCCCGGCTCCGCACCACGAGCGCGCCGTTCCGGTTGACCGTGACCTTGACGTTTCTCAACGGTCGGCCGACGGAAGTTTCGTCCGTTCGCGGTGTTTCGCTCGCATCATAAGCGATGCCGCCGCATTCGGTGGAGCCGTAGAAATTATGAATTTTAACGCCATGTTCCTCGAAGACGGCGTGCTCCAGGGACAAGGGCAGGGTCGCTCCCGCCGAGATGGCCAGACGCACGTTGTTCAGGATCACTCCGGCCTTGTGCCAGGCATGCCAGAGCGCCGGGACGCCGGCCACCGTCAGGTTCCAATGGGCCTTGGCCACGCCCCGCAAAATTTCCGGCAAAGGAGCGGGCGCCAGAAAGAGCGGGATGCCGTGGAGCAGGAGCGGCAGCACCAGATTCGAAAATCCATAGGAATAGGCCATGGAAATCACGCCCAGGTTGGGCCAATCCGGACGCAATCCCATCGTGGCAACAATGTTCCGGGCATCGGCCATTATTTGCGCTTCGGTAAAGGCGACGGCCCGCGGCACACCCGTCGTGGCAGGCGTAGTTTTGAGATGGCAACACGGCGAAGGCGGGGGCGGGACCCGAAGTGGTTGATGGTGTGCTTCGAGCGGACACACCACCGCACCCCAGCGCCACGCTTGTAACACGGCGAAAATAAATTCCGGGGAATGGCCTTGGGGGAAAACCATGGCGGATTTGTCCCGGAGAGGTGTCTGGGCTACGCGGTCGATTTGCGCAAATGTCCAGCCTCGTCCGGAAGCCAGATCGCGCAAAGCCACTTCATCACCCCTGTCCTGAATCACCTTCTGCCAAGCATCGTAAAGCATCTGCACTCTCTTTCTACGCGAACCGGCGTTCCTGTGGCAAGCCTGTTCTTGGCGGTTCAACGGATGGCCAGCGTCGCGGGATCGGTTTTCCAGGCGGCGGGATAGGACATGAGTTGCAGCATACCGTGTCCGAACCGCGAAGTCGGATCCAGCCCTGAAGCCATGCGGGCGACTTCGCGGTCGAAGAAACGATGAAGCGAACCGGTGACCCGGCCGGGGAACGTCCGTTCGAAGGCCATGCCGGTTTGATACATGGCAAAAATGCGCCCATCGTAAAAATACTGGATGAGTTCCATCCAGGCCTTGAGTTGCTTGCGCACCTCGCGCGAATACGCCGGAAGATCCTCCAGATGTTCGCTGAGCAATTCCGCGGAATACAATGCCAGATGCATGCCCGGTGACAGCATCGGGTCCACGAAACCAAAGGCGTCACCGGTCATCACCCAGTTCGGGCCGTGGCCGCACTCGGCGACCAGTTGGTAGTTGGTATAAGTGGCGATCTCCGTGAGGCGGCGCCTGTTCTTGCCGGCGGCCGCGAGCAAAGGATCGCGGTCAATGGCCGCCTCGAGCCGCTCCGCAGGCGACGCACCTAATTTCGCGGCGTCGTCCTTGTTCATCACCACACCCACGGAAAGGCGGTCGCGCAACGGGATACGCCAGCACCAGCCGCTGGCCAGGCGGCCGATGATGACCTGTCCTCGCGGCGGCTGTTCGATGAAGCCTTCATAGTGGGCAAAGTAGGCCACGTCCTTGCGCGGGCCGACTTCCGCCGGAATTTCCAGGGTGCGCGCAAAGAAACGGCTCCGCCCCGTGGAATCAACGAGCAAATCCGGCTGCCGGCCCCGAAGCCAGGGCGCTTGGGCGAGCGTCTCCCCGGCCAACTGCAGGCTGTTCGAACCCACCCTTTCAATATTGGCCCGGGCCCGCACGCGTTTCACGCCCAACTCATCGGCCCGTTCATCAAACAAACGGTCGAACGCGGGCCGGGGCGAGTTATAGGCGTAGGTCGGCCCCCCGAAATGGGCAAGCGATTGGAAACAAAACTCGACTTTTTCGGCTTCGCCAAAAGTGAAGGTCACGCCCGGCTTCAACTGGCAAATCGCCGCGGCGCGCTCTTCCAGGCCCAATCGCCGCAGCACGGGCACCACCGCCGGAATGAGCGATTCGCCGACAATCAGCTCGGGCCGGCGGCCATCGTCAAACAGCGTCACCTCCACGCCCTTCATCGTGAGCAGCGAGGCCAGGGTCGCGCCCGACGGGCCGCTCCCGATGATGCCAACGGTTCGAATGGAATTCCGGGCGGCCACTTAAGCAATAGACACTGTTTCAGTTTGGAAATTGGAACTCACGGTTTCCTAATTACAAGTATTATGCCTGCCCGCCGGTCGGGTCAAGCCGGGAGATGGGTGCCGCAGCCGGATTTGAAATGCAATCGGCGGGGTCGGATTCAACGCTTGACTCGGTTCCCGCGAAAAATAAACTTGCCGCCAATGGATGCCGTATGGAGCCGGTCTTTTGTCCCTGTCCGGCGCCAAAAAATCGAAGCTTAAAACACTATGAAAAAAATCCTGTTCTCACTGTTGTCCGCGGCTGCGATCCTGAACGTGGCGCCCGTGTGCCCCGGTGCGCAGACATTATACCCGGTGGTCGTCAACGGTCGCTGGGGCTTTATCAACAAATCCGGTGAAACCGTCATCAACCCGCAATTTGACAGGGCCGGAGGATTTGTGGACGGTCTGGCCCCGGTGCGGATGGGTCGCTGGGGATATGTAAACGCCTCGGGCCAGATGGAAATCAATCCCCAGTTCGACAAGGCCGACGTTTTCAGCGACGGCCTGGCCGCGGTCAAACTCGGCGGCGGCGGCGGCGACCCTTTTGTTCCATACGATCCCCGACCCTACAGTCCGTTCCATGGCGGTGGCCGGTTTGGCTTCGTTGATACGAGCGGCAAGTACAGCATCAATCCCCAGTTTGAAGATGCCGGCACGTTTGGTGAAGGCCTCGCGCCGGTCAGGATGGGCGGGCGTTGGGGGTTCGTTGACAAGTCCGGAAAGATTGTCGTCAACCCACAATTTGAAAAGGCGCTGTCGTTTTCCGAAGGCCTCGCGGGCGTCAGGCTGGGTGGTAAATGGGGCTTCGCGGACAAGTCGGGAAAGATGACCATCAATGCGCAATTTGACGAGGTTGGAAATTTTGCCAAAGGCCTGGCGCCGGTTCGGCAGGGAAAACACTGGGGTTACATCGATCCCACCGGGAAGTTTGTGATTGCTGCCCAATTTGACGGCGCGGCTGAGTTTTCCGACGGCCTGGCGCCCGTGCGCCAGTCGAAACATTGGGGATATATTGATTCGACCGGAAAAATGGTTATCAATAACCAGTTTGATGATGCCGACCCGTTTGTCGATGGTCTGGCGTGGGTCAAGATCAGCGGTAAATTCGGTTACATCGACACGACGGGAAAGTACGTGTGGAATCCTTCCAAGTAGGCCGGCGGTGATTTTTGACAGCGCCCTATCCGGGCGGCAGGGGTGCATGAGCCGTGGCCGGCAGGTTCACGCGAACGTGTGAACTTGCTTGTGAACGCCTGCTCCCCGGGTGGTTGAGCTGGCGCCACCATTTCCACCACCGCAACGCGTCGGTCAATGGACGGATATGGCTGCTCCGCCCGCGGCCAATGACCCGGATGGGAACAAACTCCACCGGATGTTTTGCGGCGAGGAATGCCATCAACATCTCGGATTCGATTTCAAAGTGCTCCGTGCTTAGCGACAAAGTCGCCCAGGTTTCGAGGTGGATGAGGCGAAAACCGCATTGGGTGTCGGGCAGAAGCCGGCCCGCGCGTCGCGACAGTTGGCAGCTCATCCAGCGGTTCACCTGCCGGCGCAACCAGGGAATGGCGCGCGCCTGAGGCATACGATTGCCGATAACCAATCGCGCACCCGTTAGCTGGGCACACTGGAAAAAGGCGGGCAAATCCTCCGGCACATGCTGGCCGTCGCCGTCGAGTGTCACTCCCCAGTCAAAGCCTTGCCTCCGCGCCTCCAACAGCCCGGTCCGGAGCGCCATGCCCTTGCCGCGATTTCGACGGTGACGCAGCACCTTTGCCCCGGCAGCCCAGGCCAGGGCGGCGGTGTCATCCGCCGAGCCGTCATCCACAACCATCACCATCGCAAGCTGTCGGCGCAGCGCGGCCACCAGAACCGCAATGTCGGCGCGCTCATTCAAACAGGGGATCACTGCCGCGCATGTTTTCGCTGCAAACATCAGCGGAGCTTGAACGGAATTGCCCCGGAAATCGAGGCAAAACTTTGCGGGCCACACATCTCGCAAGCGGATTTTGCGTTGCCCCGAATGACGCGGGATTATACTTTGGCTCGAATTGAACGATGTGAGTAATGCGGTAAGCGCAAGACCCGATCGGCGGCTGGTACATCATCACCGGCCTGCCCCGTAGCACAGCCAAATATCCCATTGCCATTCGCGACTCATGCTTTTTCCGACAACGTCTCCGCCCCCAACACCGCCCCGCGTGGTCATCACCGGCGCCGGGATCGTTACGGCATTGGGCCGGGGTTGGAAACCCAACGCGGAAGGTTTTCGCTCCGGGCGCACGGCGTTTCGTCCCGTGTCGTTGTTCGATGTCAGCCGCCAGCGGGCCCGGAGCGCGGCGGAAGTCGATTTGCCGGCGACGTTGCCGTCCACCAGGCTGGGTGCCAAACAATTGGCCCGGTTCGACCGCGCCGCTTCCACGCTGTTGCTGGCCACCCACGAAGCCTGGCAACAATCCGGTTGGGAACCCGCGGAAAATCTGCCTTTTGTTCTGGGCACAACGGCCGGCGGCATGTCGTTTGGCGAAGCGTATTTCCGGCAGGCAGCGCAATCGCCGCTTCGGCATCGGCACCAGCCGACCCGGGCCGTTTATTACCAGCCGCAAGTCCAGGCGCGGATGATTCTGGAAGCGCTTGGCGCCAACGGCCCCGTAACGATCGTCTCGAATGCCTGCGCCTCCGGGAGCAACGCCATTGGTCACGCCTGGGAACTGATCCGGCACGGTCAGGCGGAACGTGCCTTGACCGGCGGATATGACGCGCTTACGGAACTTGTGTTTTCAGGTTTCGACGCCTTGCAGGCGCTTACGACCACCGTCTGTCGGCCGTTTGACGCCGGGCGCGACGGCCTGGCGCTGGGCGAAGGCGCCGCCGTGATGGCCTTGGAAACGCTGGAAAGCGCCCGTCGTCGGGACGCACCCATCCTGGGAGAGCTCATCGGCTATGGCACGTCCATTGACCGGCATCATCTCACGCAGCCGCATCCGCAGGGCGACACCACCTTGAAGGTCATGCAGCAGGCGTGCGCGACCGCCGGGGTCGCGCCGGATGATGTTGATTATATAAACGCCCACGGCACGGGCACGATTTTGAATGACAGTTCGGAAGCGGCCGCCATCAGCCACTGGGCGGGTACCCGCGCGGCCACGCTGCCGGTCAGTTCCACCAAAGCCAATATCGGACATCTGCTCGGTGCCGCCGGCGCCGTCGAAGCGGTCATTTCTCTTATGACACTGCGGGAACAATGGCTGCCGCCGGAGACGATGTTTGAAACCCCCGACCCGGCCTGCCATTTCCCGATTGTGCAAAAGCCCCGGGACGCGCACGTGAGGGTCGTGCTCTCCAACTCGTTCGGTTTCGGGGGCGTGAATGCGAGTCTGATTCTGCGGAGGTGGGCGTGAACCGGATTTTTATCGCGGGGATGGGCGCGGTATCGCCGGCCGGCTGGACCGTAGGCGCCCTGCGGGAAGCACTGGACCGGAACGAACCCCTGCCCACCCAAACGCTGGAACGGCCCGGCTGGAATAAACCACTTCCGGTGCGCCGGGTGCCAAATCCGACGGTCCGCCCGGAATTCCTGACGCATCCCCGCCTGCGACGCACCAGTCCCATCACACATTATGTCGTGGCGGCAGCCCTCGAAGCCACCGGTGGATTGCGTGCCAACCACGATCCCGGGTTCCGTCTGGGTCTGGTGGTTTGTCTGCAATCCGGTTGCGTCAATTATTCCTGCCGCTTTTACGAGGAAACATTGAAGGACCCGACCACCGCCAGTCCGCTCCTGTTTCCTGAAACGGTTTATGCCGCGCCGGCCAGCCATCTGGCGGCAGTGCTCGGAAATATCTCGCTGGCCAACTCGCTGGTGGGTGATCCCGCCACTTTTCTTCAGGGAGTTTCCCTGGGCGCACAATGGCTGGAAGAAGATCGCGTGGACGCCTGCCTCGTCATCGGCGCCGAAGAAACCAACTGGATTCTGGCGGACGCACTTTGGCACCTCGAACGTCCAGCCGTGCTCACCGCCGGCGCCGGGGCCTTGTGCCTGTGCCGGAAACCGGAATGGTCGACCGGCGTTGAACTGGCTGCCATCACCGATGCGCACACGTACTCCTCGCAAAAGAATCGGACACAAGCCGCCTGTGCCATGCGGGCTCAACTGGGAATGCCGGCATCCTGCCGGCCAGTCGTATCGCAACCGAATGAAGAAATTGCCGGCAGGATGCCAGTGCTCCCGGAACTGCTCTGCGATGGAGTCGGGAACGGTCCGCGCACGGATAAGGCAGAACTCGAGGCCTGGCGCGATTGGACAGGCCCGCGTCTCAGCCCGAAGCGGATTCTGGGCGAAGGCCTGATGGCCGCCACCGCCTGGCAATGCGTCGCCGCCTGTGATGCGGTGGCCGGCGGACGATTTGTTGCCGCCAACGTCAGCCTGGTCGGTTCCAATCAGCAGGCCATCGGCGCACGGTTTGTTCGCTCCAATTCCGATATTTCTCATTTGTCCGGCGGTGGCCCGCCGGGCAACATTCGGCCATGAGCATGCGGGTCATTTTGATTACGGGAGCCAACGGCGGCCTGGGCCAGGCCATTGCTCGTGCGTTCCTCCAGGAATCGCCCGATAACGTCGTCTGGCTCGGCGTCCATACCCGGCGCGAACAGGCCGACCGGCTGTCACAGGAAAATTCCGGTCGTTGCCTTTGCATTACCCTGGATGTTGCCGCGGTTGAATCGTGGAAGCAGGCGATTCATAAAATCATGGCCTGGCACAGCCGCATTGACGTGCTGGTCAACAACGCGGGCAGCCACGAGGATTCGCTGCTGGCCAACATGCCGCCGGCATCCTGGGAGCGCGTTTTGGCCACAAACCTCTATGGCGTTTTCCACGGCTGCCAGACCGTGTTGCCGACAATGATCAGCCGGCGCCATGGCCGGATTATCAACCTGTCTTCCTTGAGTGCGCTGCTGGCCCCGGCCGGGCAGGCCAATTACGCCGCCGCCAAAGCGGGAGTGGTTGCGCTGACGCAATCGCTGGCCAAGGACGTGGCGCGCATCGGCATCACTGTGAATGCCGTCTGCCCCGGATATGTAGAAACTGAGGCGTTGGCTCATCTGGCCGAAGAGGAACGCAAGGCCGCGCAAATGCGCGTTCCCCTGCGCCGGTTCGGCCGGCCGGAAGAAGTGGCGGCCGCCGTCCGTTTTCTGGCCAGCGCCGATGCCAGCTACATCACCGGTTCTGTGCTCAAGGTTGACGGCGGGATCTTATGAAAGCTTATTTTTTTGCAACAGCCGAGGGTGCGAGTCTCAAATCGATCTCGGAACACGTCGTGCGTTCCAGAAGAATGAACCCCCTTACGTTCGCTGCTACGATTGTTCCAAGAGGCAATTTCGATGAGCACTGAGGTAATACAAGCCGCGCCTCCACCACGCGACACGGCGAAGGTGCCTGAACCCGCTACCGTCCCGGCTCCGGGAATGGAAAAAGTCGTCATCATCGGCGCCGGCGTGGCCGGTCTTTCGTGCGGCTGTTATCTGCAAATGAACGGCATCCCAACCGAGATTCTGGAGGCGGGTCTGCTCCCCGGCGGATTGTGCACGGCCTGGCATCGAGGACCGTATGTTTTCGACGGTTGCCTGCGCTGGCTCATCGGCACGCGGCCGCCCTCGGCCTTTCATCAGGTCTGGCAGGAGCTGGGCGCCATCGCGGGCCGGAAGATCCTCGATCACAACGAAATCCTCCGGGTCGAAGACTCCGACGGCCACTCTCTCTCGGTGCCATCGGACCTGGACGAACTGGCGCGAGAATTTAAGCGGATCGCGCCGGAAGACGGCGCTCTGATTGACAAACTGGTGCGGGCGGCGCGTCGTTGTGCACCATTGGAACCGCCCCTCGAAAAGCCGCTGGAACTGATGTCGCACCACGAGAAAATGCGGATGGGTCTGCGGATCCTGCCGATGCTGCCCGTCATCCTGCGATGGAAGAACCTGCCCATCACCACTTATCTCGCCCGGTATAAAAACAATCTGCTGCGCGAAGCGTTGAGCGCCATCGCCAGCAATGAGCACATGTCGGCACTCGTGCTCGTGATGGTGCTGGCGTTCCGGACCCGCAACAACTGCGGCTTCGTCGCCGGCGGTTCGTGGGATTTTGCCATGGCCATCGCCGACCGCTACACACGCCTGGGCGGCAACCTCCGCTACAAAGCCCGCGTGGCTTCCGTCATCGTCGAAAACGACCGCGCCGTGGGCGTGCGTTGTGACGACGGGACCGTCATTCCCGCCGCGACCGTGGTTTCCTGTGCCGACGGACATACCACCATTTTCAAGATGTTGGATGGCCGGTTCGTGGATAAAAAAATCCGCTACCTTTACGACCATTGTCTGCCGTTTCCGGCCATCCTCCAGGTCTCACTGGGAATCAAAAAAGTTTTTCCCGATGCGCCGCACACGCTCAACCTGCCCGCGCCTCAATCGCTGCGCGTCGACGACCAGACGCGGCACAGCCGGTTGGAAGTGGAGACGTTCGGTTCCGACTCGGCGCTTTGCCCGGAAGGCACGACCGTGATGACGGTCCGGTTGCCAACCAGCTATGAGTTTTGGACTAATTTAAAGAAGGACGATATCAACCGTTACCGGGCCGAAAAGAAAGCAGTCACCCGGGGAATCATTGGTATTCTCGACAAACGGTTTCCGGGTCTGGCCGGAAACCTGGATCGGTCCGACATCGCGACACCGGCGACGTTTGTGCGTTACACCGGCAACTGGCAGGGCAGTTACGAAGGCTGGCTGCCGACACCGCGGATTCTGGGTCGGCGCATTCCCTACACGCTGCCCGGGCTGAAGGATTTTTACATGGCCGGCCATTGGGTGGTGGCGGGCGGCGGATTGCCGTCCGCCGCGCTTTCCGGCCGGTACGTGGCGCAGATGATCTGTGCCGAGAAAGGAAAAGTTTTTGCGGCCACTAAGCCACTTGCTTGTTAATGCCGGTAACTGCACCTTTGCTTTATGATCATTGGCCTTCCCAAGGAAATCAAAGAGCAGGAATTTCGCGTGGCGTTGACACCTTCCGGTGTCTATCAACTCGCCAAGCGCGGCCACGAGGTGGTCGTCGAACGCAACGCGGGCGCGGGCGCGGGTTTTCCGGATGCCGAATTCGAACAAGCCGGCGCCCGGCTGGCGGATGCGCACGACGCGGTGTTTGCCCAGGCGGACTTGATTGTGAAGGTGAAGGAACCGTTGCCGTCCGAGTTCAGCTTGTTGCGACCGGGCCAGATTCTGTTCACTTACCTGCATCTCGCCGCCAGCCGGCCGCTCACGCAGGCATTGATGCTGTCCGGTGTGACCGCGCTCGCTTACGAAACCGTCGAGGTCAACCGCCGCCTGCCCCTGCTCGAACCCATGAGCGAAATCGCGGGCCGCATGTCCGTGCTGGTGGGCGGTTATTTTCTGGCCAAACACTTTGGCGGCAGCGGCGTGCTGCTGGGCGGCGTCCCGGGCGTGTTGCCGGGCAAGGTCGTGGTGCTCGGCGGCGGCACTTCCGGCATCAACGCCGCGCGCATGGGCCAGGGCCTTGGCGCCGACGTGACCATTCTGGAAGTGGACCTCGAACGGATGCGGTTCCTCGATATCACGCTGCACACGGCGCACACGTTATATTCCAACGAAATGCATTTGCACGAGCTGTTGCCGGAGGTGGACCTGCTGATCGGAGCGGTACTCGTGCCCGGCGCCCGTGCGCCCCGGTTGATTACGCGGGAAATGCTCCGCTGCATGAGGCCGGGTAGCGTGTTCGTGGACATTGCGATCGATCAGGGCGGCTGTGCCGAGACTTCGCGCCCGACGACGCATCACGATCCGGTGTTTGTCGAGGAAGGCGTGACGCATTACTGCGTGACAAACATGCCCGGCGCCTTTGCCCGCACCGCCACCCAGGCGCTGACCAATGTGACATATCGTTACATCGAAGCCCTCGCGGACCATGGATTGGCCGAAGCCTGTCAGCTGCATCCGGCGCTCGCCAGCGGCATCAACGTGATGGATGGAAAACTGAGGCAACCCGCCGTCGCCGAAGCGCACCGGATGAAGTGGGAGAAGCCGAAGTTGAATTAATGGCCTTCACCGGGAAGACCTGGCGACGCGGTCATTATCAATCAAGCAGGCCCGGAGGAGATTTCAATTTCTTCTCTGCTTCCGGCTGTAAAAGCCTGAGCATTTCGCTCTCACTAAAAGGCTGGTAGGCGTTCCATCGCCCCCGGGTAGGCGGCAAGGGAATGAGGATGTCGTCTGACTTCCCATGCAGCCAGACGGCAACGAAAAGGAGGGACGGGCAATCCAAACGGCGAAGCTCATAATCCTGTTTTTGGATTTGCGGCAATGATTCCGCCCTCCGCATCGCCTCGAGCGTTTCTTTGGAAAAATCGGTTGTGTCCAGACCGGCAAATCTCAGCGTTGGGCTGTTGGTTGGGTCGGCCATCAATTCGGCCGCGCCCACGGCGTTGGTTCCGTGCCTCAAGAGATACCGCCAGGTACCGGCCCGGGCTGCCGGGAGTAATTGGCCGGAAGCCAGATTCGTCAGTCCGACGGCATAATCGCGGAAGGGCTTGGAAATGGTTAACTCTTCGATTTGATAGCCGCCGAGGTAACGGGAGATGCTGCGGGACAGCCCCTTGAACGTTTCATGGATGACCTGTTGTCCTCCGTCCGGGGCTTTGGGATAAACGATGGCCGCCGGGCAATTCAAACCGCCGCTCCAAACGAGCGCGAGGCAGAGGAGGAGATTGGTTTTCATATCCACTGGCATCACATTCCCAAGGATTTATTTAATGACACCACTGTCCGGTTTGCTAGTTATTACGCATGACGGTCGATTCAATGACTCAAATAGTCGAGAACATTCAGTCGATATACACCATCGTCCTGGCGCTGGCCATCGCGGAGGCGTTCAACCAGGCCATCAAGGAAAGCAAACCCCAGGAGGAAAAGCATGCCACCACCTTTCTGAACTGGTTCGATTGCCTCCACCACTCAAGAATCATTTCCCTGATTGTCTTTCTGCTGATGGCCGCGCCTTTCTTTCAGGGAAACCAGAAATATCTCTATCTTCAATACATCGAACCCTTACATCAGGCCAACCCACCGAAGAGTATCAGTGCGCGGTGGCTGGACTTCGATTGCCTGATCTTTTCGGTGCAGGCCGGACTTTTTTTTGTCATGTCGCGATCCCTGTCAGCCCGCCGCTGGCAGCAGTTCTACGCCACCATCATCCTCCTGCTGTCCATCGATTTCGTCTGGGCTTTGATGGAACACTGGCATGGGTCCGCCGTACCGCGCGAATGGATCTGGTTTGACTTGATCGCCGTCTTCGTTCTGGCGGCGATTATTGCGCTCGACTGGTTCTTTATGCGTTACGAACGGGACAAGGAGTTGAACAAGGTATGTTATGTGGCGGTATCCACCGTGGCCATACTCGGGCTGGTCTTCGGATACTTCTACCAGCTTGATTATCTGATCGACTATTGACGCTCAAAACGCCGCCGGACGACCCTGGCTGTCGGTGCGGAAATTGAATTCGAAAATCGGGACGCTCTTGTTCTGGCCGCGTACCCACCCCGAAATCCGGTACTCCGCCAGCGGTTTCAGAATCAAATCGGACGGCAGCGCATAGATCCGTTCATAAGCGCACGGTTCGGATAAAGTCACCGGCTGCTTGAAGACCAGATGTCGGCCGAGAACTTTTGGTTTGGGGGTCAGGCGCGGGTTCTGCGACCCGGGAAAATGTTTCACTTTCTCAATCGTCACATTGACCGGAGCGTCCATGTCCACGTGCGCCAATTCGGGTGACCAGACCCGGAGAAAAACCTCATGGTCCGGCAACGACGGGTACTCCGTGTCCAGCGGCTCGTGCGCAATCCGCGTCAGGGCCAGCTCATCTTTGGTCACCAATTCGGCGCCGTCTTCCTCCGCCCGGAAATTGCGCAGCCCCGGGAAATTATCAAACTGTCCGGCGACCCGGGCACTGGAAGTGTCGTGGGTCGGCTCAAAGTTGCTCAAAACCACGCCGTCCGAGTTGAGGTTGTCCAGCGCGCCGTGGGTGCTGCTGAACGTGGACAGGTCCGCGCCCCTCAGGATCAGCCAGCCAGCGTGGACGTAATCGTTGCTCAGGCTGAGGAGGATGGTCGCCGGATTGAGGGTGACCCGCGTGAGGCCGTGGGCGATCCGTTCCAGCGCCAGCGGATAGTGATTGGTCAGGGTCACCGTCATCCAGGCATCACTGGTGGCGAAACCATCGGCGCCCAGCAATTTCGAGTTGGCGAGCGACTTGAGGGCCGGTTGATAAAGGAGCGGGTCACCCATCTCCGGGGAATAGCGATAGGTGTCGTTGGCCGGATTCCAGTCAATTTCAGCCTGATCGCCGCGGGAATTCATCACGAGAAAACGGTCGGGGTCATCGGGATCTCGGCCCGTCACCAGGTCCACGCCTTCCAAGCGGGTCAGCAACGGCACGAGCGTTCTGGTGGCGGCGGGGGCATTATGAATTTCCACCCAGTCTTCAATACCGGTGGTGGGCAGGACCACGTCGTTGGAACTCTGGATGGAGTCAGTAATCCGGTAGCCGGCTTTTTCGAGGAAAGGCCGGACCCCCACCCGCTTGAAGGAATCCGCGTGGTTGTGCCCGTGATCCGAGAGAATCAGAATTTGCAGGTCACGTCCTTCCTGCGTTTTATAGCGGGCGCGCATCTCCTGAAGTTGTTCGTCGAGCGAGCAGAGCAGGTCAAAGATGTTGCGGTCCAGATGCTGGGCGTCGTCCGACGCACGAATGTACACGTAATAATTGCCGTCGTTGTCCGTGTCGTCCCAAAAACTTCTGATCGTTTCATGAATCTCGTAGGCATAGGTGTGGACCGGGTACATGTAACCCATCGTACGCAGCATGTTGTTTTCCAACTGCCAGCTCATTTGGCTCTCGTGCTCCATGGTGGTGGTGATGCCGTTGATGATGATTTGGGAATTCGCCGCCACGCTGAAATAAGTGCGTTGATAGCCGGGCAGCGGACGGTCGCCGAAAATGTCCGTCCACGCGACGTCACTCGTGGACGGAAACGTCGAGACCATGCGGCTGACCGGGAAATATCCCTCCTCGAGGCTGAACGCCTGGCGGCGAAACGGTTTGCCCCAGATATTCGTGCAGAGGACGCCTGCCTGCAGGGCTTTCAGGTCACGGTAGGCCACGCCGTCCAATCCCAGAATCATCCGCTTAGGCAGGGCGCGACTGGCGAACGGGCAGAGCTGGAGAAGCAGTGAAAGGAAAACGACGGACCGAATCGCGTTTTGTTTGAGACGCAACGATCTGTCGAAGCCCGGACTTAAAAACATGGGGCCAATCAATAACTGAACCGGCCGGATGTGTCTAAGGCGAAATATAAAAATGAGCAGGAACCACTCACAATCCAACTTCCGATGACCTTTATGGCAAACTCGCATCCTCTCGCGGTACGGGGCGAGGGAGTGATTTCCATTCGGGACGCGAACCGATCCATTGCAACAATAGTGCTTGAACTAAACCGGGCTGCCTTTTTAACTTCACCAACAACGTTGAACAAATCCAGCGACGCATGAAACTGAGAGACTTGTTCCGGGACATCTTCGGCCTGGCCGTCCGGCTGTTAGGGCTGGTTTTTCTATACCTGGGCTTGAGTGCCGTGCCGCCGCTGCTCGACTTCAGCGCCCTCCAGACCGCCAACGCGAGCGACATCATTACTTCCATTCTGCCAATTGCCTTTAATCTGGCCGTTGCCGGGTGGTTGCTGACCACGCGCTGGTTGATCCGCCGGGCCTACCCGGAGGCAACCAATTTCTACGCGCATTCCGCCGTACCGGGAGAAGCAGTGGCACCGACGACCACGTCCTCCCCGTCTCACGGAACCGCCGACCCGGATGCCGCCAATAAAAAACTGGCCGCCCTGGTGGATAAGCCAAAATAAAAGCGCACGGCCTGAGCGGCTTGGACGACCCTCATTTCGGTGTGGTCGGCATCCGCCAGGAAAAAAGCAGCGGTTCAGTCAGCCGGTTTGATTTTCACTTCCACCTCCATCCGGCGCTGGAGCGTACCGTGGTAATTACCACTGATCGGCGCGACATCGCCATAATCACGTCCGTGGCCGATCTTCACGTACGACGCGTCAATCTGCCGGTTGTGGGTGGGGTCGAGGGCGCACCAGCCGCGGCCAGGAATATAGATCTCCATCCAGGCGTGGGTCGCACTGGCCGTCTCGGTCGCCAGATACCCGCTGACGTAACGCGCGGGAATCTTCACGCTGCGGCACAGGCCGATCAGCAGGTGCGCAAAGTCCTGGCACACGCCGCGTTTCTGTGCGATGACTTCGCTCATGCGCGTATGGACATGTGTGGAGTTGGGCTCATACTTCAGGTATTCGTGGGTGAACCGCATGAGCCCGAGCGCCGCCGGCCACACGTCGGTCTGGCCCTCGATCGCGTCCAGCGCCAACCGCCAGGCGTCCACATCCTGCTCCACGTAACGGCTGCTCTGTAAAAAATCGAAACAACGTTCGGCATCCAGCACATCATCGAGTTTTTCCATCGGGCACAGCCGTGCCCCGGAATCAATGGCTTCAGGCCAATGCGTCTCCACCCTGACGCGGCTTTCGATGAGCAGGGAATTATGCGCCGAGGGAATCTCGAAGTGATGGACCAGGTTGGAATAAAAATCCGTGTAGCGGTTCAATCGCACCTCCGGTTGCACGAGCAGGGAAAACGACTCAACCGTCTGTTCGGGCGTGGAAGGCGGTTCGAGGCGGACATCATTGAAACTGTCGCGCGCGGGCGAGGTATAGGTGTAGTGCGTGCGATGCAGAATATCGTATTTCATTTCGGAAATATTCGAGGTCACACTTTGCGCAAATCCAGCGTAAATGGAAATTCAGAATTTTTTCTGAGCGGGGGAATTTTTATTTGGCCGGGTGTATGGCCGTGGCGGAAAAAACGCGCCAGCCGGCGCGACTCGGCCTCGTAACTGTTCACGGGAAACGTTTCGTAACTGCGCCCGCCCGGATGCGCGACATGATACGTGCAGCCGCCGAGCGAACGCCGGTTCCAGGTGTCATAGAGATCGAATTGCAGCGGCGCGTGCGACGGAATGGTCGGTTGCAAACATTCCGGCGGTTGCCACGCCCGGTAGCGCACGCCCGCAACTCCTTCGCCATTCGTTCCCGTCGGATGCAACGGCACACGCCTCCCGTTGCAGGTGACGGCGAAGCGGTCGCCGACGAGGCCGCGCGCCTTTACCTGGAGACGTTCGAGCGAACTGTCCACATACCGCACCGTGCCGCCGCCGCCGGGTTCTTCACCGAGTACGTGCCACGGCTCGAGCGCGGTGCGGAGTTCGATTTGGATGTCCCGTTGTTCCCAATCGCCGAGGAACGGAAAACGAAATTCAAAATGCGGCGCGAACCAGTCCGATTCGAACGGATAGCCGGCCTCGCGCAGATCGTGGATGACGTCCTTGAAATCCGTCTCGCAAAAGTGCGGCAGCATCCAACGGTCGTGGATGTCCGTGCCCCAGCGCACGAGGCCGTTGCGGTAGGGCTCATTCCAGAATTTCGCCACGAGGCCCCGGAGGAGCAGATGCTGCGCCAGGCTCATGCGCGCGTGCGGCGGCATTTCAAACGCGCGCATTTCGACCAGGCCGAGCCGACCGCTGCTGCTTTCCGGCGGGAACAGTTTATCAATCGAGAACTCGGCGCGATGCGTGTTGCCGCCGGCGTCGATCAACAGGTTGCGGAACAGCCGGTCGCACAACCACGGCGGGGTGTATCCGAACCGCCGGGTGTTGCGGTCCAGTTCCTGGAAGGCCACCTCCAGCTCGTAAAGCGAATCGTTGCGCGCTTCGTCAACGCGCGGCGCCTGGCTCGTCGGACCGATGAACAGGCTGCTGAACAACCAGCTCAACGACGGATGATTCTGCCAGTAAGCGAGCAACGACCGCAGCAAATCCGGACGGCGCAGCACCGGCGAATCCTGGGAAGAATCACCGCCAATGATGATGTGGTTGCCGCCGCCGGTGCCGGTGTGACGACCGTCGAGCATGAATTTCTCCGTGCCCAGCCGCGCCTGACGCGCCTCCTCGTACAGGACCGTCGTGCGTTCGACCAGCTCATCCCACGAACGGCTCGGATGCAGGTTCACCTCGATGACACCGGGGTCGGGCGTGACAGCGAGTTTGTTCAGGCGCGGATCGCGCGGCGGGGTCTCGCCTTCGATGATGACCGGTGTGCCCATTTGGGTGACGGCGGTTTCGATGCCGGCAACCAGATCGAGATAATCTTCAGTGGTTGCCACCGGCGGCATAAAAATATGCAACCGGCCATTCCGCGGCTCGACGCACATCGCGGTGCGGACGATCCACGGCGCGCTCTGATGCAGGACAGGCATCCTGCCTGTCACTGACTCTTCCGGAGTTGCCCTTTCGGGTTTTTCCTGCACTCGTTGCCCGCCAGCACCACCTCCAAAATAAGAGGTTTGAGACGGGCTGGAAACCTGTCCTACGAGGAATCGCTGGCCCGCCCGGTATGGAAATTCCTTCGGCAATTCGGGTAATTTGGGGTTTGAAGGGTCCTGCTGCCAAATCCACGGATGCTCCTTCTCGGCGACCCATGGAATCGAATCCATCGGCAGGCGCAAGCCCATGGGCGAATCACCGGGGATAAGCCAGAGCGTGTCGTCATCGCGTAAAAACCACGAACCGGACATCCAGCCCGGCTGGTTGCCATACCCCGCGCGCTTGATCGGCAGCGCGTAACCGACGACCTCGCCAAGGCCCTGCTGGAACAGGCGCGCGACGCGGTCGCGTTCCAGCTTGTCCTTCAAATTGGATTTCTCCGGCGTGACGTTCGAGGGAAAACGGCGCTCCTTCCACATATAATAAAACGCGTCTTCGTACGCCGGGAGAAGATATTTCGGATCCGCACCAACGACCCGGGAAATCCGTTCGAGCAACGCTTTGGCCTCCTTCGCACCGTGGCCGTAATCCTTTGATTCATCGGCGATGAGCGAGTCATCCTTCCAGATCGGCACACCGTCCTTGCGCCAGTAGGCGGCGAGCGCCCAGCGCGGCAGCTGTTCGCCGGGATACCATTTGCCCTGGCCGTAATGCAGCAACGAGCCAGGGGCAAATTTTTTGCGGAGACGCTTGATGAGCTCGCCGGAGAGCAAACGTTTCCTGGGCGAAACCGCGGTGAAGTTCCATTCCGGGCCGTCGGGGTCGTCGATCGAAATGAACGTCGGCTCGCCGCCCATCGTCAGGCGCACGTCGCCCTTTTTCAAATCCGCGTCAATGGCGCGACCTAGTGATTCGATTTTAACCCATTGCTCGTCGGTGTACGGCAGCGTGACGCGCGGCGATTCGTAGATGCGTGTCACCTTCATATCGAAATTGAACTCGCATTCGCATTTATCCACCGCACCGGTGATGGGCGCGGCGCCGG
>DATJYM010000092.1:0-11828 GCA_035499615.1 Candidatus Acidiferrales bacterium | reverse complement strand
GCCTTCTTGATAACCGTTCTCGCCTATTTCTTCGCCCGACGACACGCAACGGACGCCAGTTTCAGTTTTGGCACAGGTAAATTTGGTGTGCTGGGTGCATTCACCAGCGCCATTGTTTTGGGCGGTGTCGGTCTGGTGATGGCCGGTGAATCCATCGGACGACTTATTCACCCGCTTCCAATTCAGTTCAATCAAGCAATTTTTGTCGCGTGTTTGGGATTGGCCGTCAATGTCGTAAGCGCGTTGATTTTGAAAGATCAACATCAGGGCCATCATCACGGCCATGACCATCACCAAGATGGGCATGAACAGTCCCACGATTTGAATCTGCGGTCGGCTTATCTCCATGTGATTGCGGATGCCGTGACTTCACTCCTGGCAATTGCCGCTCTGCTTTCTGGCAAATTTTTCGGCTGGTATTGGATGGACGCTATCATGGGCTTGGTTGGCAGCGTGGTCATCGGCCAGTGGGCTTATTCACTTGTTCGCCAGACGACGGTAATTCTTTTGGATCGGACTCCTGACGGCTCGGATTTGCCTATGGTGATTCGTGAAGGTATTGAAAACGATGACGATTCCGTGATTGCCGACCTGCACATCTGGCAGGTAGGTGTCAACAAGTTCGCCGCCATTATCAGCGTTGTTGCTCATCATCCAAAAACACCGGACGAATACCGGCAGAAGTTGAAAATTCATGAAGAACTGGTTCATGTGAATGTGGAGGTGCAGACGTGCTGCCCACTGGCAACCGAACACGCATAGGTGGCTTCTGTTCCCATCTACGTTTGGGAAACACGGCGATAGAAAGCAAACGCCCGCGCCAGGCGTGAATGACCAAAAGCGAACGAACCAAGCCAACAATGAACGCCAATCCCATCCGATAACCAGCGCCATCGCCGCCACCGATGAAAACTATACGTTCATAGGAAAGGTAAATCGCATGAAAAACGGAAGCCCGTAGAAATAATTTTTTGGAGACACCATCTCCTAACGAGTTCGTTGGGAAAAAATGCGACTTGAAACCGAGCGGCAAAAAGCGATAAAAAGCGGCAACGAATTTGCCGCAATTTATCGCTTCAACTTGTCGCTTTTTGCCGCCTTTTGTCGCTAGGCGCGCAGTTGGTTTTTAATGAGCAATTTGCCATTTTAGACAGGGGCACGCCTTACCCCTTGTTAAAACAAGGTTTTTGTGGCTCGCTAAAATCTCGCCGCCGGTTGCACGCAGTCCCGCAAGATGGAACCTGCAACGACTAACAAGACATCTTGCGAAATGCTTCGCATGGTGCCAACCGTGTTGCCTTCAATGTAGCAAACTTTGCTGCTTCGGATGTTGCCTCGCGTGATTATCACCTTGTTGCTTCATCCGGTGCTAACCGCGTTGCGGAGTCAATGCTAATCATTTGCTTACTCCGCGTGAATCGCCCTCCCATTGTATGGCTCGCTGTGCGTCGTCAAGGACACTACGAAAAACGGCTCAAACACGACTCGCCGTTTTGTCGTTCCTCCTTGACGATGCTCGCTTCGCCAAAGGCCGGACGGCGATTAAGGCTTCACGCGGGAAGTGTCACGGTCATGGGTGGAAAACACCAATGAATCAAACCGGCAATTCGCCGGACTGGATAAACGCGCCACAAGCTGCGTGAGCGGCGGTCACGATTTTGGGGCGTTTTTTGCTTTCAGGAATGCGTCGAAGTCTGCCTTTTCTTCGGGACTCATCATTCTCACGTTGGCAATGTGCGGTCCGCGTGAACGGTATGGTGAACTTTCTTTTGGCGGCGGCGGGACTTCGCTCGTGATCGCCGTGGCCGGCGGCGTGGCCGGCGCGGGCTGTGCGGCCACGGTTGGCGCACTTGGCAGCGTGGCCGGGGCATTTGCCGCTGGGGTGGATTTCGTCCGTTTCTGCCGTTTGCGCTTTTTGCCGCCTTCCAGGACAATGCGGCCGTATTCAGCCACGCGCGCCCGACTGGTCTTGACGCCGTGTTGTTGCAGCAGTTCTGCAACTGACCTGTAGGACGCTCTTTTAGCACGCAGTTCTACGATGGAATCATGAAATGGTTTGAGGATGTTGAATGGCACGCGATGCGGATTGGGCCGGAATTCCTGAATGGCCTTGCGCAACGATTCAAGATCGAGAGTCGGTTGTGGTGTGGTTGGCGTATTCATAATGTTTAACTGTGACGGTTGAAAGCTGGCAGTAGGAATCTTACGAGTTGCTTGCGGGATTTTGCGTGGGCCGTTTGCACGGCCGTTGCGTGAACCGACTGTGGGTTGTCTCGCAAGATTCCAGTGCGGACGCCGCGCGTCCGACATTGGCGTAACGTAAGTTATCTTGCAAGTCGTCTCGCCGGTCATCCGGCGACGATACGTCGGCGGTTGCCTGCCTGTTGCGCGGACACTGCGCGACCGTGGCGCGAGACATCTCGCCAGATTTCTTGCCGGATGGTTCGCGGTCATCGCGCGACCATCTCACGGGACTCCGCGCAAGTTCCGGCGAGCCATTGGCGAGTCGCAAAACCTTAGCCCGGCTAAGGGGTAAGGCTTCCCTCGTATAAAATGACCATTCGTTGACGTGCTCTTGCACAGTGCCTTGAAATTTGCTGCACACGTTTTTTCGCGCTTCGTGACCGTGACTGTGCAATTTGGTGGGGCAATTCGTGACGTGAATTTCGTGCGTGCTGGTGTGTGCCATTTTCTGAACACGTCGGCCACAGTCTGATTGTTGCGGGTGAAAAGTTGTCATGGTTTTAGTCCGTTGATTCGTCCTCATCGTTCCATGTCTGCTCCGCTTCAATGTCAATGATTGGCGATGCGGATTGCCTCGGCGGTTGCGGCATGACGATGATGCAGGGAATGACCGTTGCGGAGTTCCCATGCGGTTGTTTCCGTCGCAGGCCGCCGCTCAATATCCAGCCGATGGCCAGCAACGCCAGCCAGACGAAGCCCAGGTAAAGATAAACGCCGTCGTTTTCAATCAGGCCGTCCAGCGCGTTAAAAACGGGATTGAGCAGTTTGAGCAATTCAGCGGGATTCGAGTTCATGGTTCATTCTCCGTTTTGGGTTTGTCAGTCTCATGCCCAAATCGCCGCCGTGCCGGTTGCCAGCCTCGCCAGCACGTTTTTCCAAAGCGGCGATCTTCCGAATGCGGCCAGCCCAAATCCCCGGCCTGCAAGCGCGTTAAATTCGATTTCGCCGCGCTCGTGTTCCATGTCAGGTTAAAATTCATGGTGGAAAGTTCGTTGAAAGAATCACTCCGCCGTCTTGACGATGGCGAGGACTGCAGCCTTGAGTGAGGCAGGAAGTTTTTCCCAAGCCGTGACTACTTGGGACAGTTCAGGGCTTAACGGGACTGAAGTTTGTGAGTCCCTTTGTGAGTCACCGTCAGAATTCCCTTGTAAAATATGGCGGAGAGAGGGGGATTCGAACCCCCGATACGGCTTTTGACCGTATAACGGTTTAGCAAACCGCCGCCTTCAGCCACTCGGCCATCTCTCCGTAGTGATTATTGTTAAGCTGTTAACAACTTACAAAATGGGCATGACAGATTGTCCCATCAACTTTTGCCGATATTCTGCCGATACCAAGGGACCGGAAACGCCTTGCGCGTTCCAAACCCGAAACAGTTGCAGCCGGCAATATCATTGTGAAAATCTACCGACGCCCGAGCACGACCGCAACCGGAAAACGGCGTATGGTCTCTGAAACGATCGGCGGCCATCCACTCATCAGGCTCCGGGCGGCGCGACAAAGATAACGGCCACCAACAAAAATGCCCTCTGAATGGCCGGGGTGGCAATCAACGCCCGTAATAAGTGAAGCCGCTCAAGTCACCGGTTGAAAGCCGGTAGTCCGAGCCGATGTTAAAATTGGTGCTGAGCCGATGCATCGCCGAATCGATGTTCGAGTAGTAAGCGTTGTAAAGTGGGCCACTTTGCGGGCTGGTCCAGTGGCCGACGAGAAGAAGGTTTGTTCCTACCAAGGTCATGATGGGATGCCCGCTATCGCCGGAAATGGGCGTCCAGCCCCAGTTGGTCGGAAAGTGGGAAGTGTCCGCAAAGCAGCTGAAAACCCAGGCATCAGCGTTGGTATCGCCGGACCAACCGATCTTCACTGGAAATATTTTCTGGAACTGATTTTGGGCGACAAAGTTGTAGGCGTAGGAATAACCATCCGCCGGCAGATAGTTCGTCATGTCGGGCGGGAGCAGCGCGAAGGGGTGGATTGTGGGTGGCAGCGGGCGGTTCAACAGGCTGATGTTAATATCTGCATAGAGTCCAACGTTGCCAAGCACGGTTCGGAGGACCGGGTTGCCCTTCGAGTCAATGAACAGAAGCACATTGCCAGCCACGAAAGGCGCGTGCCGGCAATTGATGACGTGGACCGGGCTGATGGCCGCGCCGCCGATGTAGCCGCTTAGCGTTGGACCGGGCCCGCCATTGGTGCCCCAGGCGCCGACGACCGTGGCCGCCAGTTGCGGTGGCCGCCCGAGCCAAAAGCCGGGATTGCGGACAAAATTGGTCCTGGAATAATCCATGACGCTGAACAGGAACTCCGCGTTGCTCGAGAGCGAGGCATTCGTTCGTGCGAAAAGGTTGGTCTCCAGACTGTACCCCAAAGAGCCGGAGACAAATCCCAAGAATGTGTTGGAGGTGCCAGGTGATTGACTGAGTGACTCCCCATCGGGTGCCAGTCTATCGCTGCCGTTGTTGCCGTTGCCGAGGCATTGCGTCGCCACCACCAAGGTTGCGAGCGCGGTTATCAAGGGTGGCGTGATGGAACGCATACCGTGGCTGCTGCCGAACAATTCCATGTTGATGCCCATCGCCGCAGAAAATCCTACGGCTTATACAACCGGTAAAACGTGGCGGTTGCCGTTGGCGGGTTGGTCATGAGGTAAGAGTTACCCACGACTGTCGGAGAGTTCGTTGCAGCTGTCCAGGTTGACCCGGCAGACAAATCAGCCCTCTGCTGCAGAACGAAGCCCGCCGGGGTCACGGGCCAGGCAAGCACAACGGCATTGCTGAGAGCGGTTATCGCCAGCTTCGGCGCGCTGAGCACATCGAAGGGAGCGGTTTGGCCCGAGTGTCCAGGGATGCTGGATTGCAGGGTGACATTGGCGGCCGGCTGGAGCACGGCCAGATTACCGGACCACCTGCCGTAATTGAAGTTTCCGGACACGGCGGGGCTGACGGCGACGGATCGGACATCCGTGCTATAGCGGCAATCCACATAATACGTAACGACGTCGGGAGAGTTGGGAAAAGTATTTCCATACGAATACCAGTATGCATTAACAGTCCCATTGGGAAAAGAGGTCTGCAGGGTATCATCAAAGTAGTAGGTCATGGCATTTTCGTGGACTCCGATCCGGTAGGTGACGCCGGCCAGCAGTACAACCTGATTTGTCAAGGGTGCCTCCATCCAGGTGCCGGGAACACTCGTAACGTTCCGGGATGCGAGGAGCGCCCCGCTGTCTGTCCAGAGCGAGACCTGGTCCCCGAAATAGTAGCGGAAACCCGTCACCACCAGGTTGGTGTTGGGAGTGAATGAATAGCCCAGGACATACTCATTGCCGTCGTTCAAAGAATCCGGCTGTACCGGGGGACCCAGGACAGTATTGGTGGCCGGGGCGGTACCCGGCGTCCAGGCGTTGAAGGTGACCGGCAGCATGAAATTCACCTGATAATTGTTCGTGTCGAAGGCGTTGTTGGTGACAGTGAATGCTTGGCCGGCGAATTGAGGCGAGGGCACGGCGCTCCATCCAAAATGATCCGGCAGGGCATGGTAATCAAAGATCGTCATCGAGGCGGAGCCGTCGGTCCAATTCGCGATGGGCGCGGTCACGGTGACGACCTGTGCGCCGTCGATCAGCGTGTTATCCAAAACCGTGAGGCTGAATACAACCGATGTTTGGCCCGCGGGAATGACGGCGGACGGAACACTCAACTTCGAGGGGTCGCTGGAGGTAAGAGGGATGTTGATGTCCTTCCCGGCGGGAGCTCCGATCGTCACGGACCCGGCGTTAACCAGGGTTCCGGCGCCTTTCGTCGCGGTCGCAGGGATGGTGATGGCCAAGGTGGTCGTCTTATTGTCGTGGACCGTGATGGTGGCCTGTCCCGTGTCGTAACCGAGGGCAGCGGCGGTGTTCGTTATCACCCGGTCCCCATCCAGTAACGAGTCATCGATAATCGTCAAATCGAACACGGCGTTGCTTTGCCCGGCGGGAATAATAACCGAGGCCGGCACAGTCACAGCTGACGTGTCGCTCGACGTCAAATTCACCACCAGGTCCGTCGTCGAGGTTTGGTTCACGCTGACATGGCCCTGTCCGGCGAGTGTACCGTCGCCTTTCGTGGCCGCGGCGGGGATGCTCAGGGAAATCGACGGGAAAATTGGATTTCCCGTTCCCCACCACGCAAACCATCGAGCGTAGTTGATGGTGGAGTACGAACTGTCGTAGTCCCGGATGAGCGTATTCACGTTGGTCTGACCCAACAGGAACTTATTTATAAAGGCACCCATGTCATTATCGATGCCGGTTGTCGTAGCGCAGTGGTCATGTCCCCCGATAATGTTATAGCCGAACCGATCGGGTATGCCGAAAGTATTGTAGATCAGCTCAGCTGCCTTGGTGCAGACGTAGCACGACGGGTTTCCCAGCCAGATATAACCCGGGTTTGCCGTGACGAACAACGCACGCGGTGCGACCATGGCATCCAACTCATGATGATCTTCCGGCAAGTACGAAACATTGGCACCGCCGAATTGGACCATGGAATTCTTAAACCAATTATAATCGGTATTATCTATGTCTTCCACGGTACCGGCCGGCTCGATATCTTCATTGTAACGCCACGAATTGGCGCCGCCGCCACCCGACTCCTGGGCGATCGTCAGCGCGACCCGTTCGTCCAGCGCCCCGGAAAAGAGCGCCATTTTTCCAGCATAGGAGCACCCGGTTACGCCAATGTGATTTAGATCTATGGGAAGAGTATTCGTAACCAGGTACAGGCCATCGATGATGCGGCTGACGCCCCAGGCCCAGGCAGCGTATTGTCCGGTATTGTCGGGGTTTTGAGCAGGGTACAGCTTGAAAAAGGGGTCATTAACTGACGGGCTGCCATACGTCGTTACCTGATTATGGAGGTAGGTGATTTTTGCCACACTGGTCAGCAGGCCGGGGTTGACACTGCCATTGGGACTGTTCATGCCGATAATGGCCGGGAAAGGCCCGCTCCCCGAAGGGAGGGAGACAGCACAAGTCAGCGTGAGCGTGTTTGTACCCACCGTCACATTCACTGTGAGTGTGCCATTCGTATAGCTGGCGGTCACCTGTGAGGGATCAACCACCGGCTTGGTTCCAATTTCATAATTTTGGAGTTGAGCCGAAATCTCGAAGCGGTGGTGTTCCCAATCACTGAAGTTGGTGCTGCGGGTGCTTCCCAGGGAGTTGCTGGCCCAAGCAAACGGGTCGGGCAGGGGTGGGATGAACGTGAGCTGGCCTAACGCCGGCAAAGGTGGCGCCGGAAAATTCGTGTTCGAGTTCTCAGCCGAATAGACGAGGGGAAGGTCAGCCATGCTGCGGAACGGGGTTCCGAGTATGACCGCCGCCAGAGCGGCTGTAAAAAAACAAGTCTTCATAATAATTCCGGTTGCCGTAGAACGTTCACACCCGTGTCCGATGCCGGGTTCCATCTTGTTTGGATTTGTTCGTTCGATTTGCATGGTGGTTTCTCTCTTGTTTTCCCGTGCGCCCAAGCCCGGATTTGCAGGGACCACCCCGAGAGGGATCCCCTGACAATAATTCGAACTCACTTAATCGTAATAAGTAAGGCAAATCAAGTTAAATCAATGTTAATTGAAAAATAATTGCGAGAATTACATCGTTGAATCATCCATTCCCTCCTGGTCGAGTCACCCAATCAAATAAGGAACCGCCTGCAGTTTCACCGTGCCGCTCAGCGCAACGACCGGCCCTCAGCCGACCGGTGGAAGCGAATGTCACCGATTTCATTGGAATCAGCGGGTGCCGATAAAACCGGATACGGTTTGAAATTGCAATTTACGGAGGAGGCAAGGCTGCTGACGAGCCGGCTTGCGGGGATCACCACCAGGCGGGACACGCTGCTCGCCCTGCCATCGGCGTGGCAGGAGATCGTTCACCCGGCTTAATGGCGCAATTCCAAAGCGGAAATGGTATTACTCCAGATCCAGGTCCGCGGCCTCAGAAGGTCTTACGGCTTGTGCAACCGGTAATACAGGGGAGCTGGTCCGGGCGTGTTCGTGACGTTGTAGCTGCTACCCGCGATGACGGGGGTCTCTGGATCATTGGTCCAATTAGACATTGTGGAGGACTGCTCCAGATTGAATCCGGCCGTGTTGGTGGGCCACGAAAGCACAACTGAGTTGCCGAGCGCGCGAATCGTCAGCTTCGGCGCGGCGATTACATTGAACGCTCCGCTGGCGCCGGAACTTCCCGGACCGGCGACGGCCTCCAGGCACACATTGGTGCCGGCCTGAAGCACCGCAAGGTTGCCGGACCAGACTCCGTTGGTAAAGGTTGCCGCCGCAACAGGATTGATGGACGCCTGAGCCAGGTCCGTCCCGTAGCGCACGTCGACATAGTACCATTGCGTAAAAGGATCCGCGGTTTGCGGAAAGACGTCCCCGGAATCCCAGTAAGTCGTGTTGATGGTTCCGTTCGCGAACGTATTCGGGAGGCTCGTGCCCCAAAAGTATTCGACGCCATATTCGTGCGCCGCGACCCGGCAGATGGTGCCTGCCGGAATGAGAACCGGCGCCGACAGGGGAGTGTCCACCCACGTCCCCGGAACACTGACGACAGCCTGGGTCGTGAGGAGCAGTCCGCTGCTCCCCCAAATTGAAATCTTATCCCCGAAATAGCTTCGGACGTGCGTGACGTACAGATTTGTGTTCGCCGTGAACGAGTAGCCCAGGGAATAGTCGGGATAGTCGGGAGGATCGGTGGCGGATTGATCCGTGGCCGGCGAATTCAACAACGTGTTGGTTCCCGTGGCGCTGCCGGGGATTAAAGCTGACAACGTGATCGGCAGACGGAAGTCAACGACGTTGTTCGAAGCGTCCTGCGCGGTGATGGTGACATGAAACGGTCCACCGGCCCATTGTGGCGACGGAACAGCGCTCCAGACGAAATGATCGGGCAAAGGATTGGAATCGAGTATGGTCATCGAGGCCGATCCGTCAGTCCAATTGGGGACATGCGCGGTAACGCTGGCATTTTGCGGTCCATCAATGATGTTATCATCGACTACATTCAAGTCGAACACCGCCGACGTCTGGCCGCTGGGAATAACGACGTTGGCCGGGACGGTCAACTTGGAGGGATCGCTGGACGTGAGCGAAACGGTGACGTTCGGGCCCACGGGAACTCCGACGCTCACGGAACCGGCATTGGCCACGGTTCCCGCAGATTTCGAGGCGCTGGCCGGCAAGGCGACGGACAAGGTTGCCGTTTCGGCGTCGTGAATGGTGATATTGGCTTTTGCTGTGACGGCGAAATCGGCATTGGTCGCGGTAATGGTGACCATCTGGTCGCCGCTGGGCACCCCATCATCAAGAATGGTCAGATCGAATACGACGTTGGTTTGCCCGGTCGGAATGACAACCGACGCCGGCACCGTCACTTCCGTTGTGTCACTTGAGGTCAGATTCAGCACCAGGTTCGTCAAGGCTACGCGATTGAAGCCGATGCTTGCCTGGCCGGCGAGCGTACCAGCGCCTTCGGTCGCCGCCGCGGGCAGGTTCACGAAAAACTGCGGAAAAGAGGGACCACCGGTTCCCCACCATTGAATCCAGCCGGCGTAGTTGACGTTGACGCTGCTGGTCGCAATGACTGAACTCAGGTTCGTCTTGCCTAACATGAACTTGTCCAGAAAGTATGCCAGATCATTCGTTTGGTCGGGCGGAAATGTGCAGTGTGAATGTCCACCATCAACGTTGAAGCCAAACCGGTCGGATATGCCAAGCGTACTAAAGATTTGCTGTGCGGCCCGGCTGCAGACATAACACGATGGATTGCCAAGCCAGGTATAATCGGTGTTTCCGGTCACGTACAACGCGCGCGGCGCCACCATCGCATCCAACTCATGATGATCTTCCGGCAGGTACGAAACATTGTTGCCCGAAAATTGCGTCATCGAGTCTTCAAACCAGTTATAATCGGTATTATCTATATCTTCGACGGTGCCGGAAGGCTGGGTATGATTGTAACGCCATGAATTGGCGCCACCGCCACCCGATTCCTGGGCCACGGTCAGTGCGATACGCTCATCAAAGGCCCCCGAAAAGAGCGCGAGCTTGCCCGCGTAGGAACACCCCGTAACGGCGATATGGTTTAAATCAATCTGGGCGGTGCCCAGGACGCCATTCAGCTTATACAAACCGTCGATGATACGGCTGACACCCCAAGCCCACGCGCTGTATTGTCCCGTATTGGAAGGATTAAGATTGGGATACAACTTATAATAAGGGTTCGAGATCTGCGGGTTGCCATAAGTCGTTACCTGACTCTCGGAGTAGGCGATTCCGGCAATGTTGCGCCCGCTAAACATGCCGGAAGGAAGGGAACCGTAAGGACTGTCCATGCCGATACACACCGGGAATGGGCCGCTTCCGGACGGGAGAGCAACCGGACAAGTCAAGGTGAGCGTGTTCGCACCGACCGTTACATTGACGGTAAGTGTGCCATTCGTGTAGCTGGCGGTAATTTGTGATGGATCAACCATCGGCTTGGGTCCGATCTCATAATTTTGGATTAGCGCGGCGATTTCATTGCGGTGCTGTTCCCAATCGACGAAGTTGGTGGAGCGACTGTTGAAAGTGCGGTTGGTTAAAGAACTGAGCCACATGAACGGGTCGGGCAGGGGTTGAACAAAGGGGAGCTGGCTCATGGACGGCAAATTCGTTATGCCTGCGAAATTCGTGCCCGTGTTTTCAACGTTATAGACGAGAGGAGGGTCAGCCATGCTGTTGAATGGCATTCCGGCCAAGACCGCCACCAGGGCGACGATAAATGTACGAATTTTCATAATGGTTCCGACTGCCGTAAAACGTTCACGCCCGTGTCCCGAGCGTGGTTCCCGTTTCAGGCCGTTTTGGTCTGTTTGGGCTTTGCGCAGAACGGTTTCTTTCCAGTCCTCCGGCGGACCACAGTCTGGATTCGCAGGGATGCGTCAAAAGGCCTGACCGGGTAGGAACGCCGGCTGAGATGGTTTTTCCTGTGGGCAGGACGGCGTGATAGGCAGCGGCTTGAATCCTCCGGTCACCGGAACCGGCGCAGTCGGCGCTGCATTGGTTTTTTTCATCCATTTGAATTTAATGCAGGCTCTCCAACAAACGATCTACCGGGTTTGGCGAAATCTTCGCTTAATTTGCTCTGCTTGAGTGCATTATCGGCAGGTCATGTGCCCCCGTCAAGTCAAATCGAAGTTACACATTCGGCTTCGAACAAACCGCTGTCCCTGGCGACACCCGGTCAAGCCCACGCCTTGACGACCTGATTTCAAGCTTGCGTTTTGACAGGCGAGGGGAAAGATTGCTCGTTCATTATGCAAGCGCAAGACACTGCAACAACTTATTTTTTTAAATCGTGGTCGTGGGTTGAGGCTAATCTCAAACAGGTCGCCCTCGGTATCTTGGCCGTCACCCTGGCTGCCGTTCTGGCTTCGTATTATTTCTGGCATCAAAATCAGACGGAAGTTGACGCCGGCCAGGCGCTCACGCAAATGATGATATCCATCGCGCCCAATTCCGATGCGATCCAACTGGCGAATGACTATCTGAAGGTGGCG
>DATJYM010000091.1:0-12290 GCA_035499615.1 Candidatus Acidiferrales bacterium | reverse complement strand
CCACACGGCGAGCCCGCGCTGATCCGTCAGCGAGAGCTGGAAGCTGTAGGTGGACTGCTTGGTGTTGCCGGCTTTGGCGAAAGTTTCAATGATTTTACCCGAAAGTGTGAAGTCCGGCAGCCGCGTGGGCTTGCCTTCCTGCTGCTGGATGTTATGGGCGAGCGGGTCTTCCGGTCCGCCCAGGCCAAAGGTCGTGGTGGTGACGGCCTTGCCGCTTTGCAGGAGTGCGACGCGGATTTTCTTGGTCAGCAGATCCGTGTCAATTTGCTGGCTGGTGTTGTTGACGATGCGGCTCATGGCGAGCACCGCCGGCGGATTCGACACCCGATCCAGGGCGCCCGACGCGAGCAAGTCGCTGGTGGCGGCATTGGCGGCCGAAATGAAGTCTTGAATATTAATCTGGTCCACGGACACGACGCTTTGAGTTCCGCCGGTTTGAATGTAGTGAGCGTTGGTGCCGCAACCGGTGATGAGCGTGAGGCCGGCGGCCAGCGACAGTAGAGATTTTGTGTTCATGTTGGTGTCTGGTTGGACAGGATCATCAGTTCACTTTGATCAATTTCAGCCGGAAATCCGTGCAGGCGGGGTTGGGGGCGACTGCCGAGATGAACTTGCTTTCGCGGCCTTCAATCTGGTCGGCAATGGTGGCGGAGGTCACGTTGTTAATTTGCATGCCGTTGGCGTCGAACCATTCAAAAGTGTAGGCAAAACGCTGCAGCTTCCGGCTCTGGTTGAGCAGTTCCACCTGCACTTTGAGCACATTGCCAGCGGTCATGGCCGTATTGACGCCAACGACCGAAACTTTGTGGCTTAAACTGATGTCGCTAATGACGCGTTGGTCGGGAATCATGTAGCGTTGCCCCGATTTTTGGGCATTTTCGACCGAATTGACCGAGTTGGTATGACAACCGGCCACCGCAAGCGCAGCGGCAAAAAGTGCGGCGAGCTTCGTTTTCATTGTAGTCTGAACTGGCTTACCAGCAACGGCGTTCCTGCCGCGATGGACTTGACATAAACGACACTCAGGACACTGCCAGTGTTCATAGATGTTTGCAAGCCGTTGGCCGGGGTCAAATCATTTTTGGCTTCATTCCCGCAGGCCAGCGCCACCACCACCCTCGTGCCCGTGGGCGTCCGCAACTCGATTTTGCCGTCCGGCGGCGTGGGAAAGCAACAAACCTGAAAGTCCTTCGGCAGGGTCGTCCACGTCCGCGTGTCGGCGATGTTGACCGCCATCTGATAGGCGGCGGTCGCGAGTTGCATGAATAATCCCGCCAAATCGTTCTGGTTGTTCACCGCATGGTTCGCAAAATAAGCCGCCGTGGCCTTGGTGATGGTGGCGGCGACGGTTTTAGTAATGACCACCGGCAATTCATTCTTGAAATCACGCGCCACGATACTGTCCATGCTGGCCACGGTCCGGGTCTGGTAATTCGTCCCGTTGGCGGTGACCGTCAACCAGGGCAGAAAATTATCTTGCGGTACGAGGATGGGAAACGCGGCGCCCACGTAGGAAACATTGGCAAAGAGGATCGGGATATCGATGCGGATCTGGTCGCGGATGGGCGCGCAGCCGGTTTCAAAAATCACGTAAGTGGTCGGCGGCAACGGCTTCCCGTTCATTAGATCATTCACCATGGTGAGGTTCCGCTGCACATATTCGTTGGAACCGTCCAATCCTGCCACCCGCTGAAATGATTTGTGGGCGCGCTCCAAATCCGAGGCGCCGGTCGAGTCGGCCATGAAAAACAGTCCATCCAGATAAACGGTGAAGGGATTGACGTAATCGGCATAGACGTGGATGTCGTTGATGCCCTTCATCGAATTCTGAATCGCGGCCTGAAAGGTCGGGTCCTGTTCCGCCTGGTCAATTAACGCACTGTCCTTGTTCTTCGCGGCTTCCGCCTGTGTTTTTTCAATGCGCCGGCGATTATCCTCAACGGCTTCCTGCTGGCGTTGATAGGCATGAATGAGTTCGGGGCGGGCCTTCTCGGGCTCGCCGAGCGCGAGATAATTCAGTGCCTCGTAGGTGTTCAACATGATGCCGTCATAGGAACGGCCTTCGTAGGCCAGATTGGCCTGGTTGGAAAGCAGCGCCGCCGCCTCCTGTCCCAGCCGCACTTTGGCCATCTGTGCGTAATCCTCCATTTTCGTCTGCGCCTGGTCGAACGCCTTATTGCTTTCTTGGTATTTGCCCACCGCACGCAACGTGGTGCCCTCTTCCAGCCGCCAGATGATGGCGTCCTTGCCGCCGGCGCTTTTGTCTGCCCGTTTTACGGCCTCGGCCTGGGCCCGGGCGAGGTCGCCGGCGCGCCAATAAACGATGACTTTGTTCTTTTGCCGGTAAGTCTCACAACCCGTTGTCAGCAGCGACACGCCGATGACGGGTATCGCGAGCAGAATTAATTTTTGGAACGGTCGCATCCCAGCCATATTAGCGTTTACCTTCCGGCTGGTTTTTACCGCGCCTCGTTGGCATCTGCCTCGACCACGGGCATTGTTTCCGTCGCGGATGTGACGGCCGTCGAAGACCAGGCGAAACACAGTCGCATAACACGTCCTGAGTCGGAATTCAATTGACGGGCGTGTTCGTCACCATCGATGCCGGCGGTTTGGAATTGCCGGTCGGCGCGGGCATCATCATCGGACGACCGTATTGATCGACCATCACATCGTAGGGAACCTGAATGGTCCTTCCGTCCGACGTCGTTTCGGTGCGCCAATAACGCACCATATGATAGCTCGGGTCCATGGCTTTGCCGTACCCGGCGGCCGTGCCGGACACCACGCCGGCGCCAAAACCCACCGCGTTGCCCGCCACCACACCCGCACCGGCACCGACGGACTTGCCCACGACCGGGCCGGGTTGACTCGGACTGCCCTTCCCATAATCGGTCCGGCAACCGCTGGCTGCTGCCAGAGCCAGCAATCCGGCCGCGCTCGCATATAATAGGCCCATCGATTTCATCCTGAAATTCATTGTTCTTTGACTAACTCAGATTTTCAGCCGTTCGACACTCTTTCAAGTAAAATATCTCTAATACCATTTGCCCTCCGGCGCAACTCCGCCTTTAATTATTGTGTGATTGCCAAACGAGTCATTCCCTGTCTGGACGTCCACGCCGGCCAGGTCACGCGCGGCGTCCGGTTCGGCAAGGCCGAAGCGGGCCAACTCCGCAATGTCGGCGACCCGGTGGCACTCGCGCTCCGCTACAACGAGCAGGGCGCCGATGAAATGGTGTTTTTCGACATCACCGCCACCGCGCATGGCCGAAAGACGATGGTGGACGTGATTGAGCGCGCCGCCGACCAGTGTTTCATGCCCCTAACCGTCGGCGGTGGCCTCAAGTCCGTGGATGACATGTTCACCATGCTCCGGGCCGGCGCCGACAAGATCAGTATCAACTCCAGCGCGCTCGCCCGGCCCGAACTCATCCGCGAAGGCGCGGAAAAATTCGGCAGTCAATGCATTGTCGTCTCCATTGACGCCAAGAAAGTGGGTCCGGACAAATGGGGGGTCTTTTCGCATGGCGGGCGCCAGGACACCGGCCGGGACGCCATTGAATGGGCCAGGCGTGCCGTGTCACTCGGCGCGGGCGAAATTGTTTTAAACTCCATTGACGCCGACGGCACGAAAGCCGGGTTTGATCTGGTCATCACGCGGCGCATCAGCGAATCCGTGGGCGTGCCGGTGGTGGCCAGCGGCGGCGCCGGCACGCTCGAACACATGGCCGAGGTGCTGCTCGAAGGCAAGGCCGACGCCGTGTTGGCAGCGAGCATTTTCCACTTCGGCACCTACACCGTAGGCGACGTGAAGAAATTTCTGGCCGGGAAAAAGATTCCAGTACGGCTATGACGGAACACCCCGCGGATTCAAACCGACATCGGTTGAATGGGGGGATATGCGTTCTTCTGGCAGCCTTTACCCTGGCCGTTTTCAGCCCGACAATCCACTACGGCTTCGTCAACCTCGACGACAATGTGTACGTTTATGAAAATGCGGCCGTTCAACAGGGACTCACGTTGAAGGGGGTTGCCTGGGCGTTCACTCATATCGTAGTGGGCAATTGGCATCCGCTGACGATGATATCATTCATGGCGGACGACCAGTTCCACGGTTTGAATCCTGGCGGGTATCATCTGACCAATGTTTTGTTGCACGCCGTCGCCGTGATCCTGTTGTTTCTGGTGCTGCAAGAAATGACCCGGATGCCGTGGCGGAGCGCCTTCGTGGCGGCGATATTTTCGATTCACCCGCTCAGGGTGGAATCAGTGGCGTGGATATCGGAGCGCAAAGACATGCTCAGCGGTGTCTTCTTTATGTTGACCCTATGGGCTTACATTCGTTTTGTGCGCCGGCCTTTTTCGTACGTCCGGTATATGTGGGTGGTGCTGGCATTGGCGCTGGGTTTGATGGCCAAGCCTATGTTGGTCACGGTTCCTTTTGTGTTGCTGCTGCTGGATTACTGGCCGTTAAACCGGTTCTCAAATCCAGCAGGCTCCTGGAAGGGTTTCTCGGTCCCCAAACGAATCGTGATGGAAAAGTTACCCCTGCTGGCACTTTCCTTTGGCGCCTGTGTGGCAGCAGTGCTGGCACAGAATAGCGCCGTGGTGACAGACACCGTACCGGCGTTTCCGGCGCGTGTCGAAAATGCGTTGGTATCTTGCATAGTCTATATCCGGCAGTTGTTTTATCCCGCCGGGCTGGCTTTTTTTTATCCCTTTCCACCCGCGGGCCTGGCGCTATGGCAGGTGGCGTTGTCCTTGGTGCTGCTGGCGGCCGTCAGCGCCGGTGTCCTCGTCTATGCCTCGAAACGTCCTTATCTGCTGGTGGGTTGGCTCTGGTATTTGGGGATGTTGGTGCCAGTGATAGGATTGGTGCAAGTCGGATTGCAGGCACATGCGGATCGATACACATATCTGCCTAAAATCGGGTTATACCTGGCTTTGACGTGGCTCGCCGGAGAAATCTGTGCCCGCTGGCATTATTCCCGCTGGTTGTCCGGAAGCGTTGCCGTCGTGGTCATTGCCGGTTTGAGTGTCGGCACGCGAGCCCAGCTCTTTTATTGGCGTGACAGCGAATCGTTGTGGAATCACACACTTGCCTGTACGGCCAACAATGCGGCTGCCCACGACAATCTTGGCGAAGTCTTGCTTCAAAAGCGGGAGGCGGACGAGGCAATTGCCCACTTCAGGATGGCTTTGAAAATACAACCCGATAATATTTTAGCCCAAACTGACCTCGCGGTCGCTTTGTTTCAGGCAGGGCGGGTGAACGAGGCGTTTGACCATTTCCAAAAAGCGCTCGCCTTACGGCCAGCCGACGCGCTAAACCACTACAACTTCGGCGTGGCACTTCTCTATTCCGGGCAGGTGGGCGAAGCAGCGGCCCAATTCCAAAAGGCTGTGGAACTCCAGCCTGACTATGCCCGGGATCTCGTCGGTTTTGGCAACGCGGCTCTGCATCGGGGGCAGGTGGATGTGGCCATCGTCCTGTTTCAAACTCTGCTGAAAGTCCGCCCCGATAATGCGGAAGCCCACTATATGCTGGGTGCGATTTTTCTAAAAACGGGGGCAGTAAACGAGGCCCTTGATCATTTGCAGGCGACACTTAAATTGCAGCCCGACAATGCCGATGCGTGCAGCAGCCTGGCCTGGTTGTTGGCGACCAGTCCGGACCCGTCCATCCGCAATGGAACCAAAGCAGTTGAATTGGCGCAGCAGGCGAACGTCCTTTCCAGAGGAACGAATCCGGTGATTTTGGGAACACTAGCCGCTGCGAACGCCGAGGCGGGACACTTTCCCGAAGCGGTTGCGACTGCCCGGCAGGCCCGGCAATTGGCCGCGATTCAAAACAACGCCGCCACCGCCGCGCTGGCCGCTGCGCTTCAAGTGCAACTCGAATCATATCAAGCTGGTTCTCCCTTTCGTGACCCGAACCTGAAAGTTGTTTCCGACCACCCCAACCAGCCATGACCGGGCGATTGCCCCGGCCGCCGATTAAGTCCCGCCGAGGATTTAAGATTGTAATCAGGGCAAATCCGCTTGGCAGTCGGGAAGGGTTCTGTTTAATTGGCCGCGTCGAATGACCAGAGCGCCCGCCTGCGTGGCCGTAGCCAGTGCTGCGCGCACGCGAATCAAAAACAACCCCGATGCGCGGGAATCAGCGGCGATTGGCATCCCGGCGCGGCGAAGGCCCGCCCCCTTCCTGCTCGTTCTGTTGGCCGTGCTTTTTCCTCTCACCTCTTGGGCACAGCCGGAAGGGAACTGGCTCATGGAAGGACTGAACCAGATCATCCCCGGCTCGCCGGAAGGAAGTTTCATCTACCACTTCGCAACGAGCAACGCGATCGGCACGAACGTCTTCATCCAATACAACAATGCCACGCTCATGGCGGACAGTGCGACGGTAAACTGGGCGACGGGCGAAGTGGTGGCGGATGGTCACGTGCGCATCGGGTCGGGAGGTATGACCTGGGTAGGGGATCACATCACCTACAATTTCAACACACACCGGATGGAAAGCGAGGAATACCGCACCGGCAAGCCGCCGGCGTTCGTTGCCGGCAGTGAGTTGACGGGAATCATCGATTCGACCAAGGGCGCCACGAACGAGGCCATGGCCCGCCATGCATTTGTTACGACCGATGACGTGAGCGACCCGGCCGTCTACGTTCGTGCCAGTCGCATCAAGATCGTTCCCGGCCAATACGTGGAGATGTGGAATGCGGTTCTGTACATGGACGGTGTGCCGACATTTTATTTTCCGTATTACCGGCGCAACCTGGGGGAGCGCGTCAACAGTTTCAACGTTACCCCCGGCTACCGCACCGCTTACGGGCCGTATATATTGGGAACCTACAACTGGTTTCTCAACAATACGGCCGACGGCACGCTGCGAATGGATTACTACGGACAACGGGGGCCCGGGACCGGACTGGATGTGAACCCGCATCTGGGCCGCTGGGGCGAGGCCAATCTGATGTATTACTACGTTCACGACCGGAACCCGGACACGAGCACCAATGACCTCCCGGTAAATGGGCCCATTTCGGAAAATCGGCAGCAATTCTACTTCGGCTATAAGGCCACGCCGTTCACCAATTTCAACGCCAAGGCGATGGTCAATTACCAGAGCGACCCGCTGGTCGAGCACGATTTTTCCGAAGGTAATTATTCGGCCAACCCGCAGCCGAACACGTTCGTGGAGCTCAACAAATACTGGAACAACTGGAGCCTCGCCGCCTTGACCACGCCCCGCATCAACGACTTCTTTGACCAGGTCGAACGCCTGCCGGAGGTGCAGCTGACCAGCTATCGCCAGCCCATTCTGGCCACGCCGGTTTATTACCAGAGCGTCAGCTCCGCCGGTTATTATGACAAATATTTTGCCAACACGAACACGCCGGTGATCCCTCCCAGTTATGCCGCCGCCCGCGCCGACACCTACCAGAAATTATTGCTGCCCTGGACTTTTTTCAATTGGCTGAATGTCACGCCCTACGCCGGCGGGCGGTTTACCTATTACAGCGACGGGAGCGGCCCCGCCGGGACAAACGCCGAAACCACCCGCACGATTTTTGATACCGGGATCGAAGCTTCCTTCAAACTCTCGCGGCTTTGGTCGGGGGTGAGCAATTCGGCCCTGGAGATTGACGGCCTGCGCCACATCATCGTTCCGTCGGCAAATTATGTTTATGTGAAGGATCCGAGCACGCCATCGACGCAGCTGCCGCAATTCGATTCCCTGACGCCCAGCCTCCTCCTCCTGCCCGTCCAGTTTCCCGACTACAACGACATCGATGCCATCGAAGGCCAGAACCTCATCCGTTTCGGGCTGCGCAACACGCTTCAAACCATGCGTAACGGCCAGATTGACACCTTGTTCGACTGGAATCTGACGCTCGACTGGAATCTCGAACCCAACTCGCAGACGAATTCCATTTTCCTGCAGCCACAAAAAACCTTCAGCGACATTTATTCCGACCTGTTATTCAAACCGCGCACGTGGATTACCTTCGAATCCCAATTGCGTTACGACATCAACGACGGCGTTTTGAACATGACTTTTGATCAAATCGCGTTTACGCCGAATGACCGCTGGAGCTGGGGCATCGGCTACTTCTACCTGAACAGCTCATTTCTGGGCACCGGCGAAAATTTCATCACCAGCACCTTTTTTTACCGTGTGAATGACAACTGGGGTCTGCGCGCTACGCAGAATTTCGATGCCTCCAGTGGCACGTTGCAGGACCAGTTTTACAGCCTCTATCGTGATTTTCGAAGCTGGACGGGCGCGCTGACTTTCCGGATTGAGAACAACAGCAACGGCCCGAAGGATTACACCGTCGCCTTCACCTGGTCGCTCAAAGCCAATCCGAAATATCATCCCGGCGACGACACGGTTGCGCCCTATCACCTCGTCGGTTTTTGAAAAATGACTACAGGATGCACGGACAGGCGGACCCGTTCAAGGAGTTCGCTGCCTTGCCGCGGCGAAGCGCTAGCGGACGTGGCCAGTGCCACCGAAGTCCGGAAAGCCCTCCGGCCACCACATTGAAACTCTGGTTGGGGTAAATAGAATGCGGCAAGCAGCTCATACCACCTGTTCGACACGAGTCGGTATCAGTCACGGATTCGCAGCCGTTGCCGACGGAGAGATTTTAAAGGGCAATCGTAACCGGATGTCATCCGAGGCCGCGCCGATTAACAGTTCGTAATCGCCACGTTCGACCGTGTATTGTTGATGCGCGGTATCCCAATATCGGAATCGGTCGGCGGGAATGTCCAATGCCACCCGGGCAATCCCGTCCTCAGGCAGGTGAATTCGGACGAAACCGCAAAGCGCAAGTTTCGGTTGGGACACCGCTGAATGTTTGTGTCGGAAATAAACCTGCACCACCTCGTCGCCTTCGCGCCCGCCGGTATTTTTCAAGTTGAAGGCGAGCTTCAGAGTGTCACTCGCTGCGACTTTGTAGGAGTTGAGTCGGGCGGCGCTATATTGGAATCGCGTGTAACTCAGGCCATGACCGAAGGCAAAAAGCGGTTGACCGTTGAAATACCGGTAGGTGCGGTTGGCCATGGAATAATCATCAAACGCCGGCAGGTCACTTGTGCTACGGTAAAAGGTGACCGGCAACCGTCCGGCGGGATTCACGTCGCCGAAAAGCACCTCACCCACCGCCTGCCCGCCAGCTTGGCCAGGATACCACGCCTGCAAAATGGCCTGGAGTTTTTTCGCCTCCCACGGCATGGCCATGGCACTGCCGCTGCAGTCCACAAACACGACGGGCTTGCCGGTCCTGTAAAGCGCCTTGAGCAAATCGGTTTGCACGGACGGCAATTCGATCTGCGTCCGGTCGCCACCGCTGAAACCCACGAAGCCATTAGCCCGCGTCATTTCCTCGCCTTCCAGCTGGGCGCTGATGCCGCCGACATAAATGACCACGTCCGCCGACTTTGCGGCGTTCACTGCGTCGGCCGTCATGGCGGCATCAGGTAGGTTCGCATCGTCCTTGAGCAACGCCAGAGGGCAACCGGGCTCGTAAACGACGTTTATCCCCCCGCCCGCCACGTTCCGGATGCCGTTCAGGATGGTCACTGGACTTGACGGCGTGCCGTTATAATTGCCGAGCAGCATCGGGATGGAATCCGCGTTCGGGCCGATGACAGCGATGCGTTTAATTTTGGCGCGGTCAAGCGGTAACAGACCGTCGTTCTTCAGAAGCACCATCGACTCGCGGGCGACCTGTAGCGCGAGCGCCTGGTGCCCGGGACTGTTGTTTTCGGTAAAGAGAATTTGCGAATAAGGCACACTGGCGGGAGGATCGAAGAGGCCGAGGCGGAACCGGATATTCAGCAGGTACCGGAGCGCCCCGTCAATTTCCTGCTCGGAAATCAACCCTTTCTCGACCGCGAGCACCAGGGCGTTGTAATCGGTGCCGCAACAAAGATCGTCTCCGGCTTTCACGGCGACGGCGGCGGCCTCGGCCGGGGTCTCGACGAACTTATGATTGGCCCAGATGTCATAAATGGCGCCGCAATCCGACGTCACATAGCCATCAAACCCCCATTGTTTGCGCAACAAATCCGTCAGCAAATGCGGGTTGGCGCAGGCCGGCTCGCCATCCACGCTGTTATAAGCGCCCATAACCCCGCCGACGTGGCCCTCGCGCACGGCGGCCTCGAATTGCGGCAGATAGGTTTCGTGCAGATCACGGTCCGGCGGATCGACGTTAAAGCGATGGCGCTCCGGTTCCGGACCGCTGTGGACCGCGTAATGTTTGGCGCATGCCACCGCTTCCAGATATTTGGGGTCGTCCCCCTGCAATCCGCGGATAAACGCGACGCCCAGACGCGCCGTTAGAAACGGATCCTCGCCGTAAGTTTCCTGGCCCCGGCCCCAGCGCGGGTCGCGGAAGATGTTGATGTTGGGCGTCCAGAACGTGAGCCCGAAGTACTGCGCGCAATTGCCGCCGTGGGTCAGGACGTATTCATTGTGCTTGGCCCGCGCTTCGACGGCAATGACGTTTGCCTCCTGATGAATCAACGGCGTGTCCCAGGTAGCGGCCATGCCGATGGCTTGAGGGAAAACCGTGGCCACCCCGGCGCGGGCAACGCCGTGCAGGCATTCGTTCCAGTAATTGTAGGCGGGAACGCCCAGACGCGGAATGGCCGGCGCGCCATGGCGCAATTGCTGCACTTTTTCCGCCAGCGACATGCGGCGGATGAGATCGTTCACCCGTGTGCTCAAGGGCAAGGAGGCATCCTTCCAATACAACGGCCCCTCCACGTGGGGCGGCAGCAATGCGCTGATGCCGTTGACTTCCAGCAAATCGGCCGAACGCATGGAGACCAGGGATGTGCCGGCGGCGTCTTTCAGTTCAAACGTGTTCAACTCGGCACCATTGGTTTGGCCGATAAAATCGAAGGTGAGCGACCCGATCGTGTCGCTGGTTTGGTCCACCCGGCCGGTAACGAAATAAGCCCTGGCCGGGCCGCCGGCAGCGACCAGGAGGTCCAGGTTACTGGCCAGGGTTTGTTGGCCGCAAGTGATGTCATACACGCGCTGGCCGGCATTGGTATAAACGGTTTCCACCATGCCCAGCTGGACGATATAGCTGCCCGGCGGCAGGTTGGAAACCGTGACCGTAAAGTGCGGGCCGGAGATGGACTCACGGAAGGCCTCCGCCATGCCGGGCGGCGCGCCGTCGATCGTCACGATGCCATGGACCCAGCCATGAACAAACTCTCCCCCGACCCAGACGCTCCGGTTGCAGGCGACGCAGGCCTCCTCACCGCTTACGGCGGGGGCGGTTGAGACCCAGCCGATCAGAACCCACAGCGCACAAATAATAGTCCGGTGCATGGCGGCATGATTACACATACGTCGGAAGGCGCTGTAAATTTATTTTGCCGCCGATTGCCTCAGGCCGACCTGAACGACCGCTTGGAACGCCGGTTTGGGCCGGCCGGCGCGATCGAACAACAGCGGATGATTCATCCGGCCCGGTCGATTGAGCCAGGAATCCCCATCCGTCACCCCCCAGAAAGTGACGAGGGAAACCGCGCCGTGATGTTTGGCAAACACGCCAAAAAGATCGGCGTAACGTTTGGCCAACGCCTGCTGGACATCGGGCGGCAGGCCGTTGTTGTAAACATTCGTCCCACCTTGATTGGCCATCTCTGTGATTTCCGCCGTCCGCGCGCCACCCAATACATTCACATCCAGTTCGGTGATCATCACTTTCAACCCCAGCGCGGCGAAGGCGGAGATGGTCGCGTCTTCCTGTTCCACCGTCGGCCAATCCATTTTGGCATGGTCCTGCAAACCAATGGCGGTGACGGGAATGCCTTCGGCCTGGAGTTTTTTAATCAAAGCAATCGCGCCGTTTCGTTTGGCCTCGTTCTCCAGGGAATAATCGTTGTATCGTAAAATGGCGGCCGGGTCGGCTTCGTGCGCGTATTGGAATGCTTTTTCAATGTAATCGTCGCCGATGATTTTTTCCCACGGCGATTTGCGTAATTGCCCGTTGTCTTGCAGTGCCTCATTGACCACGTCCCAAATCTGGATCCGGCCTTTGTAACGGCCGACCACCGTCTGGATGTGGTCGTGCATTCGTTGCAACAACAACTCGCGATCGGCGGCATTGGTTCCGCTCAACGGCCGGCCGTTGGCGTCCTGAAACACCCAGCGCGGCGTCTGGTTGTGCCACACCAGTGTATGGCCAACGGTGGTCATGTGGTTGGACTCGCCGAATTCGACGTAATGGTCTGCCTCGGTGAAATCA
>DATJYM010000090.1:0-4577 GCA_035499615.1 Candidatus Acidiferrales bacterium | reverse complement strand
TCGATGTCTCGTCCTCAGCTCGCGGCGCGGCCGAATCCTGAATGAATGACGATTCCCTTCTTCGTTTTTTGAGCTGGTCCTTGATTCGCCATGAAGTCTGATTCAAGAGCCACGTCTTAAACCGGCATTTCTTTGGATCATACTGGTATCCGGGCAGATGACGTGACGTCGCAATCACCGTTTCCTGCACCACCTCGTCCGCTTCCGTGGCTGAAAGTCCCGCCTGCAGCGCAAAGTCGCGCACCAGCTTGCCGTAAATCCGGTAAAACTCGTCCCAGCTTTGGGAATCATCGCCGGCTTTAAGCCGGCCCAGAAGGCTGGGTCTCGTCCGGATGGAACTCGGTTCATCGGGCATCATGGCGGTCATCCTACCACTTAAACGCCGTGGCGGGAAAAATCTTACAAGTTTTCCTGTAAGGAAAATCGTGACGCGGCGTTTAAGCAATACCGGGTGTCTCAGACCAAGAAATCTGCGTCCCGGAAATCACATCCAATAATTAAAAAAATAAAGCTATGAAAACGTCCATCGAAACAAACCTTCCTAAACTCATGAAGACCGGATTCAAGACCCGCCTGGCAATAGCAGCCGCTGCCGGCGTGCTGGCGACCCTGTGCTCCGTCGCGCCCGCGCATGCCGGTGGTCCACCTTCGAAACAGGACAACAAAGTTTTGCAGGATATCGTCGACGTGCTTGAAAACGCGCAAGTGGCCGAACTGGACCAGTTGGCCGCGGATTTCCACGGAGCGCTCTCCTACCATGGAAACATTACAGCGATGATGAGCCTGTGGGCAAACAACAGCTCGATCACCTTCAATGGCGCCGCGAATGTCGGCAAGCCCGCCGTGCAGGCTTTCTTCCAAAGCAGCGGATACTTCCTGAACAACTGGGTGTCCCTGGCGCCGGAGTACAAAACGGTAATCACGGTGCACGGCGATACGGCAGATATCAGCACTCAGTGCGTGGCCGTTGATCTGAGTGTGTCGCCCATGGTGGTCAAAGGCGTCGTCCAGGTGAATGCAACCTGCGAAAAGATCAAGGGCCGATGGTTGTTCACCTCCATGAACAACACCAGCCCGGCGCCGCTTTGAAAATTGCAGCGCCGCAATCATTGCCTTGTCACGTCACACCGGGAGCGTTCGCGAAAACAGAACGCTCCCGGTTCGCCAAGTCAAACAAAAGTTCCCGGCAAATTCTTTGTAAGGATTGCGCGGTGGCGTCGTTTAACACAGAAACTCTTCAACCCAACGAATGCTATGCGTGCACTACGGATTCTTCCGCGGTATCGCATTGATACTTGATGCCTGCAAAATAACTGCCATGGTTACCATGAACCTTTTCCCCGCAATGCAGTCGAGCGATAAAAACTCTGCCTGCCGCGCGCCATTTTTTTATGGGGAATGGCGGGTGGCTTTTACGCTCATCGAATTGCTCGTGGTCATCGCCGTCATTGCCATTTTGGCTGCGATCCTTTTGCCGGCCCTGGCCAAAGCCAAGGCCAAATCCCAGTCCGCTTTTTGCCTCAACAATCTGAAGCAACTGCAACTCGGCTGGAAACTGTATGAAGGCGACAACAACGGCTGTTTTCCCCTGAACACCTCCCGGGTGTTGTCCGGCCTGCCCGAAAGCATTTCCAACTCATGGGTTTGGGGCAATGCGCAATATGATATGGACCCGACCAATATCACGACGGGCAGTTTGTATCCCCAAGTCAATTCCCTTCCTGTCTATCACTGCCCGACAGATCAGGCGACAGTCAAGGGAACCACTTCGCCGCACCTGCGCAGCTACAGCGTCGAAGGCTGGTTGGGATCCAATTTCAACTTTGGCGGCATTTGGATTGAGCCGGACCCTTCAGAAACTGGCGGTTATGTGTATAAGACCCGGGACTCGACCCTCACGCAGCCGGGGCCGGCAGATGTTTTTGCTTTTATCGACGACAACGAGCTTACGATTGACGACGGGATATTTGTCATCGGCACCATCGATTGGTGGGACTGTCCAGCAGATCGGCATAATCAAGGTGCGAACATGTCGTTCCTCGACGGCCATGTGGAGCATCATCGCTGGAGCCGTCCCAAGCATACGGTGAATTGGACGCGCCCCGCGGACCCAAATGTTTCAGGAGACGCGGCAGACCACAGTTGGCTGGTGGCGCACCTGCCGACGAATTAAGCCACGACTTCGGACCACCGAGGCGGTCAGTTCATTTGTGGTCGCATGACCTTTGTATAGCCAACTTCGTCGAGCAGGCGCTTGAAACGCGGATCCTTGCGCAAACCGTCCCAATCAGGATCATGGAGGAGAAAATTCAGCGGGGTTTCGAAGTCGTGGGCGCGCTCGTGGGTGGCATAGGATTTTTCGAGCCAATCCAGCGCGGCATTGGTGTTCCCCAGATGAATCTGAATCTCGCCCTTCCAGTAATAATTTGTGTGGTTTTGATCTCCATTCCATTTCCATTGCAGCTGCCAGTAGCCGGGTATGCCTCCTTCGGCCAGCGCGCGACGCTCAAGTTCGTAACGTCGCTTCGTTGAGGCCGCATCGGCTCCGCTGAAAAGGTCGGCCTTCTCCCGATAATCCAAGGCGTTGGTGTAATCACCCATCGCTGCCAGCGAACGGGCAATGCCCCACAACGAGGGCGGGTGGTGTGGTTCCCATTCGAGCGTCTTTCGATACCAATAGATGGCGTTGGTGTAATCGTGTTCAACGTAGTAGATGTTTCCGAAGGAGCGGTAAATGACGGCTCTGGATGGTGCAAGCGCTTGGGAGATCTGCGTCTGCTTATAGGCTTCCTCGGGCCGCCCATAACACAGAAGCAGCCAGCCATAGAACGTATGGGCGAGTTCGTAATTGGGGTTGGCTTTGATCGCTTTTAGCATGCACCGCTCGGACTCCGGGTATTTCCAATCACTCCAGTTGACGACGGCTTGAGCGACATAAGTGGCCGCCAGGTCCGGCGCCAATTGTTCCAGGCGCCGTGCGATGTCGCGCATAACCTCCGGCGTTGAGGCGGGTAAGCCAGGAGAAGATTCGCGCACGTGAATTTCCAGCAGGCCCACGTAGGGCCGGGCAAAATCAGGGTCCAGCGCGATGGCCCGGTGGAAATTGGTGTAGGCTTCAGCAATTTGCAGGAATTCATCGCCTCGAAGGATATACATGCCCTTGTCGCAAAGCGCGTTGGCTTCCAGATTCGTCGAGTCCGGACCGTCGCTGGAAGGCTCGGGACGCGTGAACCGGTGAGGCAAAATGGAAATCAAAACGGCGAAGGCCGCCAGAACCCCCAAGACAAAACCTGCTCTTTTGCCGATCGTCCAACGCCGCTGTCGTGTCCGCTTTTGTTTGACTGATTTGCCCCGCTCCAATAACCCCAGGTCCGCCTGCATCTCCTCGCAACTCCGATAACGCTGCTTCAAATCTGGCGCGCACGCCTTCAAAATGATCTCGTTCAACTCAAACACCTGCTTTGCGTCAGGCCAGATGCGTAAATTTTCCGGGAGTTTTGGAAATTCACGCCTATCCAATCCCGTGGCCGCTTCATAAAGCACTTTGCCTAAAGCAAAGATGTCCGCCTGCGGCGTGCCCAGTCCCAGCGGCGACAAATAACCCTCCGTCCCCACTATCGAACGACTGTCGCTCGCATCCGTCACCAGCCCGATGTCCGCCAACTTTGGCCTCCCATTCACGAAGATGACGTTAGACGGTTTGACATCCCGATGCACCAGTCCCTTGCCATGCAAATGCGAAAGCGCCTCCGCCAGCGCCACGCCAATCTCCCACACCCGCCCCGCCACCAAACGGCCTTGTTCCAAATCAGCCCGCAACGTGTGCGGGCTGTATTCCGTTGCCGTCCTGAGATTGTCCGCCAGTTCCATGACATAGTAGAAGTAGCCTTCGGCGTCGTTACGGCCGATGTGGAACAGGGCCAGTTGGCTGGGGTGTTCGCGGGAAATCTGCTCGAAGTGTTGAAGGCCCTCGAATTCGCGCCGGAAGGGCCGCTCATCCTCGAAGGTGTGGCGCCAGACAATCTTGGCGGCGCGGAGGGCGCCGGTGGCCCTGCTGCGAGCCAGCCAGACTTCACCATAGGCGCCGCCGCCGATGCGGCGGAGCAAGTCATAGTCGGGAACGCTGGGGACGACCGGTAAAGCCCGGAGGGCGGAGGAAGTTTTGTCCGGTGGCTCACTCCCGGAAGGGGAGCCTTCAGCGCCCGTTTGGGGACGAGTTGTCTCCGGTTGGTCCATAGGGGAACGGTGCAGCGTTGCACTGCCGTGTCCCGAACACCAGTTAAATGTGTCATCAACCTCCGGCAAAGCCGGAGGCTTGAGATAGCGTGAACCGCTCAAAGCGGAACACAATGTGACCTTTACATTCCCACGTGCTGTGTTTCAGTGTTTCATACGTCTGCATTGGATTCCCCTTTCGTAAACTTTGAGCGGTTCACGAACAGGAGACTCCTTAATGACTCCCGGAGCTGTCAAACTCCGGGAGTCTCTCCAGCAAAGCTGGAGGGTTTATTCACTGACTAAGAGCGAAAGCTCGCGCGAACCGCCGAAATCCGCATCCCTCAGCCCGCACCAATCAG
>DATJYM010000089.1:0-2949 GCA_035499615.1 Candidatus Acidiferrales bacterium | reverse complement strand
GAGGCAACCGAGAAATACTTCGGCAAGCCGGAATGGTTTTTGGTGAGAAATTTAATTTAGACTCCGTTTCCTCTGTGTTCTCCTGTTAAATAAATTAAATTGTCCCTGTGAAACCGCTCGCTGATTGCCGGCTTTATGCGTTCGTGGACACGGCCTGTTTGCAGGGCCGCACCCCCGAGGTGGTGGCGCAACAACTTTGCGACGGCGGCGCGGATTTGATCCAGCTCCGCGCCAAAAAATCTTCGCCCGACGAAATCCGCCGCATGGCCGAAGCGGTTTTGCCCATAACGAACCACGCCAACGTTGGCCTGGTTATCAACGATCATTTGGAAATCGCCCGTGATATCGGCGCCGAACTTTGCCATTTGGGCCAGGAAGATTTTTTCGACGCGGGTTACACACGCTGTTCGGAAATCAGAAGTCAGAAGCCAGAAGTCAGAATAGGCCTTTCGACGCATGCGCCGGGACAGGCGAAACGCGCGTTGGCCGCCGGTGCCGATTACCTCGCCATCGGACCGGTTTATGCGACGGGCACGAAACCGACGGCAAAACCCGTGACGTTGGAATATGTCCGCTGGGCGGTGGTGAATGTGGCCATTCCATGGTTCGCCATCGGCGGCATTACTCTGGAAAATCTCGGCGATGTGCTGGCGGCCGGCGCGCGGCGCGTTTGCGTCGTTTCGGCCATTCTCAACGCCCGGGACGTGGCCAAAGCGTGCGCGGAATTTCGGCGGCGGCTGGAATAATTTTCATTGTTGGCCACCTGGCAGATTGCCGCGCTGTTGCAAGGCCCATTGCAGGGCCGGGACTTCGCCGTAAATCCTCGTCCGTTCGTAGCAACTGACTTTTTCCGCGTCGGTTAAATCGGGTTTGATGGCCTCAAAATGTTTGACCAGCTGGTTCAACTCGAACTCCTGTAGTTTGATGTCTCGCAACCTCTGGGCCGGTGTCGCTCCGTCCAGAAAATCGTAACCGGTGTTGGAATTCAGTTGGTCCAGCATCATGGATTGAATCGCCAGGCCGGCCAGTTGATTGACGAGGTAATTCCCGTTGGCCCCGCTGTTGAGCTGGTCTCCCAGCATCATTCCCATTTGGGCGAGATTTTCGGCGGAATTATTGTCTCCGACATTCAATTCCTGTTTTTGCAGGTCTGTCATTTGAGCGGCCAGTTGTTTGAGGGTTGCCAGTGCCGCATCTCCGGCTGAACTGGCCATCGCGGTTTCAACTGATTTCAATGCGGACTCTCCGCAATACAATCCCAATTCCTCCGTGTTCAGCTGGGATTCCAGGGTGTAATTTTCAAAGTCGGGTTTGCCGGTGGCGGCGACCAGGTCCTTGACCGCCGCATCCGACTGGCCGTTCTGGAAATAAGTTTGGGCGGACAGATAATTGGCGAGCGAATTACTGGGCGAAGACGCCTTGTACAAATCGAGCCATTTGCGGCGGTCGTCAGGAAACACATTGCGCGTCAGAACCGTCAATTCGACCTGTGGATTGTCGGGGAAATTGGTAGCCGCCTCTTTCAGATAATTGGTGTCGTCGAGCACGTGAAACGCCGCCAACAGGCTGTCGGCGGCACGGTGGTGCAACGCCAGCCATTCCTCGACTTTCTGTCGCATGGTTTGTGGAGCAGTGGCGGCATCGGCGGCGGATAGTTGATTCGCGTTGGATCCTGAGACTCCCGGTTTGTGGTAGGGGAAGAATCCTTGCGGTTCCAGAATAACGCGGGTGACCTTTTCCGCTTTTTGCGCGCTTTGATCGTAGAAATACACAATGGTCCAGAAAATGACGGCCAGCAAGATCAACGCCAGAAGCCACTTTCTGATCGAGGCGCTTTGCATGCGGCGAGTGTGACGAATTTCACCGTCACCGTCACACCTTTTTTCAAACATCATCCCCGCTTGCCCCACGACTGCTCATCCGGAGGTTGTGCTTGACTGCCGTTCCTTTCGGTTGTCGGATTTCAGCCCGGTGCGGCTTCTTATGGATGAGATGAATCTGACCGACAGCCTCAAGCTGCTCCGCCAATACGCCGACCATGGCGACGAAGCGGCCTTCCGCGAACTGGTCGAACGCTATATCGACCTCGTCCATTCCGCAGCCGTCCGCCGTGTGGATGGAGATGACGATCTGGCCCGGGACGTGACGCAGGCAGTTTTCACCGATCTGGCCCGAAAAGCGCACACGCTCCGCAGTGTGGAATTCCTGGGTGGCTGGCTCTACCGCCATACTGGTTTCGTGGCTACCGGGATGGTCCGGCGTGAACGGCGCCGTCAGATTCGCGAACAGGAAGCCGTCCACATGAATACTCTCAACGATTCCCCCGATGTTTTATGGCAGCAATTGGCCCCGGTGCTCGATGAAACGATAGACTCGCTTGATCCGTCCGACCGCCAGGCCATCCTGCTCCGATTCTTCGAACGGCGCGATTTCCGTTCCATCGGCTCAACGCTCGGCATCAGCGATGACGCGGCGCAAAAGCGCGTCAGTCGCGCGCTTGACAAATTGCGTACACTTTTGGCTCGTCGCGGCGTGACGCTTACCTTGGTTCTCCTGAGCACATTGATGGCGGGCCGGGTCGTCAAGGCCGCTCCTGCCGGTTTGGCCGACAGCATCGCCGGGCTGGCGCTGGCCGGCGCGGCTGCCAGCGGCGGGCTGGGCCTGGCATTCGCAAAAGTGGCTGACACGCTGCTATTCAAGTTCGCACTGGGCGTCATCGCAGTTGCTGTCGTGGCATGGCTATTTCTATCGAATCGTTTAACGCCAGCCCATGAATCGGTACACCAACAAAACTCCGTCATGGTATTGGCGGGAGCAGCTACGGCTCCATCCAACAATGCCCCGCTTCCATTGGTCACACCGGCATTCCCGGCCGGCGAGTCGAATGCGCCGGGGAGAATGCTGTTGCTGAAAATTGTGGCTGCCGACGTTGGAAAACCCGTGCCGGAT
>DATJYM010000088.1:0-23364 GCA_035499615.1 Candidatus Acidiferrales bacterium | reverse complement strand
GGCCAACTGCGCCTTCATTTCGCGCGCGGGCGTGGAAAAGTCCATGGAATGGCCCGCAACGGCGCTTCCGAGAAACAAGGCCAGGAGCAGCAAACGGCCCGCCCGGCGCGGGGAAAAAGCTTTAACAGCGGGCGGTTTGGTGCACATGGGCCGAAGGTCACATTTTTCCCCCGGTGATTCAAGATTCAACCCCTCATTTCACTCTTGGCTTTCGCCGCCTGTCGGGTAAACTGAAGGTTCCATGATTGATACTGATATTGAACTGTTGAAGGGGATCGCAAATCAGTTGCGGATTCATTCGATTACCGCAACGACCGCGGCCGGCAGCGGGCACCCGACCTCGTGCTGCTCGGCGGCGGATGTGGTGGCGGCCTTGTTTTTCGGCCACATGCGTTACGACGCGAAGAATCCCCACTACTACAACAACGATCGCTTTGTCCTCTCCAAGGGCCACGCCGCGCCATTGCTTTATGCCGCCTGGGCGGAAACCGGATTGTTCCCCACCGAGGATTTGCTCAAGCTTCGCAAATTTGGCAGCGACCTCGAAGGTCATCCCACGCCGCGGTTGCCGTTTGTGGACGTGGCCACAGGTTCGCTCGGCCAGGGCCTGAGCGTCGGGGTCGGTATGGCGCTGGCGGCGCGGTTCGACAAGCTCGATTACAACACCTACGTCCTGCTCGGCGACGGCGAGATCGCCGAAGGTTCCGTGTGGGAAGCAGCCTCACTCGCCGGTATTTACAAGCTCAACAACCTCATCGCCATCGTGGACGCCAATCGCCTGGGCCAGAGCCAGGCGACGGCCTTTGGCCACGACATTGGCGTGTATCGCAAACGTTTTGAGGCTTTTGGCTGGCGCGTGGAAGACATTGACGGCCACGACCTTGAGGAAATATCCGAAGTGCTGGGCGGCGTCGGGCTGAACGACCAGCCGCTGGCCATCATCGCCAAGACTTATAAAGGTGCCGGGGTTTCGTTTTTGCAGGACAAGGAAGGCTGGCACGGCAAACCGTTGAACAAGGAGGAAGCCGCCAAGGCCATCGCCGAACTCCAACCGACCGCCAAATCCGGTATCGGCGTACCGATTCCGGCGCCGAATCAACTGCCCGCGCCGAATGACGCGGCGCCCGCCGGTTACCCGCCGCTCGGCTACAAAATCGGCGACTCCGTTGCGACGCGTGAAGCCTACGGCAACGCGCTTGCTCGCATCGGCGAAGTGGACCCGCGGATTGTTGCGGTGGATGGTGATACAAAGAATTCCACTTACGCGGACAAATTCTTTAAAAAATTTCCCGACCGTTCCATCGAATGTTTCATTGCAGAGCAAAACATGGTCGGCGTCGCCACCGGCTTCGGTGCGCGCGGCAAGGTGCCGTTCGCGTCCACGTTTGCGTGCTTCTTCACGCGGGCGTTCGATCAAATCCGTGTGGCGGGCATTTCGCAGGCAAATCTCAAGCTGGCCGGTTCACATGTTGGTGTGAGTATCGGGGAAGACGGTCCGTCGCAAATGGGTTTGGAAGACCTGGCCATGATGCGCGCGGTTGCCGGCAGCACCGTGCTGTATCCCAGCGACGCGGTTGCGACGGAAAAGCTGGTCGAACAAATGGCGCAAACCAAAGGCCTCTGCTACCTGCGCACGTCGCGCCCCAAGACGCCGGTCATTTATAGTAGTGACGAAGCTTTTCCGATTGGCGGGGCGAAGGTGCTGCGGGAAGGCGAAAAGGCCACGGTGGTTGCCGCCGGCGTGACCTTGTTTGAGGCGCTCAAGGCGGCTGATGCCCTCAAGAACGAAGGCATTGGCATCACCGTGATCGATGCCTACAGCATCAAGCCGCTGGGTAAAGAAGTGATCCTGGCCGCCGCGAAAAAGTCGAACCACATCGTCATCACCGTGGAAGATCATTATGCCGAAGGCGGTTTGGGTGACGCGGTCGCCGGCGAACTCAGCGTTGAAGGCGTCAAGGTGCACAAGCTGGCCGTGACGGCCCTGCCCCGCTCCGGCAAGCCGGAGGAATTGCTGGCGCACTTCGGCATCGACGCCGCTTCCATTATCAAAAAGGTGAAGGCACTGTAAAATCACCGGGGTCTTTTCGGAATTTCTTAGGAAACGCGGAGAATATTCTCCGCGTTTTTCCTTATATTCCATGGACTTGGGCGGATTTCTTTTTGCCAATCCGGCTCAGGTGAGGCAAATTGGAATGGGTCATGAGTGGAAACGGCAAATTCCTGAAAGGTCAGTTGCTGTTGGATGGCGGCAACCTGACGGGTTCGTTCTTTCACCAGTCCGTGGTGTTGATTTGCCAGCACGACGCCGAGGGGGCATTCGGCCTGGTCCTCAACCATTCCCTTGGCAAGACCGTCGGCGAAATGATTGTGGCCGATCTGCCGGACACGCTTCGGGAAGCGCCGCTGTATCTCGGCGGCCCGGTGCAGCCCGCCGCCTTGAGTTATTTGCACACGGATAATTTCATTCCCCATGCCGACGTGCTGCCCAATCTGGCGCTCGGCCATTCCATCGATGAACTGGTGGACATCGGCGAATCGTTTTCCAGCGGGAAAAAAGTCCGGATGTTCGCGGGGTACGCCGGCTGGTCACCGGGTCAGTTGGAAAAAGAAATGAAACTCAAGTCATGGCTCACGTTTCCGGCTTCCTTGGAACTGGTCTTCGAGACACCTCCCACGCAGTTGTGGCAAAGAATTCTCAAGAACAAGGGCGGCTGGCGCAACCGGCTTCTCTCCCAAACACCGGACGATTTATCGCGGAATTGAAGAGCAGAAACCGACGTCAGGAGGCTCGCCTTAAAACTCGACCTTTGGATTCAGAAGGTATTTTGAGCCTCGCCACTTCTGCTCCTGCGAGGGTACCGTTCATTTCGGTTCGACGCGTAGTAATGTTGCGTCTGATTTCACCGATATTCTCGTTTTCTCCAAATCTGCAGGCACCAGACTGAACTGGCCGGCGGCCAAAATCACCGTCGTCGAACCACCCTCGATTTCAAGGCGACCGTTTACCACGGCAAGGATTTGAAGTTCGCGCGGTACCAAATCCAACGTCGCGCCGGTTTTCAGCTCAACCATTTCAACGTTGAACAGCGGATCGTCCGCCAGCCGGCGGGTTTTGATCTCGTTGCCGGCCGGCCGGCTTTGAACCAGGCCCGGTTCGAAATCGTTGAAATCAATGCTGGCGAGCGACTCCGCCACATGCAGTTCGCGCGGCTTGCCGTCGAGACCCAAACGATTCCAGTCGAACACGCGATAGGTGGTGTCCGAGTTTTGCTGGATCTCAAAAATTACGAGACCGGGGCCAATGGCGTGGACACGGCCGCTCGGCAAAAACATGACGTCGCCCGTTTTCACCGGCAGGCGATTGAAGCACTCGGCCACGCTGCCGTCCCGGATTCTTTTTTCGAAGGCCCCCCGGGTCACACCGCGTTTGAGCCCCACATACAATTCCGCGCCGGGCACGGCATCGGCAATGAACCATAATTCGGTTTTCGGTTCACCGCCGAGTTCGGCGGCCTTGCCGGCCGGCGGATGGACCTGGAGTGAAAGCTTTTCCCGCGCATCGAGAATTTTGCAGAGCAACGGAAAACGGTTTCCGATTGCCGGTTTTGCGTCACCGAGCAATTCGCGCGCGTGGTTTTCCATGAGCCATCGCAGGTCCCTGCCCGCCAGCGTGCCATTGGCGATCACGCTGGCGTCACCGGGCCGGTCGCTGATTTCCCATGATTCGCCTATGGGCGTAACGGGTGGAAGATTCTTGCCGTAGAGGCGTTCGATCTCGCGTCCACCCCAGACGCGATCCTTGAAAATCGGCCGAAAAGTGAGCGGATAGAGCACGGAGGTCAGACCGCAGCCGCCGCGCGGGCCATAACATTGGCGGCGGGACCGGGTGCCGGCCTGGTTTCCTGGACCGGGGGCTGGACTTTTTCGAGGAATTGCCCGTGGGCGCGATACTTCTCGTAACGCCTTTTCAGCCGTTCGGCGACGGGATAGACCATGAGTTCCTCAAGATGTTTGAGCAGGTGTTTCTTCAAATTATCCGCCGTCACATCCAGATCCGTGTGGGCGCCGCCCAGAGGTTCGGGCACAATTTCGTCCACGAGCTTGAGTTCCAGCAAATCTTTGGCGGTGATTTTGAGGGCGGCGGCGGCTTTGGCCGCGTTGGCCCGGTCCTTCCACAAAATCGCCGCACAACCTTCCGGACTGATGACCGAGTAATAGGCATTTTCCAGAATTAAAACGCGATCCGCCACCCCGATGCCCAGCGCCCCCCCGGAACCGCCTTCACCGATGATGGCGGCGATCACGGGCACCTCCAGCAGCGTCATTTCGCGCAGATTCACGGCGATGGCCTCGGCAATATGGCGCTCCTCCGCGCCGATGCCCGGATAAGCGCCGGCCGTATCAATCAGCGTGATAATGGGCAGACCAAATTTGTGGGCCAGCCGCATCAGGCGGAGCGCCTTGCGGTAGCCTTCGGGATGGGCGGAACCGAAATTGCGCAGGATATTCTCCTTGGTATCGCGGCCCTTCTGGGTGCCGATGACCACGACGCGGTGTTCGCCGAGCCGGGCAAAGCCTCCCACCATGGCGCGGTCCTCGGCAAACAGGCGGTCGCCATGTAATTCCTGAAAATCGGTAAAAGTCTTTGCCAGGTAATCCAGCGTGTAAGGACGTTTGGGGTGCCGGGCCAGTTGGACGCGCTGCCAGGCATTGAGGTTCGAGTAAATCTGCCGGCGGGTTTCCTCCAGCTTCTTTTCGATGAGCTGAATTTCCTCCTCGAAGCTGACGCCCATGGAGTGCTTTTCCGGGTGTTCCCGGAGGTCGTCGAGCTTGGCTTGCAGTTCGATAATCGGTTTCTCGAAATCGAGCTGATGTTTCATGTGTCTGGAAATTATACGTTTTTGGCCGGACAATCAATGCTGAATTCCAGAAATGCGAAAGGCCGGACTTTCGTCCGGCCCCCGCGATGACGAGGTTTATACGCCTTCACCGAGGCGCTCAGAAGGGTGACACGGCCAACTTGGGGGTCGCTGTTCGAGCCGTGCCACGAGCAAAACCTCTATGCCAACCCTAAACGAACAGCGAAAGCTTCACTCGCAACATATCATAGACGGTGGAAAAGGCAAAAAAGTTCAAAATTATTTTAAACTGCTCAATTTGGCCCGATTTCGCTGAAAATCCGGGTATTTGGACGCAATTGTATCACCCGCGCCAGCGGCGTTTTTCCGGAAAAATCGAGCGATTCGCGCAATGCCTTCTCCTTGCCGGCGCCCGAAATCAGGACCCACACCTGGGAAGCCGCCACAATCGCAGCGTAACTCAGCGAAACGCGGCGGGGCGGCGGTTTGGGCGAATTTTCAACCAACAAAAATGGTCCCGGATAATTCACAACTTCTTTCGGGGCGTTGGGAAACAACGACGCAACATGACCATCCTCGCCCATGCCCAGAAAAATCAAATCCAGTGGCGCACCCAAAGCGATACGCTGGAGTTCGGCTTCAGCACTTTTTACGGCAGAGGATGGCGAATCTTCACCCCGAATACGGTGAATTTGATTTTCAGGAACGCCCAGCGGCGCCAACAAGAGCTCACGGGCCAGCTTGAAATTGCTTTCCGGATCATCTGGCGGAACACACCGCTCGTCCGCCCAAAAAAAATGCACGCAGCCGGGCAGGAATGGCGCGTCGTTGTCCCCAATCCTTCGCGTTTTAGCCCGTGCCACAATCGCGGCAAAAAACTTCTGCGTGATTCGTCCTCCGGACAACGCGACACCGTACGGTTTGCCCGCGCGACCGGCCTTTTCCACTTCATCCAGCCACGCGGCTGCCACGGTACTCGCCAGTTCCCCGGCACTGGCAAACGAAATCAGTTCATAATTCTTCACAGATGACTTTGAGTTGGGAGGGAAGGCGACACGCCGTCCCTTCCAACGACAACTTCCGTTTTAACCGAGTTGGCAATGTAGCACTGTTCGTGTGCCAGATGATGCAACCGTTCTTCGTCGGTGGGCGTGGGCAACTTCTCACCCCCGTAAGTGATCCGGGGATTGAGCGTGACCAGACTGACCCACGGCACGCCTGTTTTGTTTTTGGTCACCTGGCCAACTGCCGCATCCTCATAGCTGTCGATTTGGAACCCCGCTTTGCATGCCAGATAGAGAAACGTCAACATGTGACAGCTTGAAAGCGACGCCACAAACGCTTCTTCGGGATCCACGCTGGCGGGATTCGACCAGGGCGCAGGCACCACGGCAGGCGAGGCTGATGCCGGAAGGGTGACGCCGCCGTCAAAGCTCCAGGTATGTTCCCGCGAATATTTGCCCTTCAAAAAATCCGGGCTGGTCCGCTGCCATTTGATCACTGCCTTGTATTCGGACATGAGATTGCACGTAAATCACCGCCAATCGGAAATGTAAATCAAAAATTACTTGACCATCTGTGGCTCATGCCAGGCATGGCCGCCTTGCGCGAGTAAATCGTCCGAGGCCACCGGACCCCAGGTGCCGGCGGAGTAAAATTCCCGGTTCGTCAGCGCTTTGCCATCCCAGCCATTCCGAATGGAGTCCACGATTTGCCACGCGGTTTCCACCTCATCCCGGCGGATGAACAGCGTCGCGTCGCCGGCAATGGCCTCCAACAGCAGCCGCTCGTAGGCTTCGGGCGTGTAAGCGCCGAACTCGGCGTCGTAGCTGAAGTGCATCCGCACGGGCCGCACACCGAGGCTCATGCCCGGCACCTTGCCGTTGAACCGGAGGTAAATCCCCTCGTTGGGCTGCAGCCGCAATGCGATGGCGTTGGGATCAAGCTTGTTGCCCCGCGCGGCGAACAGGACGTTGGGTACCGGCCGAAACTGCACCCGCACCTCGCTGGCGCTCATGGGCAGATATTTACCGGTGCGCAAATAAAACGGAACGCCCGACCAGCGCCAGTTGTCAATGAAGAACTTCAATGCCACATAAGTTTCCACGTTGGAATCCGGCTTCACTTTGGGTTCCTGCCGGTAGCCGGGCACCGGTTGGCCATTGACCGTACCGGCGAAATATTGACCGCGGACGACCTGTTTCGCCACGTCCTCGGGCATCAGCGCGCGGATGGATTTAAGCAGCTTCACCTTTTCGTCGCGGACGGACTCCGCTTCGAGGGAGACGGGGGGTTCCATGGCAATCAACGCCAGCACCTGGAGCATGTGGTTTTGGACCATGTCGCGCAGCGCGCCGGCTTCCTCGTAATAACCGCCGCGGTCGCCCACGCCGATTTTTTCGCTGACGGTGATTTGCACGTGGTCAATCAGGTTGCGGTTCCAGAGCCGTTCAAAAACCGAGTTGGAGAACCGGAACATCAAAATGTTCTGCACCGTTTCCTTGCCGAGGTAATGGTCAATACGACAGACCTGCTGCTCGTGGGCGTAACGCGTCAACTCGCGGTTCAGCGCCTCGGCCGAGGCAAGATCGTGTCCGAAGGGTTTCTCCACCACGATGCGCTGCCAGCCGGCGCCTTCCTTGTGCAACAGACCGGCGCGATGGATTTGTTCGATGACTTCGGCAAACTGGCTCGGTTGGGTGGCAAGATAGAACATCAGGTTTTCCCGCAACGGGCCGCTGCCGAACGAAGTCAGCATCTCTTCGAGTTTTTTGTAAGCCGCGGCATCGGTGAGGTCGCCCCGGCAGTAAAAAAGGTTTTTGGCAAAGTCCTTCCACACCGCGTCGTCCACCGGCTGCGTGCGCGAGAACTGGTTGAGTTCCTCGCGCAATTCGTTCCGCCAGGATTCGTGGGTCTTGTCGCGCCGGGCAAAGCCGATGACCCGAAACGAAGCCGGCATCTGTTTGTCCTTGCAGAGGTGATAAAACGCCGGGATGAGCTTGCGCGCCGTCAGATCGCCGCTCGCGCCAAAGATGACGATGGAACAGGGTTCGAGCGATTTGCGGTCGGCGCCGGCGTGGCCCGCGGCCGGTTCTTCCTGTGAAATGGATGTATTCACGGCGACTACAATGGCGCAGGAGACGGACAAATTCAACGCTTCTTGTGCCCAGCATTTCAAAAGGTGGGCAATGGTTCATACCGTTTGGTGGGGCGAGGCTGCTGACGAGCCGGCTCGCAAGTACGCTCGCCCACCAAGGTTACAGAATGTAGCGCTACCAAAATTGTCCGGCTTTCAAAAATTGCTCGCCCGGCGCGGCGCTTTTTCACAAGATGTTTCCGGCAGCTCCCAGGTTGTTGGGGCGCGAAGATGAAAGCTAAAATTGTCATAACTCCAAAGAAGGCTGTGGTGGATCCGCAGGGCAAAACCGTCCGGAACGCGCTCGAACAGATGGGCTACCAGGGCATCAAGGCCGTGCACGTCGGCAAATACCTCGAAATCGAACTGGACGGCGACAACCCGGAAACCGCCCGCAAATCGCTCGACGAGGCGTGTCACCGTTTTTTAAGCAATCCCGTGATTGAAGATTATAAACTGGAAATGGAATGACCCGAAGAATTTGTGACATACGATTTACGATTGACGGTCCGCCGGCCGATTTGCGCGTAAATCGTGAATCGTAAATCGAAATGAATTTCGCTGTTCTCCAATTCCCTGCCAGCAACTGCGACCAGGACGCCCTTCATGCCGTGCGCGACGTGCTGGGCAACTCGGCGCGCTATGTCTGGCACAAGGAAACCTCGCTCGGAGACGCCGATGCGGTCATCGTGCCCGGCGGTTTCAGTTACGGCGATTATCTGCGCTGCGGCGCCATCGCCCGGTTCAGTCCGGTCATGCAGGCGGTGAAACAATTCGCCGACAACGGCGGGTTGGTGCTTGGTATTTGCAATGGTTTTCAGGTTCTGACCGAGGCCGGCCTGTTGCCGGGCGCACTCGTCCGCAACCGCGATTTGCAATTCCATTGCGAACACATTTTTTTAAAAACGGTCACGCCCGACTCGCCGTTTACGAGCAAGATTCCGGCAGGTAAATGGTTGAAAATTCCCATCGCCCACGGCGAAGGCTGCTATTTTGCCGACGAGGAAACGCTGGCGAAGCTCAGGGCGAACAACCAGATTCTGTGGCAATACTGTGACGCGAACGGCAACCTGACTGACACGGCGAATCCAAACGGGTCGTTGATGAACATCGCCGGCATCTGCAACGAACGCCGCAACGTGGCCGGCCTGATGCCGCATCCGGAGCGGGCCTGCGAACCGTTGCTGGGCAGCGACGACGGGAAATGGATTTTTACCAGCATCCTCGCCACGCTGCCTAATGAAACCGTCGCGCAAGCCGCTTGAAAGGTTTTCCGAATGACCGAACCCGCCATTACTCCAGAACTGGTTGCCCGACACAACCTTACGCCGGACGAGTATAAAAAAATCCTCGACGTACTGGGCCGTGAACCGGGCTATACCGAACTGGGCATTTTCTCGGTGATGTGGAGCGAGCATTGCAGCTATAAAAACACCCGCCCGCTGCTGAAAACGTTCCCCACCAAGTCCAAAAAAATTCTCGTCGGCGCGGGCGAGGAAAACGCAGGCATCATCGACATCGGCGACGGCCTGGCCATCGCCTTCAAGATCGAGTCGCACAACCATCCGAGCGCGGTGGAACCGTTCCAGGGTGCGGCCACGGGTGTCGGCGGCATCGTCCGTGATATTTTCACCATGGGCGCCCGGCCTATTTGTTCGGTGAACTCTTTACGCTTCGGGCCGATTAGCGATGAACATCCGCCCTCACCCCGGCCTTCTCCCCCAGGAGAGGGAGAAGCCGGCGGCCGCAATGGGCAAGCCCGCACAATTTCACCAACGGCGTCCGCAAGTGGGCTCCCTCTCCCCGGGGGCGAGTGCCGGGGTGAGGGCGAGTCAACCTCCGCCACCGGCGCCAACTTTGAAAACGTAAATCACAAATCACAAATCGCAAACAATCGCAGATTGTTTGCCGGCGTGGTGGCCGGCATCGCCCATTACGGCAATTGTTTCGGTATTCCGACCATTGCCGGCGAGGTTTACTTTGACAAATCCTACGAGGGCAATCCGCTGGTGAACGCCTTCTGTCTGGGTGTCTTGCGTCACGAACAAATCGCGCGCGGCGCGGCCAAGGGCATCGGCAATCCGGTCTTTTACGTCGGCCCGCCGACCGGCCGGGATGGCCTCGCGGGCGCAGCGTTCGCGTCGCAGGATCTGACCGAGGAATCCGCCGAGCAACAGCGCGGCGCGGTACAGGTGGGCGATCCATTCATGGAAAAACTCGTTTGCGAGGCGTGCCTCGAATTGCTCGCCACCGGCGCGGTCGCCGGGATTCAGGACATGGGCGCGGCGGGTTTGACCTGCTCCACGTGCGAGACGGCGGCCCGGGCCGGAACCGGCATCGAAATCGAGTTGGACAAAGTTCCCCAACGCGTGCCGAACATGACGAGCTACGATCTCATGCTGTCCGAATCGCAGGAGCGGATGCTCATCATCGTCCACAAGGGCCGCGAAGAGGAAGTGAAGCGCATTTTTGACAAATGGGACCTGCCGTGGTCTGAAATTGGTTTTGTCACCGACACCGGACGAATGGTGGTGAAGCATCGCGGTCAGGTGGTGGCGGACATCCCGGCCAAAAAAATTGCCGACGAATCGCCGGTTTATCAGCGCGAAGCCGTGGAACCGGCTTATTTGGAGGAAGTCCGTGCATTCCGCCTCGACCAGATTCCCCAAACCCAGGACCCCAAAGCGGATCTTCTGAAGTTGCTGGCCTGGCCGACGATTGCATCGAAGAACTGGGTTTACCGGCAATACGACCACATGGTACGCGACGGTTCGGCGGTTTGTCCGGGCAGCGACGCGGCGGTGCTGCGCATCAAGTCAGACAGCCTGCCCGAGTCGGTGGGGCGAGACTCCGTCGAGCCCAAATCCTCCGAAAATGCGGCTCGCGAGGACTCTCGCTCCACCTTTCCGGAAAAGCTCATCGCGTTGACGGTGGACGGCAACGGAACCTATGTTTATCTCGATCCCTATGAAGGCGGCAAAATTGTCGTGGCCGAAGCGGCGCGGAATCTGGCCTGTTCGGGCGCGGCCCCGCTGGGGGTGACGGACAATTTGAATTACGGCAACCCGATGAAGCCGGAACTGTTCTGGCAGCTTAAGGAATCCGTGCGCGGGTTGGCGGACGCCTGCCGGGCGTTCAACGCCCCGGTCACCGGCGGCAACTGTTCGCTCTACAACCAAAGCCCGGCTGGGCCGATTGACCCGACGCCCACGGTCGCCATGGTCGGCCTCATCGAAAAGCCGGAGTACATCACGACGCAATGGTTCAAGGACGACGGCGACGCCATCATCCTATTGGGCGAAATCGTGGACACGAACGATCCGCTGCTGGGTCTCGGCGGGTCGGCTTATTTGCAGGCCGTGCACGGGAAGAAAACCGGCACACCGCCGCGATGTGATTTGGAGATAGCCAAGACCTTGCACACGACGCTACTCGGCCTGATTCAAAGCGGGCTGGTAAAAAGCGCGCATGATTGCAGCGAAGGCGGGCTGGCGGTTTGTTTGGCGGAAAGCTGCATCAGCCAGCTCGTCGCCCGCGAAACGCCCGGGCTGATGGGCGCGACGGTGGATTTGTCATCGGTGGGGCGAGCGTCCTCGCGAGCCGATGGACAAGCGGACGGCGGCTCGTCGGTAGCCTCGCCCCACCGGATTGATGCCCTGCTCTTTGGCGAAACCCAGTCGCGCATCGTCATCACCTGCCGGCCTTTGGAGACGGTGAAGGTCATTGAACGGGCGAAGTTGATGGGCGTTCCGGCGGTTCAAATCGGAAAAGTCGGCGGCGACAAATTGACCATCAAGTCCTCCAGCGGCGAATTCGGGATCCCGGCGAGTGAACTGCACGGCGCCTGGTGGAACGCCATTGCGCGGGCAATGGCTTGAGTTCAAGAGCTTTAAAATCTTTCCCGCCGGTGTTTTTGAACAAAAAGCCTACATGGCAGCTCTTAATTCCGACGATCCCGTCTGCCAGCGGATTAACCGCTGGAAATTTGCCGCCGGATGCGTAACCTGTGCGGACCGATAGATGCGCCAGTTTTTCACCATCGCCGCGAATGCCTTTATGGAATTGATAAGGCAGCCGGTGTTCCTGCTGTTAATGACGGCGTCGGTGTCGTTCGAACTTTTTCTGGCGGTGCCTTATTACTTCGCCCTCGGCGATGAGCCGAAGCTGATCGAAAACAGCGCCCTGGCGTTGATGTTGCTGTCGGGTCTGTTTGGCGCGGTGCTGAACGCTTCCGCCTCGCTGGCCCGCGAAATCCGCGTGGGTACGGCGCTGGCGGTCCTGTCCAAACCGATCGGGCGGGCGCAATTTTTACTGGCCAAATTCGCCGGTGTGGCTGCGGCGCTGACGCTGCTGACGTACGTGAACCTCGTCGGCGTGCTGCTGTGCAGCAAAATGGCCTTTGACGCCTATGGCAGCACGGATCTGGCCGCGCTCGGCATCTTCGCCGCCGGTGTGGCCATCGCCTACGCGCTGGCCGGGTTCAGCAATTTTTTCCTGCGCCGGCCGTTTGTGAGTGACGCGGTGCTGGCGCTGGTGGTGATGGTGACATTGGCGGCGTTCATCATCATCCGGTTCACCCAGCAGCAACAAACCCTGTTCACGGCCGGGGGGTTGGATTGGCGGCTGGTACCGGCGGGTATACTGATTTTATTCGCTTTATGGATCCTGGCGGCGGTGGCCCTGGCCTGTTCCACCCGGCTGGACACGATTCCGACATTGGCCTTCTGTTCAGCGGTTTTCCTGATTGGATTGATGTCGGATTACTTTTACTCGATGGCAGGCGGAGCCACCGGGAATGCGCCCTGGTGGGCTTCAACGCTTTACACGGTCATCCCAAACTGGCAGCTTTTCTGGCTCGCAGACGCTCTGGATATGGGCAAAAGCACATTCCACTGGGAGTACGTGGCCAAAGCTTTCGCCTATACCGTCGGTTATGCGGGCGCGGCGCTGGCCATTGGCACGGCGCTGTTTGAAGAACGCGAATTAAGTTAGTTGGTTGAATAAGTAATTGGTCAAATGAGTGATTGGGCTGACATGTTAAACCTCGGCAACAGACGGTGCGTTGCCGCGTTCACTCATTTAACAAATTACTTATGTAACGCATTTAACCAGTTACCCATTTAACGAGACAAATGGACCGCAACGTTCAGAAAAATGGCCTGGTGAATCTGACCACCGCCGTGGTGATGTTCATCGCCGCCTTCGCCGTGACCGCCTACGTCAATTCCTTGGCGGGGCAGGCGGCCGTGATCTTCCTGGGCTTGGGGACGCTGGTGACGTTCGCCAGTTGGTTCCAGATGCGGCTGGAGGAAAACGAACGGCTGGAAAAAATGGAGGTGGAGGAACTCGCCCGCCGACGGGGCGAAACCACGCTGTTTGCCTCGAGGGAGGCGGAGGTTTTCCCCGCGCAGCGAGCCCGCGAGCAGTTTGACAAATTTTTTGTGCCGGGCTTCAGCGTGCTGTTATTGGTGCTCGAGGGCGGTGGCGCCTATCTGCTCTGGCGCTGGATTTCTCAAACGACCAGCGGTATTGCGCCCGAACGTGCGATGCCGGCGCTGGCGTTTTTCGGCATTTTCGCGCTGGTGCTGTTCCTCGTTGGCCGTTTTTCCGTGACCATCGCGCGGCTGGAGCTACACCGGCTGCTGCGGCCCGGCGCGAGCTTTTTGCTGGCCGGCGCCTATATTTGTTTCCTGACGGCCCTCGGCATCGCCGGGGTCAAGACGGAGTTTCCCAGGATTGATGCCTGGCTGGCGCGGGCCTTGTGTCTCCTGCTCGCTTTGATGGCGGCGGAGACCTTCATGACCTTGCTGCTGGAAATTTACCGCCCGCGCGTAAAAGGCAAGATCGCCCGCCCGCTTTACGACAGCCGGTTCGTTGGCCTGCTGGCCCAGCCGGAAAGCCTGTTCACCACGGCGGCGCAGGCGCTGGATTATCAATTCGGCTTCAAGGTTTCGGAAACGTGGTTTTTCCAGTTGCTCCGCCGAAGCCTGCCGGCGCTGTTCCTGGCGCAATTGGCGGCGTTGCTGCTGTCCACGTGCGTGGTGTTCATTGATCCCGGCGAACAGGGTGTGTTGGAGCACTTCGGCCGAATGGCGGCCCGGCCCATTCTGGAACCGGGCGGGCATTGGCTTTGGCCATGGCCAATTGACAAGGTCCGTCGCTATCGCACCGGCCAGATTCAAACCTTTGAGGTCGGCTACGTGCCCGATGCCCAAAGCCAGGCGGCCAAAACGCTTTTGTGGAGCGTGGCGCACTATACGACCGAGGTCAATTTCCTCGTCGGCAACCAGCAACCCGCCACCATCACAAACGAAAATGCGGCCGGCAGCGATCTGGTCAAAATGGCGCCGATCGGGTTGATCGACATCAGCATTCCCGTCCAGTTTCAGATCACCAACGTGTTGGACTGGGCCTACCAGGTCGCCGACCCGACCAACCTGCTCCAGGATGTGGCCACGCACGAGGTGGTCCGCTTCCTCGCCGGTTCGGACTTAAATTCGGTTTTGTCCGAGTCACGGGTGGCGGCGGCCCGGCATTTGAGCGAGCGCATCCAGGCCGACGCGGACCGCCACCAGCTCGGCGTGAAAATCCTGTTTGTTGGCGTGCAGGACCTGCATCCGCCGGTCAAAGTGGCGGACGATTATGAAAAAGTCGTCGCTGCGGAGCAGGAGCGGATCGCCACGAATAATTTTGCCCAGGCCGATGCCATCCAGACGAATGCGCTGGCCAACGCGCTGGCGTTTGCCGACATCAACCAGGCCCGGGCGGTACGGCAACAGACCGAATCGGCAGCTTTTGCGCGGGCCGACTTGTTCACCAACCAGATCGCCGCCTACAATGCCGCGCCGTCGGTCTATCGACAGCGCGCGTATTTTCAAATGTTCCCCGTCGCCACCGCGAATTCGCGCAAATATATCCTGCTGGTGACCAATACGCACGACGTGGTCATCTTCGACCTGGAAGACAAAATCCGCGAAGACCTTTTGAACCTGAATGTACCCACCAATTCGCCATGAAAAGGAATCTCATCACCCTTGTCACCGCCGCAGTGCTGATCATTATTTTTGTGCTGCTGTTGTTCACCTTCCAGGTCCGTTACTCCGAAGTGGCCGTCGTCACGACCTTCGGCCGGATTACGGGCGCTCCGCGCGAGCCGGGACTGCACCTGCGCTGGCCGTGGCCGATTCAACAAGTCTATAAATTCGACCAGCGCATCCAGGACTTTCAGGACAAGTTCAGCGAGAACCTGACCGCGGACAGCATCACCCTTTTGAGCAGCGTCTATGTCGGCTGGCGGATTTCGGATCCGGCGGCCTTTCTGAACAGTTTCAAGGACGGTTCCGTGGCGGCCGCCCAAAGCCAGTTGCAAAGCATCCTGACCAGCGCCAAAAGCGCCGTGGTGGGCAGCAATACCCTCGCGGACTTTGTCAACGCGGATACGAAACAGTTGAAGTTTGACCAAATCCAAAATGAAATCGAGGAGACGGTTCAAAATGAGTTACAAACCAATAATTATGGCATTCAGGTCGAATTTCTCGGCCTCAAACAGCTCGGTCTGCCGGACAGCGTCACCCAGGCGGTTTTCGACCGCATGAAGGCGGAGCGCAACATCCTCATCAGCCGGGCGCAGAACGAAGGACAAGCCGAGGCCATCAAGATCCGAGCCAATGCCGATCGGCAGGCCAACATCACGCTCGCCGACGCCCGGGCCGAGGCCACGCGCATTCGCGGCGAGGGCGAGGCCGAAGCGGCCAAAACCCTGCCCGTCTTACAGGAAAACCCCGACCTGGCGGTCTTCCTTTTTCGCATCGATGCGCTACAACAATCGCTCGGCCAGAAGACGACTTGGATTTTCGACCAGCGCACCCCGCCGTTTGATTTGTTCCAGGGCATCCAGACCAACCTGCCCGGCCACTGACCATGAGTGACGAACACGACCATCACGATCACGCGCACGAGCCTCACGTGGCCGCGCCGGAGGACGCTGGTTCGCAGGCATTGGCCGAGGCGTTGCGCAGCAGCTTTGCCATCGTCAAATTTGTCATGGTGGTGCTCGTGGTTATTTTCTTCGGCTCCGGTTTTTTCCAGGTTGGCACGCAGGAAAAGGCGATCATTTTGCGTTTCGGCAAGCCTGTCGGCGAAGAGCCGCAGGCGTTGCTGGGACCGGGATTGCACTGGTCGTTCCCTTATCCGATAGATGAAGTGGTCAGAATCCCGATTACGGAAATTCAAAAGGTTAGCTCGACCATCGGCTGGTATGCAGTGACGCCGGAGCAGGAATTGAGTGGCAACCTGCCACCGGCCGGTCCTTCCCTGATTCCGGGTGTGGACGGCTACGTGATTACCGCCGACCGCAACATCCTGCACGTGCGCGCCACTCTTTATTATCAGGTGGATAATCCCGTTCGCTACGCCCTGAAATTTGCCTCGGCCTCCAATACCGTCCAAAACGCGCTGAACAACGCCCTGCTCTACACCGCCGCGCATTTCAAGGTGGATGACGTGCTTTACTACGACTTTGCCGCGTTTCAGGACGCGGTGGAGCAGCGGGTCAGCACGCTGGCCGACCAGGAACGACTGGGCATCACCGTCAAGCAATGCACCGTGGACAAGGCGCCGCCGCGGCAGTTGGCGGATGTCTTTGCCCAGGTCACCGAGGCGCGCCAGAACCAGACCCGCGTGCTCGACGACGCGCACACCTACGAAAACGGAGTCACCAACAACGCCGGCGCGCAGGCCGCGGCGATTGTCAGCGAGGCCCAAAGTGCGCGCAACCGCTATGTCCAGTCGCTGCAGGCCGAAGCGAAAGCCTTCAGCGCCTTGTTGCCGAATTATCAAATCAATCCGAACCTGTTTAAACAACAGAAACTGTTGCAAGTGATGGGCGAGGCGCTGACCAACGCGGATTTCAAGGCCTATTTGCCTACTTCAGCCAATGGCGAACCGCTTGAATTGAGGTTATTGTTGAACCGCGAGCCGCCGGGGCCGAAAACCGGCGCCGCGGGCCAGTAAAATGAAAACTTTGGTTTGTAACATGGACGTGTCTTGGACGACGGCCGCCGCCGCCCGTGCTGAAATCGTAAATCGTAAATCATAAATTTGCCATGCAGGTTACATCGCTATTAAGCCATCACGAACACGAGCATCACCATGACCACGAACACTCGGTGGTGCATTTGTGGCAGGCCGTCGTGGGGTTGGTACTCGTCATCAACGCCTACGTGGTGGACTGGCTGTTCACCCAGGGTAGTGGCGTGGCCAGCGCCAGCGCCTGCCTCGGCTCGATTATTCTGGGCTACCCCATCGTCGTCACCGCCGTCAAGGATTTGCGCGTCGGCCGCCTCAGCATCAATGAACTGGTCGCCATCGCCGTGCTCGCCGCGTTCGCGTCGGGCAATTACAAGATCGCCGGCGTGGTTGCCTTCTTCATGCTCACCGGCGAAATCATTGAATCCCGCACCGCCGAGGGCGCGCGCCTGTCCATTGAATCGCTCATCAAACTCACGCCCACCCGGGCGCGCCGCCTCAAACCGGACGGCAACGAGGAAGAAGTCGCCGCCAGTGAACTGGTCGTAGGCGATGTCATCCGCATCCGCCCCGGAGACAACGTGGCCGCAGACGGTGTCATTCAGCGCGGCCAGGGTTCGTTCAACGAGGCCACGATCACCGGGGAATCGTTGCCCGCGGACAAGAAGGCGGGCGACGACGTTTTTGCCGGCACGCAAAACCTGACCGGGGTACTGGAGATCAAGGTCAGCCGCGCCGGCCAGGACACCACCCTGGGCCGGGTGCGCGAACTGATTCTGGCGGCGGAAAAAACCAAGCTGCCCATCATGAAGATCGTGGACCAGTACATGCCCTTTTACACGCCGCTGGTGCTGGTCGAAGGCGCGCTCGTCTGGGCGTTCACGCACGATTTGAATCGCGTCATCGCCGTCCTCGTCGTGTCCTGCCCGTGCGCGTTCATTCTGGCGACGCCAACGGCGATGGTCGCCGCGCTCTCCGCCGCCGCGCGCCTCGGCATTTTGATCAAGAACGTTGCCGACATTGAACTGGCGGCAAAGATCAACGCTTTCATTTTTGATAAGACGGGAACTTTGACAACCGGCCAGCTTGCCGTCAGCCGGTTGGCTCCGGCCGGCGAAGTCAAACCCGCCGAATTGCTGCGACTGGCGGCCTCCGCCGAGAAATACAGCAACCATCCGACGGCCAAGGCGCTCGCGCAACTGGCCGACGAAGCCGGCGTGCCACTCGTTGAGCCGAAGGATTTTGCCGAAACCGCCGGCCTGGGCGTGAAGGCGGAAATCAACGGCCAGAAAATTCTGGTTGGCCGCGCGCAGTGGCTGCGCGACAACGGCGTGGATTCGCAATTTGAAAAATCCGTTGACCTGAATGAAGCCGAAGGCTGGAGTCTGATTTTTGTCGCCCGCGATGGCCGGTGCGTCGGCTGGGTCGGTTTGCAGGACCAAACCCGCGCCGAGGCCAGGGAATCGCTGGCTGAGTTGAAGGAAAGCGGCGTCCGGCGCGTGGCCATGATTTCCGGCGACCGCCAGCCAGTGGTAACGCGCGTGGCGGCCCAGATCGGCTGCGAAGAAGCCAAGGGCGAATGCCTGCCACAGAACAAGGTCGAATTTGTTCGCGGGGTCAAAAACAAAGGCTACCGCGTGGCCGTCGTCGGTGACGGCGTGAATGACGCGCCGGCGCTGGCGGCGGGCGACATTGGCATCGCCATGGGCGCGGCGGGCAGCGAAGTGGCCATCCACACCGCGACCATTGCGCTGATGAACAATGACCTGCGCCGGTTGCCGTTCCTGGTGAAGCTTTCGCGCAGCACCCGCACCGTCATCAACCAGAACTTCCTGTTCGGCGTGCTGTTCATCATCGTCGGCCAGACGGTCACGACGCTGGGCTATGTCAGTCCGATTCCCGCGGCCATTCTGCACAACGTCGGTTCGCTGATTGTGATTTTCAACAGCGCCCGGCTCGTGCGCAAGGGCGAGGAACTGGAACATTTCAATCCCGAACCGACTGAACCGCCGCGCGCCGCGACCGGACAACTCATGCCGAAGATGGCCTGAGGGGGCGCCCGCCTCGGGCGGACGGTTTTCGGCCTGTGGGATACGGGCGTTACCATTTATTTTATGGCTGTTGCCGCAGCAAATCTTAAACCGGAAATCGGAAATCAGAAATCCGCGGAGGTCGTCGTGTCCGTGCGCGGGCTGACGAAAGTCTTCAAGGATTTTTGGAACCGGCCGAAGGCACGCGCCGTGGATGACGTGGATTTCGAGGTGCGGCAGGGTGAAGTTTTCGGCCTGCTCGGTCCGAACGGCTCCGGCAAATCCACCACGGTAAAGCTCATTCTCGGCCTGTTGTATCCGACGAAGGGCCACATCGAAGTGTTCGGCCATTCGCCGCGGCACGTGCCGACGAAAGCGCGCATCGGTTACCTGCCGGAGGAATCGTATCTTTACCGCTACCTCAACTCGCGAGAGACGCTGGATTTCTTCGGAAACCTGTTTCACCTGCCCCGGGGCGAACGCAACAGTCGCACGGAACAATTGCTGGAAATGGTCGGACTGGGCAAGGTCCAGACGCGCGTGGTGGGTGAATTTTCCAAGGGCATGCAGCGCCGCATCGGACTGGCGCAGGCACTCATCAACGATCCGGACCTGGTGATACTCGACGAGCCGACTTCCGGCCTCGACCCGATTGGCTGCCGCGAAGTGAAGGATTTGATCCTGGCGCTGGCGCGCCGCGGCAAGACGGTGATTCTGAGCAGCCATTTGCTCGCGGACGTGGAGGACGTTTGCGACCGCGTGGTGATTTATTACGGCGGCAAAATCCAGGCCATGGGCACGCTCAAGGAACTGCTCGCCCGGCCGGACACACTGCGCATCACGACGCCGGTGCTGCCCCGCGAAACCCTGGAGCGCGTCCTGGAAATCATCCGTCGGGACGCGACCGCCGACAAGGTGCGCGTGGACAATCCGACGCAAAATCTGGAGAGTTATTTTCTCGACGTGGTGCAGCGGGCACGGCAGGCCGCCGCCGAAACGAGCGGTGCGATTTCCGGCGCGCGCGTGGCGGCATATTTGCGGGCGGGCGCTTCGGAGCAAACCACGGAGACGGAAAAGATCCTGGAACGCCTGGCCCTGCCGGAAACGGCCCGGCCGGCGGCCCGGCCGCAACCTGTGCCCCAAACCGAACCCGGCGTAAACGAGCAAAAGCTCAAAACTTTGACCAAAGCAGCGGAACCGGCGGTATCACCGGTAAAACCTGGCCCCGCCCCGAAGGAGGCACCGGCGGATTTGTCCAAAGCGGATGAGAAATTATCGTCGCTGCTCAATAAACCGAAGTGATTTCGACCAAGGACAGACACGGATAAACACGGATGAAAGAAGCAGGCACAATCAATTTTCAGGGCGCCAATGATGCTGATAATGCAGTGATAATTGTTTGTTACGGCGAGAAGCCGGTTGCCGTTTGCGTCCCAAAAACATCACAAAAAGCGGTCGCCTGAATCCGTGTTCATTCGTGTCCGTCCATGGGTAGTCTTAATTTAATGCAAAGAATTCTCGCCATCTGCTGGTTAACCTGGAAGGCCGCTTTCCGCTTCCGGCTGTTCACGGTCATTGCCGTGTTGTTGCTGGCGACGGTGGTCGGGCTGCCACTGTTGCTCAAGGACGACGGGACGGCGCGCGGATTCACGCAGATTCTAATCACCTACACCTTGAGCGTCATCACCGCGCTGCTCGGTCTTTCGACGCTCTGGCTGGCTTGCGGCACGCTGGCACGGGACATCGAGGAATGCCAGATCCAGGTGGTCGCGACCAAACCGGTTGCCCGCTGGCAAATCTGGCTGGGCAAATGGCTGGGCATTGTTTCGCTCAACGCCGTACTGCTGGCGATGTCGGGCGCGTGCGTATACGGCCTGCTGCAATGGCGCGCCACCCGATTGTCCGCGGCGGAACAGGAAGTCCTGCGCACGGAGGTGCTCGTGGCGCGCGGGGTGGCGCAACCGCAGGATTCCAACGCGGAGATTGACACCCGGACGGATCAATTGCTGCAGGAACGTTTGAAACAGACCCGGGTTTCGGGCGCGGATCTGGCACTGGCCCGACAACAAATCCGCGAACAAGTCAAGGCGGCCTATCAACTGGTGCCGCCCCAATATACCCGCGAATGGCTGATTGACCTCGGCCTCGCCAAAAATTTCCTGCACGGCAAACCACTGCAATTGCGCGTGAAATTCAACGCCGCTCGGGGCAGCGCCTCCGGCACCTATGTCGGGTTATGGCAGGTCGGCGTTCCGGGAACGGCCAATGTCTGGCGCAGTGACCCGATGAGCCTCGCGCCGAATACGTACCATGAATTCGAGATCCCCGCCGATCTTTTCGACCAGCGCGGTGTACTGACGATTGATTTTTTGAACGCCAACAACACGACGCTGTTGTTTCCGATCGAAGACGGGATGCAGGTATTATACCCGAGCGGCAATTTTACAATGAATTTCGCCAAGGGCCTGGCGATTCTTTTTTGTTGGATGGCACTGCTGGCGGCCATCGGGCTGGCCTCGGCCAGTTTCCTTTCGTTTCCGGTCGCCACGTTTTTCTCACTGGCGCTGCTGATCGTGGTCTTCTCCAGTGGAACCCTGGCCAACGTGGTCACCCTGGGCACGACCGGAATGGGCAATCCCGGATCCGGTCCCGGGCTGGCCGACCGGATACTGATCCCGCTTTTCAAAGGAATGCTGCCGGTCATTGATCTGGTGAAAAATTTTTCGCCGATTGATTCGTTGAGCAGCGGGCGGGCGATTGCATGGAGCGAACTGGGGGCGGCCTTCGGGCAGATCGTACTGTTGTGCGGGGGTATCATCAGTCTGATTGGCATCCGCCTGTTTGCGCGCCGTGAACTGGCCACGGCGCAGGGCAACTCATGAGCATGAAATCAGCAGTCACAGGTCGGCCATCCGCCGCCACCCGCCGGCCCCCGGGCCTTTACCGAGTGCTGGCAGCTTTCTGTCCGCCGCCTTCCGGTACCCGATTCTGATGAACACGCGCGTCAAAAAAATAATTCTGCTTTCGCTGGCCGTGGCGTTGCTGTTCGGCTCCGGACAGGTGCAGAAGTCGCTGAATGCCGACCGGAAGTCGCTGAATCTGACGCGCGCGTTGCCGTTGAAAAACGCGCCGCCGCTCCTGGCGTTCACCACCGTGGCCCTGGGCGGGTTCCGCGGTTTGATTTCCAACTTCCTCTGGATTCGGGCGAATGACCTGCAACAGGAGGACAAGTTTTTTGAAATGGTGCAGTTGGCCGATTGGATCACGGATTTGGAACCGCACTTCGAACAGGTCTGGGCTTTTCAGGCCTGGAACATGGCCTGGAACATTTCGGTCAAGTTCGATGATTTTTCCGACCGGTGGCGCTGGGTGAAGCGCGGGATGGAATTGCTGCGCGACAGCGGGCTGAGCTACAACCCGAACAGCATCCTGCTCTACCAGCAGTTGAGCTGGATTTTCCAAAGCAAGATGGGGCAAAGCATGGACGACGCCAATCAGTACTACAAGCAACAGTGGGCCGAAGAAATGACGCCGTTTTTTGGACCAAATGGAACGAACATTGACGCATTGGTTCACCCCCAGACTCCGGCAGAAGTCACCAACGCCCTTCGGTTACGCAAAAAATACAAGATGGACCCGGTCTTCGTGAAAAAAGTGAATGAGGAATGGGGGCCGCTCGACTGGCGCCTGCCGGAAGCCAGCGCGATCTACTGGGCTGCGCTCGGCCTGGAACAGGCGAAGGAAAATCCCGGAAAAGTGGTTAAACCGTCCGATTTGATCACGCTTCGCCGCTCCATTTACCAGGACATGCAACAGGCTTTTCAACACGGGCGCCTGATCATTAATCCCTTTGACCACTCCTTCGATCTGTACCCGAACCTGGACCTGGTCGGCAAAGTCAACGACTCCTACGAAACCATGTATGCCGAGGAACCCGACCCTGCCTTAAAGAACAACATTGATTCGGCCCACCGGAATTTCCTGCTGGATGCGATCAGTTTTCTCTATGAGGACAACCGCATCGCGGAAGCGGCGAAATGGTATCGCTACCTCAGCCGGAAATATCCTGACAAACCCCTTTTTACCGTCCTCCCGGATTCCCTGCCTTCGCGGATGACCCTGGACGAATATGCCGTTGCGGCCATCCAGGCGGATGTCAGCGATTCGTCCCAGGAACGCATAATGGCGATGATTCAGGGATTGCTGGGCCGGGCGTATTATGAACTGGCCATCGGTCAGGACGATCGCTACGCCGGGTTCAAATTGCTCGCCAGCAAAATTTACACACAATATGAGTCCAAAGTCGCCT
>DATJYM010000087.1:0-3087 GCA_035499615.1 Candidatus Acidiferrales bacterium | reverse complement strand
CGGCACAAAGCCGCGCCATCCATAATGGCCCGGGAAAACCCTTCCCAGCCGGGATGCCCCAACGCCGGTTCCAGGAGCGACGGATCGAGGAAAAAGCGCACGTCATGGGCCACGCCTGCGCCGTCGTGAAAAACGCCGCTGAAGGGCCAATCCTCCCGTTCGTACCGGCGCAATCGATCATAAATAAAATATGTCGGCGAGCGTTCGTGCCAAGCCTTGACGTGGACGTCCCAACCTCGATCCAGATACGCCAGGTACGGAGGCCGGCCGTCGGCTACCCACTTTTCGTAGCCGGCCGTGTCCCACAGGTCATTGCCCTCGGTGATCTGCCAGACCACTGTCCTGGGTTTGCACGCCAATCCGTATTTGCGCAGCACGATCAATTCCTGCATCGGACCATAACCCACGCGCCCCAGATTACGCCCCTTAACGCCCAGCTTGCCGGCCAGCAGCGTCGGGAAGATTTGCGCATCGTCCACCGTGCCCCCCTCGGTGAATGAATCGCCAATGACGACAAGGTCCGCCTGTTGCACGTCGGTGTCGTTTCGGAAGCCATCCATGTCGGTGACAAACGTCATCATGTGGGCATCCGGATCGCGTTCGCCCGGAGCCACCAGGTCACCGCGGGTCAGCCCCCGCCATTTCACATGCGCCGGCCGGACATGCGAAAGCTCGCCCGAATCCCGCAGCCCGTCCAATGTCCACGGGTTGTCCATCGGATGCCGGGCGGGCAACGCAAATGCCAGAAGTTCGGCCAGGCCCAGACCCAGCAGCAGGCCCAACCAGAGGGCGCACGCCTTGAAACCCGTTGTCCGGCGGCGCGACGCCGGCGTCAATAGGACCAGCCAGACCGATATTGCCGCGCCGGTGAGGACGACAGCCGACCAAAACTCGAGGTAATCGTACCGGCCGAGCACAGCGTCAGGTTGACTGCCGGGAAGGATCCACGCCATCGCCGCAACGCAGAGGACCGCAACGGAAACCAGCTTGAATACTACGGGCGTGCGCCTGGCAGGGCCGCCGTTCGGGGTCGTTTGCACGTATTGATTTTGTGAGGGCAGCGGAAGGCAGACCAGCCAATTCAATGCCTGGATTCCTCCAGCCGTCTTGCAATCAAATCCGCCACAATTTGGTGTCCACGCGACGACAGGTGGGTATCCATGGGCTGGTAGACCAACTCACCTGCCATCGCCCGGGCACAAAGCTCGGGCGTGCAGTCCAGATACGGAATGTCGTTCGAGGCGCAAAACGGCCCCAGCATCGCTTGCACGGACGAATCGGCAGGGACGCCCGGCATGGCCGCGATTCTTCGGACCACGGGTTCCGGCAATTCGGTGTGAGGCCCCATGACGCGGTATTTGTCCGGCATGAGGACAACAAGAAACCGGATGTGGTTGGAACGGCAGAGCGCCGCCGCTTCGGCAATCGCCGAGGAAAAGGATTCCCAATAGGGCGTCTCCCGCGCCGATTCCAGCAGGCCCATGGCCGTCAAAAAACGGACCAGGTGCTCCCGGCCCCTGTCGTCACGAAAGAGGCCCTGAAAGGGATATGCCGACGGCTCACGATGGCGTAAGAGGCTGAACAGGCGGAAGGTCGGTGATCGCTCCCGCCATCCGCCCGACGACCCCATGCCCTTGTCGTTCGTAAACAGAAAATAATCCGGCCGACCGTCAGCCACCCAGTTGGCGTAGACGCGTGACTCCCAAAGGTCGTTCGACTCGGCGACCTGCCAGACCACAATTTTCGGGCGGCAAGGCAGGCCAAATTTTTTGAGCACGATCAGTTCGGTCGCCGCGGTGTAGCCGGCCCGTCCCAGGTTGCGCATTTTCAAGCCCAGCCGATTTTGGACCAGGGTTGAAAATATCTCCTGATCCGGGACATTCCCCGCTTCGGTGAAGGAGTCGCCGATCATCACCAGGTCCGCCTGGGTGATGTCCTGACTGTTGCGGAATCCGTCCTGGTCGGTCTGGAAGGTGATTGGGCGGGCGTCGGGATCGTCGTCATCCAGCATCCGGGCCAGGTCGCCGCGGGAGGAACCCTCCCACTTCAGGTGCGCCGGCCGTTCAAAGGGCAACTCGGGCGTCCGCTGTTGGCCACTCTTTTTGCTCAGGAAAAACGAATTATCCATCACACTCCGAATCGGCAGCACAAAGGCCAGCAACTCGGCGGCGCCTACCGCAACAGTTAAGCCCAGCCATATCGCGCAAATCTGGAAACCCAGAAACCGGCGCCGGGGCGCGGGAGCCAATGCCACCACCCAGACGGACACGGCCGCGGCCGTGAGGATGACGGCCGACCAGAATTGCAGGTAATCCAGCCGCCCGAACACGGCGTTGGGCTGCCTCACCGGCAGCACCCACGCCGCCACGGCGGCGAGCGAAATCACCCATGGAACCACTTTCCACGCCAGTCCCGGGCTCCCGGCGCTTCCGGGTTCCACGCCATCAGCCACTTGCATGAAGAAAGATTAGCCCAACGGCGGACGCCGGGCCAGAAAATGTAAAGACACCCGTTTTGTTCTCTCCTCCGTTTGACATCTTTCATCCACGCTTTATTTTCTTCAGACGATGTCGCAACCAAATCCGCCGCCGGCAGTCCGTTTGCGCGGCGTCCGGCAAAACAACCTGCAGAATTTCAATCTCGACCTGCCCCTGTACCGGTTGATCGTCGTCACGGGCCTCAGCGGTTCCGGCAAAAGCTCCCTGGCCTTCGATACACTTTACGCCGAAGGTCAGCGCCGTTACATCGAGACCTTCTCGCCCTACGCCCGGCAGTTCTTCGACCGCATGGACAAGCCGCAGGTCGACAGCATCGAGGGCATCCCGCCGGCCATCGCGATCGAGCAGCGCAACACCGTCCGCACCACGCGCTCGACCGTCGGCACCATGACCGAGATTTGCGATTACATGAAGATGCTCTGGCCGCACGTCGCGCAATTGTACTGTCGCCAGTGTGGCCGGCCCGTGCGCAAAGACTCCCCGCAGCAGATTTGGCAGGCGCTTCGGCCTGGCAAAGGCGTGCCGGCCGGCTCCTCCGCACTTCGAAACCCCAACGCCGAAGTGCTGATCACCTTCGATCTGCCCCTCT
>DATJYM010000086.1:0-4529 GCA_035499615.1 Candidatus Acidiferrales bacterium | reverse complement strand
TTCTTCTCCACGAACACCGGCATTGGTCTTTCGCTTCTGCGCAATCGAGTTGCGCCTGATGGCTCTGCCGCGGCAAATGAAATCGGCCTGATGATGAAAGCTCAAGCCCTCGGCGCCAAAGTGTGGAGCACGCCGTGGAGTCCACCGGCGGCTTTCAAAAATTCCGGCTCGGTCAACGGCGGAAATTACAAGGGCGGCATGGCAACCAACCAGGCTTACGCTGATCAACTGGCCGCCTATGTGCTCAACATGAAGACGAATTACGGGATCAACATCTATGCCATCTCGGTTCAGAACGAACCGAATGTCAATACCACCAATTACGAGTCTTGCGTGTGGACTGCGACGAAAATTCACAATTTTGTCCCTTACCTTTACGAGGCTTTGTCGAACGACGGGGTTTCTACGACGAAAATCATGATTCCCGAAGACTCGAATTGGCAGTCAACCAACCTCTACACGACAACGCTGGACGATTCAAATACTGCGGCGGAGGTGGGTATTATCGCCAATCACAATTATCTTACTAATAACGTCGTTGGAGACCAAACCGCGCCGGCGGTATTGCCTGCCTATGGGAAGGCGTTATGGGAAACCGAAGTTTCGACTTTGAGCGATACCCCCGATGGAAGCATCACTAATGCGGTATATTGGGCCGGGCGGATTCACCTGTTCTTGACTGTGCCACAGGTGAATGCCTGGCACTATTGGTGGCTCATCTCCTACGACGACAACGCGGGTCTTGAAATCCAAGGCGGTATTCCAACCAAACGCATGTATGTTTTGGGTCAATACAGCCGGTTTGTGCGCCCTGGCTATTACCGGATTGACGTGACCAATGACACTTCCCTGACATTGATCAGCGCCTACAATGACACCAATTCCGGAGATTTTGCCGTCGTTGCCATCAATCCCACCTCAAGCGTCGTGACGCAAATGTTCAATTTGAAGAACTTCCCCGCCGTCAGTCCCGTGACGCCATGGATTACGTCCGCCAGTCTTTCGTTGGCCAGCCAATCGGCGGTGACCGTCGCCAACGGCTCATTCACCTATCCATTGCCGGCCACGAGTGTTGTGACTTTCGTGGGCCATCGTCTTTTACCCTACTCCATTCAGTTGGCGATCCCCGCCTCGGCGACCGAGGGCGACGGTGTGCTGGCCGGCCAGGGAAGCATCACACTCACTACGACCTCCAGCAACGATCTGACCATCAATTTAACCTCCAGCAACACCAACAAAGTGACCGTGCCTTCGGGCGTGGTTATCCCTGCCGGGCAAAGCAACGCCGTCTTTGATCTGACAATTGTTAATGACCTGCTGCTGGACGGGGATCAAAGCGTCGTCATCGCCGCCACCGCCACCAATTATTCCCCGAGCCAGGCGACGATCCGGGTTCATAGCACCAATACCGCGTCCTTGAACGTCACACTTCCGGCGACCGCCGCCAAAAACGCCGGGACATTGGTCAACGCCGGTCTGGTGAGCGTTTCTTCCGCGGTGGCAATGGATTACCCCGTCTCACTTGCTAGCAGCGACCCGACAAAGCTGACCGTACCGGCCACTGTTATCATTCCCACAAGTCAAACCTCGGCGGTGTTCAACCTGAACATTGTGGACGACGATATCATTGACGGACCGCAAAATGTCAGTGTGACCGCGTCCGTGCCCAATTGGACCTCCGGATCGAACTCAATGACCATCCTGGATGACAATCCCTTGCCCGATCATTTCACCTGGAGCGCCATTCCGTCGCCACAATGGGTCGGTGGACCCATTCCGGTCACCATCACCGCACTGGACGCCTCCAACAACGTCGTTGACTTCCGTCTGCCGGTCACTTTGTCGGCTTTTATTACCCGAAGTGTCGTGGGAACGAACACGCTGTTGAATTCTCCCGCCACAGACCAATCCGCCACCGACCCCTCCAACTATCCCGACTACACGTTGGGCTACTCGTTCACGATGAACACGAATGCGTATGTCACTCATGTCCGCAGTTATTTTGGAGACAAGGTTTCGATTTGGAATGACAGCGGCCAGATCCTGGCCACGCAAGCGGTGGTGAGTGTTCCGGGAACGTGGGTGGACACTCCGTTGTCCTCGCCGGTTTTCCTTTCGGCGGGTGCCACCTACCTGGTCGCAGTGCATGAATATCAGGCTGAATACTTTTGGAGCGAAAGTCTGCCGAACACATTTGCGAACGGAACGATCCATGAAACGCTCTGGGATTCGGGGGACGTTTTTCCGCAAACGGCAGATCGGTTCACGCAATGGTATTATGTGGACGTGCGGTATGGGACCGATTTGTCTCCGGCCTCCATCAATCCCACGGTGGCCGCAAATTTCACCAACGGTGCATGGTCGGGCAGTGTGGCGGTGCTTCAGGCGGGGACCAATGTGATGCTCCAAGCCAGCGCCGGTCTTGGCAGCGCCGGTACCAGCGGCGCGTTCAGTGTGCTGGCCACGCCGAAGCTGGCGATTACCGCGCTGAGCAATAATGCGGTCGTATTGTCGTGGCCGGCGAGTGCCCCGGGTTTCGATCTGGTGCAGTCCGCCACCATGTCAAACTGGACCTCAAATTCGGTGACGCCGGCGATTGTGAGCAACTATAACGTCGTCACCAATATTCCAACTCAAACCAGCACCTTTTATCGCTTGTACAAGCCTGTACCATAAATTCGGCAATCAAGAGTTGGACGAACGCCCTGTTGTGTGCCTCTTGACCCATTCCCCGTAGCGCAGGTTTCCAAACTTGTTGTGTCGCCGGATTCCCAATCGGCCGGATGCCGAAATCCTTATTCCGTCGGCGTTTCCAGCGCTTGCAGTTTTGGAAATCCGCGATACAGCCGGCTTGGAAGTCGGCGCTACAGGGAACTTCCCGGAAGCACACCTGGGACACCACCAAACCTGGTCACACGTTGACTTGAATGCCAGCGGCTGCTATTCTCAACAATTCAATGCTCGAAGCGATTGAGAAACTTCTGATATTACAGGATCGTGACCGGAAAATCCGCCAGGTCCAACAGGAACTGGACCACATCCGGCCGGAACGGGAAACTCTCCGCACCAAGGCCGCCACGGCGCAAACGCAACTCGACGCCGCCAAAAATCGCATCAAACAAATCGAGTCCGAACGCAAACGGCTCGAACTCGACGTCGAGGCGAAGAAATCGCTGATTGAGAAGTACTCCAACCAGCAGTTGCAGACGCGCAAGAACGAGGAATATCGCGCGCTCACCCACGAAATTGACCTCTGCAAGGAAGCCATTGTCAAAATCGAGGATCAGGAGATTGTTTTGATGGAACAGGGCGAGGCTGCGCAAAAGGAGATCAACCGCGCAACCCAGGAAGCCAACGAGGCGAAGCAGTTGATGGACAATCAGGTCGCGCAACTGGACCAGCGCGAGGAAAATCTGAAAAAGGAACTCACTGAATTGCAGCAGGGCCGCGAGGAACTGGCGGCTTCGGTGGAGGAAACGGCGCGCGCGCGCTACGAACGGCTGTTCAAGAGCAAGGGCGATAATGTCGTCGTTGGCGTGAACAATGGCGTATGCGGCGGTTGCCACATGAAATTGCCCGCCCAGGTGCTCGTCACCTGCCGGTCGCAACGGGAAATTGTCGGCTGCATCAACTGCGGTCGGATTTTGTATTACACCCGCGACATGGCGCTGGCGACGGCGGAGTAAATCCGTGACGGGAGACAGTTGACAGGCGACAGGATTTTTCGCGCGCGCCTGAGACAGGATAATGCCTCAATGCGCCTCGGGTTTCGTCCCGCAAGGCGGCCCGGCCGAGTCGCGTAAACGCGGAAATCCATACTCCAGATTCCAAACTCAAAACCAGGCATTCGGTGATTTCGGTAGTATCCGGATTTGCCGGGGCGCAGAGCATTGCTCTCCGTCTTACTGCCCTTGCTCAGGCATTTACGGAGCAATTCTCCGCGCAGTGGTGGGAGGAATCAGGATGCCACCATGATTTCGGTAACGTCCTAATTTGGCAGCAGGGCACGACGTAAGGAGTGATGCCCCAAACGACTCGTAACCTGGTCGCCTGCAAATCAGGACAATGCCATGATTTCTTGTCACTTGTCACCGGTCACTCGTCGCTTTATAGTGTGATTGGTTTTGGAAGGGCGGAGAATCGCTTCCGGCGCGAGCCGGGGGAGGAAAGTCCGAACACCAAAGGGCGCGATGCCGCGTAACCCCGAAAGCCTTCGGGGATACACGCGGGCGGAAAATCGAGAGGTTTTCCGACGGACAGTGCCACAGAAAAGAGACAGCCTAAATTGTAGCGGCGCTCTGTGAGCGCCGGAAGCGCGCGACGGTCACAGACCGCCGCTACAGTCGGCGATGGTGAAAAGGTGCGATAAGAGCGCACCGCGCGAAGCGCAAGCAACGCGGCACGGAAAACCCCATCGGGTGCAAGGCCAAATAGGGAATCCCGGAGCGGCCCGCTCCAGGTTTCGCGAAAGTGAAACGGATTCCGGGTATCGGCTGCTGAGACAAATGATTCTCTCCACCCGCAAGGGT
>DATJYM010000085.1:0-7598 GCA_035499615.1 Candidatus Acidiferrales bacterium | reverse complement strand
AGATACTCCTGGATAAATCTCCATCGCTGTTCCTTCGGACACGTCGTTTTCCAAGGCATATTGCCGGGAAAGTGTTACCCATCCGCTGACCAAAAACTGTCACCCATCCGCTGACCACATGCCCTCCGTCGAGCCCTGACTTCAATTTGACGCCTTGACCTGAATAATGCTCCCGTCATTTTGCATCTGATGATAATTGCCACTGCCGAAGACACGAGGTGTCGCGATTTCGTTAAAGCGCGCAACAAACTCCTCCCGCCTGTCCCATGTGAGAAAACAACGTTTGTGAAACGGAGCATCAGAATACGGCCATAACGAATCCTTTCGATCTGCAATAAAATGAGAAGTGGCAACAATATCATCGTTCTGGTCGATAACTTCACCACAAATCTTACACTTTGATTTTCCACGAAAAATAAGCGCCATAAAATACTCCAACCCGTATTAAAGTCGTATTTTTGCCACCGTTTCAGGAAAATCAAGTCATCATCATCTTTTTATCTGTGTTCAATCTGCGTTTCATCTGCTTGCCACGTTTCACGTGGTGGCTCAAATTCTGCCGCAGAGGTGTGACTGCGGCGCCTCACGCCGGCTTGATGTTCTGGTTCACGCGGAAAAAGTTCGCCGGGTCATACTTCGCCTTCACCGCGGCCAGGCGTCCGTAGTTGTCGCCGTACGTGGCGCGGATGCGTTCCTCGCCCTCCTCCATCATAAAATTGAGGTAGGCTCCCTTCAGGTTATAGGGATGCAGCGCTTCCCAATATTCCCAGGCCCAGGTTTTGAGCGCCTGCGCGTTCGCCGGATTGGGGTCAATGCCGCAAATGACCATCGAATACGTCGCATCCCGGCAATTCCACGCCGTCTCATGGCGGCCAACCTTGTGAACCGCGCCGTCGATGGGATAGATATGCGCGAGCGAAAGCTCCGTCGGCACTTTATTGAGATGCTCAATATGCAACTCAATCGCCCGGTCGGAGAGTTCGCGGACGAAATCACCTTTCCAGTACCATTGCAAGCCTTTGGGCGTCAATGGATCGAACAACCCTTGCAAGGCGGGAAACGGCAGCGGCCCCGCCAGGTCGAGCATCGGCGGCGGCAGTTGCTGGCGAATCGGCTTGACCGCCTCTTCCGCCTTTTCCATCGGTCCCGTGTAACAAACCACCAGGGCACAGGTCTTCTTTCCCCGGAGATGTTCCGGAAACGGTTCGGCCGAGGGGATGGTTCCCAAATGCACGAACGGGCTCAGGTCCACCGATGCCTGCGGCAGGAACTCCCGATACCATTTCATCACCTTTGGCGCGTCGCCCAATTCCCAAAAAATCGGTCCGCCGTAAACCATGCTGATCGGGTGGGCCTGGTAGAGAAAACTTGTCACCACGCCGAAATTCCCGCCGCCGCCGCGCAAAGCCCAGAAAAGATCCGGGTGCTGCGTCGCACTGGCGGTCACCAGGCTCCCATCCGCCAGCACCACATCCACCTCGAGCAGGTTGTCGATCGTCAGGCCGTATTTCCGCGAGAGATAGCCGTGGCCGCCGCCAAGCGTAAGGCCCGCGATGCCCGTGGATGAGACAACTCCCGCAGGCACGGCCAGGCCAAAGGCATGTGCGGCATGGTCCACCGCGCCCTGGGTGCAACCGGCCTCCGCGCGCACGGTGCGGTTCACGGGGTCCACGCGCACTCCGCGCATCTGGGAAAGATCAATCACCAATCCATCATTGCAACTCCCCAGCCCGGGCCCGTTGTGGCCGCCGGCGCGGATGGCGGTGAGCAGATGATTCTCCCGCCCGAAATGTACCGCAGAGATGACATCCGCCACATCCGCGCAACGGACGATCATCAGCGGTTTCTTGTCAATCATCGCGTTATAGAGTTTGCGCGCCTCTTCGTATTGCGGGTCGTTGCGCTGGATGAGTTCGCCGCGCAGGCCGGCCTTGAACTTGTCAATGGTCGTCGTATTCAACATAATAATTTATCGTCATGATTCCGAATTCTCATATCCGGACCATTCGTCCGGTATGCGTAACACTCTACACGCGGCGCGGCGCGCGTAGAATGGCCGGGACGCCGGATGTTTTAGCCCAAACGCCGCCACCATTTCTTTGACCATGGATGCGCTTTCTGACCTTCTGCGCGTCGTGCGCTTTTCCGGCGGAGTGTTCCTCGAATCGAACTTCCGCGCGCCGTGGTGCATCCGTTCGCAACTCCTGCCCGGAGATTGCGGTCCCGGCGTTAAGACGGACGGCGGCCTGCTCGGGTTCCATTATGTGCTGGATGGACACATGCACGTGCGCGTGGGAAGCCAACCGCCGCGTGCGGCCGGGCCGGGCGATATCATTATTCTCAGCCGCAACGACCCACATATGCTCGGCAGCGATCTGGCGATACCGCCCGTGGACGCGCGGCCGCTGATTCATAAAGCAAAGGAAGATTTGCTCGCGTGCCTGGATTTTGGAAAAGGCCGGGAAGTGAAAAACCGTTTCGTTTGCGGCTACCTCGCCACCGCGATGCGCGATCATCCCTTGCTCACGTCATTGCCGCCGCTGCTCGTTGCTGACCTGCGCGGACGGCCGTGTGCCGAATGGGCGGAAACGTCCTTTCGCTACGCCGCCCGCGAACACGCCACGCGCCGGGCCGGCTCGCAGGAAATTCTCGCGCGCCTGGCCGAGATGCTTTTCGTCGAAGCCGTGCGGGGATACATCGACGCGCTTCCCGGCAATGCGACCGGCTGGCTCGCCGCGCTGCGCGATCCCTCGCTCTCGCGGGCGTTAAGTGCCTTGCATTTGCAACCCGCGCGTGCGTGGACCGCCGAAGATCTCGCGAAAGAAGCCTGCCTCTCGCGCTCGGCGTTTGCGGAAAAATTTACCAGCGCCGTCGGCCTGCCGCCGATGAGCTATCTCACCCGTTGGCGAATGTTGCTGGCCGGCCAACGGTTGCGGGAATCCTCCGATACCCTGGCGCAAGTCGCGGCTACCGTAGGATACGAATCCGAGTTCTCGTTTTCCCGGGCGTTCGCGCGCGAAACCGGCGTCACGCCCGGCGCCTGGCGCAAGAGCGGCGAAGAATGAGCGCCACCACTGCCTAAACCGGGTAGAGTGCCGATACCCTTGCAGGCATCGGCAACTCCTCATCCAAACCGATTTTAGCTCACAACGGATGAAACTTCACACCAGACGGCTTCCGTACCGACACGGTTCGCGCCGTAAGCAATCCAGCAATAACCTTTGTCCGCCCACACAGTGCCCCATGAATTGCGCAGCAACCAGGCGCCCTTAGCCCCCTTGGAATCATCCCAGCCTATCAGGATGATATCATGGTCGATCTGTGTGGCGCCGCTACCTTGGAAGACTGCCCCGCCTTTGATCATTTGGAATGCGTCATCCGCCGCAATTCCCGCCCCCACCGCTCCGTAATTCATGATCGCCGATTTAATGGCGGCGGTGGATGCCACGGTCTCGGAGCCGGACGATCCATCCGCGAACCCCCAATCGGTAATCTTGTGCAGCTTCATCGTCGGCTTCCACGTGCAGGCGGGTATTTTGCAGGTGTTCGCGTTGGGAAAAGGCCCGTAGGGCGTGGTATAATCTGACTTTAGCGGCAACCCGTGTGCCTTGGCGTATTCCAGGACCGTCGTGTTATCATCGCCATTGCATCCGCCGTTGCGATAACAGGACAGCGTGTATTCCTCGGAAAGAATGAAGGTATTCGGGCCGCCCCCAATCCCCGCTTTATTGTAGGCCACCTCCACAATTCCCGTCCCGCTAAAATCCCAGCAGGACCCGCATTGTTCCTGGTTCTTGACCTTTCCCACCCACTTATGGTCCCTGGAATCCCACTCAGGCGGAGGCGGAATCGTCAGCTTGGCTTCCAGCATGGCTGAGTGCCTGCTGTACATTAAGCGGATGAGTTGGTCCTTGTCCGGGCGGCGAACGTGGCCTTTTGCGTATTTAGAAGGCATAGATTGATCTCCTTTCAATTATGGTTGTTTTGATTTTAACTTCCCCTTCGGATGGTGCCTGACTGCTGCCTGCTGGGGCCCCATTCCGATATTACTTAAACGCGCGCCAACGCCATTGCGTTCAAAAAATAAGTAAATGCCCGCAACCTTTTATTATTCTAAATATCCTTGTCTTTATTTTGATTAAGTATGGGTACATTCTCGGTAAAATTGCTGTTCTGTCCCGTAACGCCAGCGTGACAGGCGCGTCCGGGTGGGCCTGGGCGAGTCAAACTTGACAAATCCCATACAAAAAAATTGAGGTAGTCACTACCTTCCCTTTTCCTCACCAGTCATGGTAAAATGGCCGGATGTTGGTCGAAAAGACATATTCGAGCCATGCCGCTTGCGTCTTGGACTGCGGCGGCCGCGACGCCGCTTTTCTGGATGTAGCATCCGGGCTTCTCTGTGTCTCTGTGGCAACGAACTCCCCGATTTTCCCTTTTGATTTCGGAACCCTACTGACCCCTAATGTAACCTACAGAACCCTACAGAACGCCCCCCGGGGGGATGAGGAGACGCGCGCGTCAATTTTACATTTTTAATTTTTCATCCCCGTGCCTATACTCCGAAACCATTTTATTTATGAATTCTACTCCTATTCGAGTTGCTGTGACCGGCGCCGCCGGCCAAATCGGTTATTCCCTCCTGTTCCGCATCGCCTCCGGCGCGATGTTCGGCCCGCAACAGCCCGTCATCCTGCACCTCATCGAAATCGAACCCGCGCTGCCCGCCCTCAACGGCGTGGTCATGGAGCTCGACGACTGCGCCTTTCCCTTGCTTAAAGGCGTCGTCCCCACCGCCAGCCTGGACGAAGGCTTTCGCGGCGTGAACTGGGCGCTGCTCGTCGGCAGTGTGCCGCGCAAACAAGGCATGGAGCGGAAAGATTTGCTCGGCATCAACGGCAAAATTTTCATCGGCCAGGGCCAGGCCATCCAAAAGAATGCCGCCAGCGACGTCCGCATCCACGTCGTCGGCAACCCGTGCAATACCAATTGCCTCATCGCCATGCACAACGCGCCGAACATCCCGCGCGACCGTTTCTTCGCCATGACGCGCCTGGACGAAAACCGCGCCAAGGCCCAGCTCGCCAAAAAAGCGGGCGTGGACACCACCGCCGTCAGCAACGTAGCCATCTGGGGCAACCATTCGGCCACGCAATATCCCGATTTCACCAACGCCAAAATCAACGGCAAGCCGGCCACCGAAACCATCAAGGACGAAGCCTGGCTGAAGGGCGAATTTATCTCCACCGTGCAACAGCGCGGCGCGGCCATTATCAAGGCCCGCGGCGCCTCCAGCGCGGCCAGCGCCGCCAGTGCCGTAGTTGATAGTGTCCGCTCTATTATTGAGCCAACCGCCCCTGGCGACTGGCACAGCGTCTGCTTGAATTCCGATGGCAGCTACGGCATCGAGCAGAACATTATCACCTCGTTTCCCGTGCGCAGCGATGGCAAGAAGCTGGAAATCGTGCAGGGCGTCCCGATCAGCGATTTCAGCAAAGGCAAAATTGACGCAACGGTAAATGAGCTGAAAGAAGAGCGCGCCATGGTGTCCGAACTGCTGCCTAAATAGGTATGCATACGCAAAAAATTCTGTTTTCGTTGGCCGGGGGCCTTTTGGCCCTCAGCGCTTCCGCTCAAATGAAATTCGTTGACCGCGGCGACAACGTCTATTGCCGCTTCAGCCAAAACTGCCAGGTCTCGCCCATGGAACAAACGGATTCCTACACGACCACTAACGGCGCCGCCACGTGCGTTTTGTTGTCCCGCAGTTTTCCCGGCACCACCCAGAACACCCAGGGCCAGTACGGCTACGAGTATCGCCTCACGCTGAACAGCAATGGCGGGACGGGCTCCAATGTCGTGACGGTCAGTTCGCTCACGCTGAAGTTTCCCGATCCGCTCTATTTTTCCTACGGCTTCACCGCGAGCAACCAGGTTTGGATCATCTCCTCTGGCACCGACATCGTGCCTGCCGGGGCTGTGGAGTCTGGCCAAAAAGTAACCTTCCATTTTGATCCGCCCATCACGCTCAGTCAAAGCGCCCAAAGCACCAACACTTGTCTCTTCGGCATGGTTTCCGACCTCGCGCCGCAAACCGGCATGGCCACCCTGGCCGGTGCCGCAACGGACGAGACCAATGGCATGACCGCATTCCAGGCGCAAATGCAGGTGCAAGTGCCCTAGAAAATTAAAAAGCGGCCGCGAGTGCCCGCATTTTTAATTTTACATTTTGCATTTTTAATTGAAGCTCTCGCCTCATGGCTTTTGAGTCCTACCGTGACTTTGTCAACGCCCTCGACCGCGCCGGCGAATTAAAACGAATTTCCCAGCCCGTCGCCACCGAGCTGGAAATCACCGCCTACGCTGACCGCGAAATGAAATTGCCCGGCGGCGGCAAAGGGCTGCTCTTCGAGCAACCCACCGTGAACGGCACCGTCTCGCCCTTTCCGCTGGCCACCAATACGATGGGTTCCTGGAAACGCATGGCCATGAGCCTGGGCGCGGAATCTGTGGATGAAGTGGCCGCCGAACTCGGCTCGCTCATGAAAGCCAAGCCGCCAACCGGTTTTCGCGAAGCCCTCAAACTGCTGGGCACCGCGCTGGACTTGCGCCACGCCAAACCCAAAATCGTCACCGACGGTCCGTGCAAAGAAGTCGTTCATAAATTCGAGGCCCCGCCCAGCCGCAAGGAACCCTGGCCGAAGGGACCGTCGCCTGAATCCCTGGCCGGCCGCCGCGCGGCCCTTGCCACGCTGAAGAATCTCCCCATCCAACAATGCTGGCCGTTGGACGGCGGGCGTTTCATCACCCTGCCATGCGTCGTCACCAAAGACCCGGACACCGGCGAACGCAACGTCGGCATGTATCGCATCCAGATTTACGATGAGTGTACCACGGGGATGCACTGGCAATTGCAGAAGGTCGGCGCGCGCCATGGTCGCCGTTATTACCAGACGGGCACACGCATGCCTGTGAGCATCTTTATCGGCGGCGACCCGGTTTTTGCCTTTTGCGCTACCGCGCCTTTGCCTGATGGCTTGGACGAATTTTTACTGGCCGGTTATTTGCGCAAAAAATCCATTCCGCTCATCAAATGCGAGACGAACGACCTCGAAGTCCCCGCCAATGCCGATTTTGTCATTGAAGGTTATGTGGATCCCACCGAGCCTTTGCGCGAAGAAGGGCCGTTTGGCGATCACACGGGCTATTATACCCTGCCCGAGCCGTATCCGGTTTTTCACGTCACGGCCATCACGCATCGCAAAGACGCAGTTTATCCGGCCACGATTGTCGGCATTCCGCCGATGGAGGATTTTTACATCGGCAGCGCGAGCGTGAAACTGTTCCTGCCGATCTTCAAAATGAATTTTCCGGAGATCGTGGACATCTCGCTGCCGGCGGAAGGCGTGTTCCACAACCTCGTTTTTGTCAGCATCAAAAAAACCTATCCCATGCAGGCTTACAAAATCATGCACGGCCTCTGGGGCATGGGACAGATGATGTTCACCAAATATATCGTCATCGTGGATGACGACGTGGACGTGCACAACACGAGCGACGTCCTCTTCCGCCTCTGCGCGAACACCGATCCGCAGCGG
>DATJYM010000084.1:0-2427 GCA_035499615.1 Candidatus Acidiferrales bacterium | reverse complement strand
GCGGACGGATGCCGCGAACATAGCAACCATAAAGAAAACAACCGGAGCGCGGTGCGTGAGGATGGAAGCAAAACAGGACGGAAATGGTTTCACAAATGGTTAAAATTCGGTGTAATCTGAAATTCCGCCGCCGCAAAGCCTTTGTCAAACCGGGGGATGGCACAAACGTGGTTCTGGAATTTTTAGAACGATACGACGTATGAATCATTACTGCCATCGCATCTTTGTGCGGTAGGCATTTGATAAATTCGGCATATCTTGAAAGCATTCTAATTTCCTATGATATTCGTGCATCGTCTCATGCCACCGCAGTTGTTCAGATTTGCCGCCGGCCCGGCCTGACAATGCGATTTTACCGCGCGATATTATTGCCGTAAACTTGTGCCGCGCCGGTCGAGCCGGCATAATTTTTTTATGTCCCGCTGCGTCGCCATTGTTGCGTTGGCCCTTCTGGCAATTCTTTTTTGCCAGCCGGCGCGGGCGAAGATATTGTGGAGCGATCCCGAGGCGCGGGTCGTCCACTTGACGGGCGAGGGAGTGGACATTCTGGGTGGCAAAGTGAAGCAGGACGACAAGTCCGACGACGTGCTTTATTTCAAGTTCCATGTTGACCCGATTTCGGACGTGGCTTCGGAGCACTATTTAGCGGGATTCCAATTATACAAGGGCGACGAAGCGCATTTGGGCGTGGGCAACGCAATGGAAGCCTGGGGTTATTCGGCGTTCAACACGTCGGAGATCGGATTATCAAACAAAGTCTTCGGCGAATTCAACTTGAACTCCGCACATCCTGAACCGGCCCATCTGGGCTTGTTTTGGCCCTATGAAGACGTGCACCGCGGTGTGGAAAGAACCATCGTCTTCAAAGTCCAATACGTTCCCGGGGGCGATGACATTGTGACGGTCTGGCTTGATCCAAATCTCGGACGCGGCGCGACGGACAAAAACCAGCCGCAAAATATCACGACGCAATTCAAGGCGGACGCCACCTTCGATCAAATCCGGCTGCGCCACAACCCGGGCGATAACAGCGACGGCGGCAACGGCTGGATTTTTAGCGACATGGCCATCGCAACTTCGTTTGAGGACTTCGTGGTGGTGCGTTTCTGGCAGACGTGGTGGTTTATGACGCTAACCGGATTGGGGGTGCTTGTCGGGGTGGGCGCGACGGTTCGCATCATCGAACAGAAAAAATTTCGATTTCAATTGCAGCGGGCCCAGCAGGAGAGCGCGCTGGAAAGGGAACGGGCGCGCATCGCCCAGGACTTGCATGATGACCTTGGTTCTTCGTTGACGCGCATATCGCTGTTATGTGGATTGCTCCAAGCTGACAAGGATAATCCCGACCAGGTGTCGGTTCACGCGGGCAAACTTTCCCTGTCTGCCGACCAGACGGTCCGCGCTCTCGAGGAAATAGTCTGGGCCGTCCGTCCCGGCAGTGACACCCTGCAAAGCCTGGTGGATTATATCACCCATTTCGCGAGCGAATTATTTGACGGCAACCAAACCCGCTGTCGGATGGACTTGTCGCACGATCTTCCCGCGCTGGCCTTGCCGCCTGACGTGAGGCATAATATATTTCTGATTGTAAAGGAAGCTCTGACCAATGCCCTCAAGCATGCGAACGCCAGAGAAGTCCGTGTCACGGCGAAGGCCGTGGGTAGCACGATTGAAATCCTGGTCGTTGATGATGGAAAAGGTTTCGCGCCGGACGCCACCACGGCGGCGGCGGGCAAACGAAACGGACTCGGAAATATGCGCCAGCGCGCCGAGACCATTGGCGGCAAACTCGATCTGCAAAGCGCGCCCCATAACGGCACCAGCGTCCGGCTGACCGTGAATCTTTCGGGCGAGAACAATAAACCACCGACTGGCTTGAGAAATTCGGGCCGCGTTTAACGTGCTTGAATCCGATAGAAACGCGCAACGTTGGAAAACGTCAGCCCGTCGGAAAAAAGCATCGTCTCGCCCGTGCCCGGCAAAGCCGCATTGATGTTGCTCCAGCCGGTCGCGCCCTCCAACGTGTCCCGCCGCTGAAGCTGAAACGTCCAGTTCGTCTTCGCAAGGCAGCTTAACCGGATGGTGCCGTTGGTCAGCACGATTTGAGAGATGTTGATTGCCGGCGCGGCGGGCAAGGAATTCACATCCAGCGGATTCGATCCGTTAAGAAACTCGGTGAGATTCGAAATGCCGTCACCATCGGCATCATCCGGGCCACGCGAATTGTCGGCTGCCGAGCCGAGGGCGTGGCCGAAATAAGCCAGCCGCCACCAGTCGGGAATGCCATCCGTGTCGCTGAACACGTCGGCAATTTTGCGGACCTGCACGCCGGAGACGCGCGCGTTGTCCACCACCGGCGTGAAGGAGATTTGCAGTTGCGAATTGGTCACACTGTTCGTAAAAACAAGGCTGATGGGAATGTTCATT
>DATJYM010000083.1:0-10713 GCA_035499615.1 Candidatus Acidiferrales bacterium | reverse complement strand
CCCGGCCTGAACAGCATCGGTTTTTGGAACGCCGGGAGTACTCAGGACTGGGGTGAAGACCCACATCGGAATGAAGGCATCGAAATTCTGTTTCTGGAAACGGGTTCCATCGTACTCTCGGCCGACCGGAGGGCATACAATTTGCGCGCCGGTAATTTCACCGTTACCCGCCCCTGGCAGCTTCACAAATTGGGAGGGCCGAATATCGGTCCGGGTAGGTTGCACTGGTTGATTCTCGACGTCGGGGTCAGGCGGCCTCACCAGGAGTGGCGCTGGCCAAAGTGGGTGGTGCTGACGCAGGAAGACCTGGCGGAACTGACGCGCAAACTGCGTCATAACGAAAATCCGGTTTGGAATTCCACCCCTCTCATAGCACAGTCGTTTCGTGAACTGGCCCGTTGCATCGCTGGCTGGGACCAGCCCCACTCCGTTTCCCGCATGACGGCCCATCTGAACCAGCTGTTGATTGGTATCCTGGATGCCCTGGCGGAACAGCAGACGCATGAAAATGAACAATTGACCTCGCGCAAACGGGCGGTGGAAATGTTCCTGCGTGATCTGAACGAAGGTCGCGTTAATGTCGGCGAGCAATGGACTCTAGACACTATGGCTTCGCATTGTGGTATGGGGATAACTGCCTTTTCAAAATACTGCCGTCAGCTGGTGAATACCGGCCCGATGGAGTATTTAAACCAGTGCCGTCTCGACCGGGCTGCACAGCAATTACGCACCCAACCCGAGCGTTCGGTCACGGACATCGCTTTTGCCAACGGCTTTAACTCGAGCCAATATTTCGCGACTCGCTTCCGCCGCCGCTTCCGCGTTTCGCCGACTAATTTTTTGGACAATGCTTCTGTCCCACAATCGGGGCCGACTCGGGTTCCTTTGCCCGAAATGGAAACCCACTGATTCCCTTGCCAGTAAGGAAAAGCTTCACGCCCCATGCTAGTGGGTAGGACTTAATTTCAGACGTTCAGGAAAATTTGTTCGCGCGCGAAACGCACTTTTGGCGCGCCGGCGTATTTATCCGTGGGCAACCGATAACCGAGCGTGGCGATGACGGCGCTGGTATAACCCTTCGTCTTCAGGCCGAGGATTTCGTCGTATTGCGCGCGGTCGAAACCTTCCATCGGGCAAGCATCAATGCCAAGCAGCGCGGCGCTCGTCAGTAAATTACCGAGCGCGATGAAAACCTGATTGCGTGCCCAGGCGTTGCGCGCGGTTTCGTCCATCGCCTGAACAATGCCGCCGACCAACATGCCGCGAAGTTGCGCGAGCGATTCCACCGGCACGCCTTGGGCGCGCGCGACATTTTGCAAATGCGCATCCACGTCGGATTCGCTGAAATTATTTTTCGTGGTGAACACGACGAGATGCGATGCGTCGCTGATTTGTGGCTGGCCGTAAGAGGCCGGACGCAATTTCGCGCGAACGGCCGGATCGGTTACGAGGATGAATTTCCACGGTTGCAAGCCGCCGCTCGATGGCGTCAATCGCAGCGCTTCTTCGAGCGTAGTCCAATCGGACGCGCTGATTTTTCGGCTTGGGTCGAATTGCTTGGTCGCGTAGCGCCAATTCAATTGTTCCAATAGTTGATTTGAGTTAATTGTTTTCATTTCTATTTTGTTTTGTGGTTTTGGTCGTGGCGGCGGTCCATGACCACCGCCGGGTTAATTTCAGTTCAAATCGAACACTAACACTTGCGACGGTTTGTTGGCCGACAATTGCAACTTCGTTTCGTCACTGATCGCCGCGGCGTCGCCGCCGGAAAGCGTTTTGCCATTCAACACGACTTCGCCTTCCGCGATATGTACCCAAGCGGCGCGATTTTTTGCGAGTCTGTATGAGACGCTTTGGCCAGGCTCCAATTTTGCAAGCCACAAATCAGCGTCCTGACGGATTCCAATCGAGCCGTCGCGACCAGCCTTGCTGACCATCAGATGCAACTGACCCGTCGGCTTGTCGCTCAACGATTTCTCGGCATAACGTGGCTTCGCTCCTTTCACATCTGGCAATATCCAAATTTGCAGAAGCCGAAGCGCCTCGTCCTTCGACGGATTAAATTCGCTGTGCGTCACGCCGCTGCCCGCAGACATGTATTGAATGTTGCCGGGGCGGATGACGCTGCCATTGCCCATCGAATCCTTGTGCTCCAGCGCGCCGCTCAAAACATAAGTGATGATTTCCATGTCGCGATGCGGATGCGCGCCGAAGCCCATTCCGGGCATCACCAGGTCGTCGTTGATCACGCGCAAGCTCCGAAAACCCATCCATTGCGAATCGTAATCATCTTCGAAACTGAAAGTGTGATAGGTATCGAGCCAGCCATAATTGGCGTGCCCCCGTTCATCTGCTTTTCGTAACGTGATCATATGACATTAGCTCGAGGTTGGGGACTGCTGCCGCAAAGCAGGCGCGACACTTGCACCGAGCAATTCGATAGCGCGGAGGTGCTTTGCTGGCGGCAACTCGGCAACGTCCATCTGGAAACTAATCCGTGAGATATCGCCCAGCGCTTCGCTGTGGCGCAGAATTTTCTCCGTGACTTCTTCTGGGCTGCCCACCAACAACGCACCATGCTTGCCTCGCACGGCATCAAAATGAGCGCGGGTGACAGGCGGCCAGCCGCGTTCCTTTCCGATGCGAGTAAAGGATTTGGCGTAGCCCGGAAAAAAATCGTCAATCGCCTGTTGGGTCGTTTCGGCAACATAACCCAATGCGTGAACACCAACCTTGAGCTTTTCGGGCGCATGTCCCGCGCGCCGGCCAAATTCCCGGTAGATGTCGACGAGCGGACGGAACCGCCGCGTCTCGCCGCCGATGATGGCGATCATCAGGGGCAATCCAAGTGTCCCTGCGCGGGCGAACGACTCGGGGGTCCCGCCGACTCCGAGCCAGATTGGCAGCGGATTTTGCATCGGTCGCGGATATACGCCTTGGCCGGTGAGTGGTGCCCGATGTTTGCCGGACCAGTGAACATATTCGTTTTCACGGATGTTGAGCAGCAAATCGAGCTTTTCTGCAAACAGTGAATCATAGTCCTCGAGTTGCAAACCAAACAGCGGAAACGACTCGGTGAATGAACCGCGACCGACGACCATCTCCGCCCGGCCTTGCGAGAGCAAATCCAGGGTCGCAAAGTTTTGGAACACACGCACCGGATCGGCGGCGCTCAAAACCGTGACTGCACTCGTAAGGCGAATGCGTTTCCTTAAAGCCGCCGCCGCTGCGAGAACAACCACCGGCGCGGAATCGAGGAATTCCCGGCGATGATGTTCCCCGACTCCGAACACATCCAAGCCCACCTGGTCGGCAAGTTCAATTCGCTCGACGAGATTGCGGATGCTGTCCGATGCGCCGACTGCGGCGCCCCTGCCATCGTCAGGTAATACCGCCGCGAAGCTGTCAACGCCGACCTGCATTCTCCCCTCGAACATCTTCGAGGTGGGCTCTCCGTTTTCGGCCTCACTTCGCGCTTTCGCTTCGACTAGATTTATCATGGCTAAACATTACGCTGACCATAACGCACCGCGGAAATACCATGTTTCTTGCCTCGCTATAACTTTTAGCTATGCTCGAAACTGCAAATGGAATTGCGCCATCTCCGCTATTTCATCGCCGCCGCCGAGGAGGAAAACGTCTCGCGGGCGGCGCTGAAATTGCACGTCTCGCAACCGGGCATCAGCCGCCAAATCCACGACCTCGAGGACGAAATCGGATTTCAATTGTTCGAGCGCGGCGCCAAATCACTCAAACTCACCGAGGCCGGGAAAATCTTTCTGGCAGAAGCGAAATCCATTTTGCAGCGCGCGGACGACGCGGTAAAAAAAGCCCGCGCGGCTTCCGGCGGAATTGTGGGCGAAATTAATGTCGGTTATGCGCCGTCGCTGACGGTGGAGATTTTGCCGCGGGCGTTGCGGACGTTTCAGGAAAGATTTCCGAATGTGCGCGTCGCGCTGCATGATTTGTCCACGGAAGAAATGCTCGCACAGCTCGGCGAAAAGAAATTGCAGGTTGCTCTTACCGTCCGCCCGCCGGGGAAATTATTGCGTGGCCTGAATTTCGAGGAACTGGCGCGTTACGCCATAGGCGTGGCGGTAGCTCCGAAACATCCGCTGGCGAAATTGAAATCGATTTCTCCGGAACAAATTTCGCACGAACCGCTCATCGCCTACAGCCGGAAGGATTACCCCGAATACCATGAGATGCTGGAAAAACTGTTCGCGCCCGTCGGACGCAAGCCGCGCATCGTCGGCGAACACGACGGCGTGAGCAGCATCATTGCCGCCGTCGAAGGCGGACGCGGCCTGGCTCTGGTTCCAAGCTGTGTCGCGAGCATGGTCGCCTCACGCTTAAAGTTGCTTCCGGTGAAGCCCGCCTTGCCCGCCGTTCCCGTCCTCGCGATCTGGTGCAAGGAGTCCGAAATCGAGTTGGTGGAAAATTTTATCGCAGCGGCGAGACAGCATTCGTAGTTCAACGTCCGCTATCGACGAAATGAACACAATGGGAAATCCCATCGGCGGATGCAAAATCACCGGTGACGATGCGAAATCTCCACCGGTGATAAGCAAAGGATGTTTTGTTTTAGGCGCGAGCGTCAGCGGCTTGCTGAATCAGTTTGGCGACCTCCGCCGGTTTGGAAACGTAGATGGCGTGACTGCCAGGGGCTTCCGTCACCTGCGCGTTCGCGCGTCCGGCCATCGCCCGTTGAGCCGGAGGCGGAATCATCTTGTCCTCCGAGGCAACCAGATAGTAGCTCGTTTGGTTTTCCAGGCCGGTTCTGTAACGGCACCTTGGAGGGCATCAACACCCCAAGGGACTTGCGAATCGGCCATAAATGATGCGGTGTCCGCTTCAACGTCCCCAGCGAAGGAAGCCGCGAATTTGTTGCGATCAAGGAAGAGATAACCATCTTGGGGAGGCAAAATTGGCGGTACAGGTGCGCCGGGCGGTGGATTGGCAATGAGCGACGCCACGGATTGAATAGCCCGTTGAGATTGAGAATGAACCGCCAAGGATATTGATGTATTTCCGCGAGGCGTGAAGCAGAATGTAGGTCACGACATTCCTTTGAAACAGGCCATCGCATCCCTCGCTACACCATCGCTTTCCTGGCTGCGGCAATGAAGCTGTCCGTTGCCGAAGAGCGGAATTTTTTGGAATACGCGATGCCGACGCTGAGCGGCGGCGGTGCGGGTCGCAGGGGTCGAACTTTTAATCGCGGACTTCCGAGACCATCGAGCGGTTGTGCGATCACAGCAACGCCTCGGCCCGATTCGACCGCCGCGATGAGACTGGTGATGCTGTCGTGTTCCTCGACGATTTGTGGTGAGAGGTTCAGTGGCGAAAATAAACCTGCAATCCAGGCGTGATGTTCTGGATAGTCGGCAATCGTGAAGGTTACCAGACGTTCTTTGGTGACTTGCTCCAGCCCGACTTTGCGCGCTCTGGCCAGTGGATGCGCCGGATCCATGGCTACGCAAACTGGCAGACGCAGCAATTCCTCGAAAATTAATCCCGTCAAAACTTTTGGAGGCACTTGAACCATCATGGCCACATGGATCTTTCCACGAGTCAGTTCACGCAACATTCCCTGTGTGGACAAATCGTGAAGCTGCACCCGCACTCCAGGGTTAGACTCCCGGAAACACTTCAGCGCACGCGGCAGGAGCTCGACCGTCAATGATGGTGCGTAACCGACGTGGATTACGCCGCGCTTTCCTCCGGCCACATCCTTGGCCATTTCGGCAGCATCCTCCGTGCGCCGTAAGATGATGCGAGCCTCGGTCAGGAAAACGCGACCGGCTTCAGTAAGCCGAACGGCGTTGGCATCACGGTCAAAAAGTGCGATGCCAAGCTCATCCTCCAAATCCCGTATCTGCCGGCTTAACGGCGGTTGCGACACGTGAAGCCGCGCCGCCGCACGCGTCACGTTCTGCTCTTCGGCGACAGCCACGAAATATCGCAGATGGCGGAGTTCCATTTGCGCCAGTATACCCAATCGGTATGGTCAGCCAAGTAACAAGGTATTTCCGCCGCATTGGCCTTGCAGATAGTTTGAGAGGAATGAGCGGTGTCAACCGCACCTCGAACGATAAACGAAATGACAAAATCTATGGAAACCAAAAGATATTCGGAGCGGCTTACGCCAGAAAATGCCGCACTCCTTCTCATCGACCATCAAGTTGGATTGTTCACCGGAGTCAGAGACATCCCAGTGGCGGAATTGAAGCATAACGTCGTCGCGCTGGCGAAAGCCGTCAAGGTTTTGGGCGTGCCGATCGTTGTGACGGCGACTTCGCCGGAAATGTGGGGGCCTACCATCCCGGAGTTGACGGAAGCGTTGCCAGGGATTTCAATCATTAATCGAACCACAGTTAACGCGTTCGACGAACCCCGGTTTGCCAAAGCCGTGGAGGCGACCGGGCGCAAGAAACTCGTTATCGCCGGCGTTTCAACGGAAGTCTGCCTGGCTTTCCCTGCCATTCACGCGACTGGGATGGGCTACGATGTCTATGGTGTGATAGACGCTTCCGGCACATTCAGCGAAACCAAGCGCATCACCGGCTTGATGCGCATGGTTCAAGCTGGCGTGATTGTCACCGACTATTCCACCATTGCCGTGGAAATGCTGAAGGATAACGCGAGTCCAAAGGCCGGCCCGCTGTATGGGGCGCTTGATATGCCCTTTGCCGTTTTGGTCGGACAACTGGCGGGAGCATTCGCCAAGCGTTGAAATGCCGCCAAAGTGTCGGTCAAGAGGCATGAAATCCGCCGTTTGATGGAGTCTTGTGCATTTCGTGATCACGCAGCAGGCAACTCGGGATGGCGCACTCAGTTCCGCTTCGTGGTTCACGCTGGTTGGCCCCGCGTGTCTGAGCTCTGAACGTTAGGCTTCTGATGTGAGCCAGGTTGAATTGGTCGTAGTTGCATCGCCGACAGCAAGCGGTAAATTGCATTGAAAGGAGATAATGCAAATGACAAACAAATCGTTGACAGCCCTGATTACAGGAGGAACGAGCGGCATTGGCCGGGCGGCAGCCAATCAGCTAGCCCAACTTGGCATCCATGTGATAGTAGTCGGTCGCAACGCGCAACGCGGCGAGAAAACGGTTGCGGAGATGCGGGCCGCAGGAGGCGAGGCCGATTATATTTCGTCTGACCTTAGAAACGCTTCGAGTGCTCGCGAAGTGGCGAAACGAGCTGTCGAACTCGGAAATGGTCATGTTGATATTCTGATTAACAGCGCGGGAATCTTCCCGTTCGGGCCGACGCATGAAATGACAGAAGAACTGTTTGAGAGCGTGTATGCACTGAATGTCAAGGTCCCGTATTTCCTCGTCGCGGAACTCGCTCCGCTGATGGCGAAGAGAGGCAAAGGGGCTATCGTCAATATTGCGACGATGGTGGCCGATTATGGGGTGGCTGGCATGAGCCTCTATGGATCGAGCAAAGCCGCCATCAATCTGCTAACCAAAGCTTGGGCGGCTGAATATGGTCCGAGTGGCGTCCGTGTCAACGTAGTGAGCCCCGGACCGACCCGCACGGAGGGCACAGAGGCTATGGGAGAGGGACTCAAGGAACTGGCGGCTCAGGCGCCAGCGGGCCGTCCGGCAACGGCGGAGGAAATTGCCGAGGCTATTGTCTTTTTGGCGACAGATCGCGCCAGTTTCATCTACGGCGCAAAACTCGCCGTTGACGGAGGCCGCACTGCGGTTTGAATACTGCGGGCATAGATACTGCTGCATCAGGACCAGGTGAATATTCGGACCACGTCTCATTCGTTCGGCTACGCTCTCTGTGCTGTAATGGTTGTTTTCATTTGCACCAGGGCGTTGACGCAAAATCTGTTTGAGGGGGATTACAGCAACATCTATGAATTCACGCCGGGTGGGGTGCAAACCACCTTTGCCTCCGGGTTGAGTCCTATGGGACTGGCCTTTAACAGCGCGGGCGTTCTGTTTGAGTTGGACATCAACAGCAACATCTATGAATTCACACCGGGTGGGGTGCAAACCACCTTTGCCTCCGGGTTGAATCCTATAGGACTGGCCTTTGATAGGGTGGGTAATCTGTTTGTGGCAGATTGGCCCAACATGAATATCCATGTTGCCCGCGAGAGTGGCGCGCCGTATTCCTCGATTGTAGCCTCTCGCAGATCGTCCGCTCGCGCCAGAACCGTATCATGAAGCCGTTTTAGCAGGGTAATCCGCTCTTCTTTGCCTGTCTGTGAAAAGGTTGCAAAAGCCTCCTTAGCCGCTGCAATGGCATGACGCGTATCTTCTTGGTCACCAAGAGTCAGTCGTCCAATAACCTGCGCCGTGGCTGGGTTACGGATTTCAAACAACTCAGATCCGTGGGGCTTAACGAATGTTCCATTGACATAGATGTGGTCGATGATTTTCATAATCTTTCCATTCACAGCCTTGCCTCTTGCCGGAGCGCAGCTAAATCATAGCCTTCGACATGCGAACTGGTTAAACGCTCAGGCGCTATTTTTTAGCCGCTTTCCGTTACATTTGTTCATTCCGGTCTTCGCATTTAAAGCACCATAATGACTGATTGTGATTGATACTTCTAATACAACTTTACTATCGAACCAATCACGATATGATATGAGTATGGAATTCAGGCAATTGCGCTATTTCGTTGCGGTTGGAGAGGAGCAGCATTATGGACGCGCTGCAAAACGGCTTCGTGTTGCTCAGCCAGCGCTGACACGGCAGATTAAGAATCTGGAAGATGAGATCGGTTTTAAGCTGTTTGAGCGTCTGCCACGAGGCGTTAAAATAAGCGCGGCGGGCAAGGTATTTCTGGAAGATGGCCAGCGCATTTTTGAACAGGTCAAAGAGGCGACAATCCGCGCTGGACGCGTGGCACATGGTCTGTCCGGTACTTTACGGGTCGGATTTGCTGAGAGCGCCTCTTGGCATGGCGTTGTTCCAAGCTCATTTCGCAAATTCCGCGATCGACAGCCCGATGCTGAACTGCAACTCAATGCATTAAGCTCGTTAGAGCAAATTGACGCGGTTCAGTCTGGCCGACTGGACGCGGGCTTCGTATATAATTTCTCGAAAATAGAAAACACATTGAACCAAATCCCCATTGCATCGCACGATGTGGTATTGGCGACACCTAAGGGGCATGAATTAACGAAATTAAAAAAGCTTCGGCTTCGCGACATGGTGGACACGAACTTTGTCTGGTTTCTGAGGCGTCGAGGCCCTGCTTACTATGACAGCCTGATGAACGCATGTTTTCGCGGTGGCTTGAAAACGCCACACATCATTCAAGAAGTGCTGGATCAGGCAACCATGTTAAGCCTTGTGTCGTGCAGGTTAGGCGTAGCGTTTGTCACCGACGCAACGCGTTGGCGACGACCCGAAGGCGTGGTTTTTCTGCCTGTTACGGATTTGAATCTGGCTTTGCCTTTATCCCTCATCTGGCGGAAAGACAATGTTTCCCCATTGCTTGCAAAATTTCTAGCTGATGTGAGCCAACTCCCGGAAGTGGCAGCGTTTTGTAAACGGTGTGGTTCGAGCCTTCGCCTAAAGGGAAGCCAAAATCGGTTGATTCTTGCGCGGCAGGGCTTGGCACTTTGACACGAATGCGCGATCCTTGAATTCCGCAGCCCGGGGGAATCTATATGAAAGCGCGCACGAATCTGGCCCCGACCCTCGCCTCGAAACGAATCTTACTAGCTCTACCTCCAGCAAAAGCTCCAGCAAAACAATAGTCAGAAATTGTGAAATGATACTGGATCCCTTGTCGGATGATTTTGAAAAATTGTCTTGCGTAGTGCGAAACGCCTTGTCAGGGTTGGAATTACTGGATTCCTAGTATCGATCAGCGAGTTGCGTAGCAAAGACGAGGGCAGGGGACCAGTCCGAGCCCTACCTCTGGAGCCAATTTGTGCCATAGAAAGAACCTCGTTTTTACGGTTTCCGCCAAGCCCAATGGGGCAGGTATATTCAATTTCCGCCTCTGAGTCCCTAATGTCTATCAGCCGGACAATCTGCATGGCTTCCTGCTTGCCGCGTACAACCTGAAAGGTCGTCATGTGGTGCAGCGCCAAACGGTGCTCAACTTTTTAAAGAGGAATCCAACCTGGAGGATGCCTCAGCCCCCAAGACCGAATCCACGCCGGAACCAGCAATCCCCGCTTCCCTAAATTAAGGGGCTTATGGGAAGCCAGGGTTGAGAAGGCTGGTGCTCAAAGGCAAACGGGCCATCAATCCGGTCGTTAGTGACTGGCTTGTGGAGTCGGATCCGGAGGCGCGTTACAAGGTTCCGGTAGGCGGGTGGGAACAGACCCCTGAATGACCGGGCCCAGGACGATTCATCGGCCAAAAAGTGATTGGAACCCCCGCATGTGAAATGGTGGCAAAATGTTGAAATTTTGCCCCGGCTTCCGCCCCAGGTTCCATTGAACCAATACGCTGATGCTGTTCGCCCCTCTTCCGCTGGAGCGGACGGCATTAATGCCATAGCCGTAGCCGACGAGAATGTTCCAGCGGTCGGAAGGAGAGCGGTAAAGAATACCCGTGCCCACTCCATTCAACCAGTTGCCTGGCTGCCCTTCACCAGGCAGGTAATCCACGACCGCCGTGGACGCGCCCACGCCCACGTTCCAGCGCCGCTCCTTGTCAAGCGGCAGAATATACCTGGCGTTGAGCAACGCAAACTGACTCGCGCTGATCTCCTGATAAGCAT
>DATJYM010000082.1:0-8265 GCA_035499615.1 Candidatus Acidiferrales bacterium | reverse complement strand
GCGGCCGGTTGCAAAAACTTCCAGTGTTCACGCTTAAAGTAAACCCTTCCGGTGCCGTGCTGGCCGACGGCCCGGGGTTCGTGATGTTCGACGCCTGCTACGGCCCCGGCCTGACCGTAGATTCACCACCTGACACGGGTACCAATCACCTTGACCTGCAAGTGCCAGCCAGCGAGGTGCCGGCGTTGAACCGGGTCATCTCCGAGATGCAAATTTCCGGAGGAACCGAAGATCGGGAATTGCTGGCCGTTCAGCAATTTTTTTTCGGCAAATTCCAATACAGCACCTGGCTGGGGCCGGACAAACTGGCGCGCACGAATGAAACCGCGCTGACGCGTTTCCTGTTGCAAAGCCGCAGCGGCCATTGTGAGTACTTTGCGACGGCGACAGTCTTGCTGTTGCGCCAGCTGGGGATTCCCGCGCGTTATGCCGTCGGGTACGCCGTCCATGAACCCTCTGGACACGGATATGTCGTGCGCGAACGCGATGCCCACGCCTGGTGCCTCGTCTGGAATGAAGGAACGAAGACCTGGCAGGACTTCGACACAACGCCGGCATCCTGGGTGGGCATCGAAGGCCGCCGCGCATCGGTTTGGGAACGGGTTTCCGACCTGGGTTCCTGGATCCGGTTTGAATTTGCCAGATTCCGCTATGGCCAGGGCAACCTGCGCCAATACCTGCTCTGGGCGCTGGCGCCCGTACTGGCGATTTTACTTTATCAAATTTTTTCCCGGCGGCGGCGCAAGCGGCGGCGACAGGTCAGATCGGCCGTGGCGGAAAGAAATTTTTTCTGCCCGGGCCTGGACTCCGAGTTTTACCTGCTCGAACGCAACCTGGCCACGCGCGGTGTGCCGCGACAGACAAGCGAGCCCTTGGCCGTCTGGTTATCCCGCACACTGCTCAATCCGGTCCTGGCCGACTTGCGGGATCCATTGCGAGAGCTCTTGCGACTGCACTACCGTCTCCGGTTCGATCCGCAGGGATTAACCGTGGCCGAACGCGAGGCGTTGACGCGTGAGGCAAAAATGTGTCTGGCGGCACTGCAGCAGCGGGAACGGCATACGACGACGGTTTGACGGGCCAAAAGTCAATGACCGATCTCCGCGGCATCCGGCTTCGGCTTCGGCTTTTTCTTCGATTTGGAGTCAGCCGGTGCGGGGGGCTTGGTAGAATCGGCGGCTTTGTTTTGGGATTGCAGGTCGTCAATTTGCTTCCGTAGGTCCCGCGTGGTTTTTTGCAGGTCGAGAACTTCCTGCCGCAAATCCTTCAATTCATCCGCTGGCTTGCGGCCGGCACGAATGGCCGTGATGGCGCGGGTCGCAGCGGCGCCTTCCGGAGTGTCCTTGGAGGCGGAGGCGAAGGTGTCCAGCACGGCGACCGCCTTGGGGTCACCCAGCGTGCCCAATGCGTTTATGCTGCCAAGCTGCACCGGGCGTTTTGGCGAGTCCACATAACCGGCGAGAAATTCGCGCACAACATCCTTGTTCTCCTCGTTGCGCGCCAGATAAGCCAGCGTGCCGAGCGCCTGGGCGTAGCCGCGGCTTGTGAAGGTAGTTTCATGTTTCGGCAGCGAGGACAACAAGGGGGCGATGTAGGCGGGGTCATCCTGTGCACGGATGGCCTCCACGGCGGCAACTGCCAGTTCGTTATGAAAGGACTCGGAGTCGAGATATTTCAACAGTTGATCACGCGTGGCCGGCTTGGAATAGGGGCCGAGGGCACGAATCGCGACGGCGGTGATGTCCGGATTCTTTTCCACTTCCAATGCTGCCAGTTCAGCGGCGCAGGCTTCGTCACGGTAAAAACCGGCGAGATCGGCCAAGACCTGGCGACGCACGCGCTCGTCCGGTTGCGCAACGGAGCCAAGGAGCGCCGCGAAGGCCTCGTCGCTGTGAATCGAGCGCAGCGCCTTGGAAGCTTCGACACGCACGCCGTAAAATTCATCCCCGTCCAACGCCTGTTTCAAGTGCGCCACCGCCGATTTGTCCTGCTTTTTTGCAAGCTGATCAACGGCCAGCAGCCGGCCGGCGAGATCGTCGGCCGCCGCCAATTGGGCATAGAGCATGGCGTTGGGCACGGGGAAGGCAACCTTGGCGAGCAAGGTGCATTCCGGATCCAAGCGGACAATTTCCGGAGCGTCGGCGAGCGGAAAATAAAAATCCTCGGCCAATTTTGTAACTTGAACGGTCTGGTCGCTGGTTCCAAAGGGGCCTTTGAAACGGATGGTGAGAGGAAAGTTGAACAGCAGAACATCGTCGCTGAGTTTCTGGACCTGACGGATGGAGACTTTCGCAAGTTTGGTGGTTTCGTCCCAATCGTAGCTGACCTCCAGTTCAGGATGATGCGCATGATAGAGCCATTGATCGAAAAACTGATCATAGGAGCGGCCAGTCTGTTCCTCGATGACGTGGCGCAGGTCCTCGCTCACGACGCTGCCATATTGGTGTCGTTCGAGATAAGTCTTGATGCAACGGCGGTACGCCTCCGGGCCAAGCTGGGAGCGGAGCATGTGCAGCACCCAGCTGGCCTTGTCGTAGGCCAGGTAATTGAACATTTCGTGGGAGCCGTCAAAGTTTCGACGGACAATCGGGTTCACATCATTCGTCAGGCTGGTGATCATCCGCGCCCGGCTGTACAGTTCATAAATCATCGCTTCGCGTCCGTTTTTGTGCCCGTTGTAAAGGGTCGCATAATAGGTGGCGAAGCCTTCATTGAGCCAGACGTGGCTCCAGTCCTTGCAGGTGACCAGGTCGCCAAACCATTGATGGGCCATTTCGTGGGAGATCAAGCCGTCGCTGTCGCGCAGCTTTCCGGAGTTGGTCGTGAACAGCGTGCTATCGGTAAGCGTTGTCGCACTGGTGTTCTCCATTCCGCCTTCCACGAAATCGTTGACACAAATCTGGTCGTATTTTCCCCAGGCATAAGGCACGCCAATCTCCTCCTCGAAGAATCCCATGATGTCCTTCGTATCGCGAAAACTGTTCGTCGCATACGCAATCTCGGAAGCCGGCGTGTAAAACGCGAGCGGCACGTTTTGGTACCGGTCCTCGATCTTTTTAAAATAGCCGGCGTTCAGGGTGATAAGATAGTTGGCGTGCGGCTTTTCCTCCGTCCAATGAAAGGCCACCAGCCCGGTCGCCGGATCCTTTTCAGTCGAGACCAGCCGGCCGTTGGAAATGACGGTCATGCCTTCGGGCACATGACAGATAATTTCCGAGGTGAACTTTTCATTGGGCGAATCAAAACACGGATACCAATACCGCTCATCCACTTCCTCGCCCTGCGTGAACAAGTGCGTGTCGCCCTCCTGGTAGCCCATCTCGGGGGTGCGGAAATAAAGTCCCGCCCGCGGCTCGGCCTGATAAGTGATGGTCACACTTGTCTCCTGGCCGGGCGGCAGATTTGTGACGAACGTAATCATCAGCTTTTCGCCGATGACCTGGAAGGCCTGAATTTTTTCGGCGGCCGTGACGGTGTGAATGTTGAGGTCAACCGCGTCCAGCTTGATCTCGCGAACCGGCTTGAGCACCGGCGCGAAGGTGATGGTGGCCCTACCCTCGATGGTCCGCTGTTTGAAATCGGGCGTAACTTCCAACGCCAGATGAAGCACATCCACCTCACGGTCGGGCGCATAGTGACGGCCGGAAGGCGCGTCGATCGCGCTGGTTTCTTCACTGGCAACGACCGCGACCGAGAGCCAGCCGACAAGACCCGCCACCCAGAGCGGGATGCCAACCCGTTTAAATATCTGAAAGGCCAGGCTTCGTGTCTTGATAACGCCTCGTCCTCCGGCCCAAAAGTCAGATGATTCCATCTGGAGGGACTATTTCATTTACAGGACTTCACGTCAATTCAGCAAAAAGCACGCAAAAAACATCCGCCCACGGCAACTGCAGGTTCACAACCCGACTTCAGAATTCTGGCCGAATGAAGTGGTGGTTCTCCATTGCTGCCAGTCGTTGACAATGGTGGAGGCCGGGTGACGCAACAACATGGCATCGAACGATATGACACAGCCAAAAAATCGAATAGATGAAACGATTTCCTGACCAGGTGGCAAAACTTAGTTATTCAAGCTGAAGCCGTAGGGGAATGATGCGCTGCTGTCCGGTGGACTTCCGGCGCCCGTCGCCATGCCGCCGGTGCTCCGCGGCCAGGCGCGCGGCAATTTGCCGGTTGGTTTGAAATCTCCAAACAAAACGTCGGCGATTCCCTGGCCTTCGGTGCCCGGCAGCCAAGCGGCAATGAAAGCATCACTCGAATCCATGGCCGAACCGAGAATCAAAGGCCGGCCGGACAGCAGCACCGTAACAACCGGCGCCCCGGCCGACCTGGCCTTTTCCACCAGTGCCACATCTGCCGGTGACAAACGCAGATCACTACGATCACCCCGGCCTTCCGCATACGGCGTTTCGCCAACCACCACAACCACTGCATCGGCACCCTTCAGGTCGCTGCCGTCGGGGGAAAAGGTAACGGCGGTTCCCGGAGCAACCGTGTTGCGAATCGCGGCCAGAATCGTCGTTCCGCCATGCGGCATATTGCCGGTCTGGCCCTGCCACGATATGGTCCAGCCACCGCATTGAATTCCGAGATCATCGGCGGCGGCACCAACGACAGCAAGGCGTTTGACATTCCTGGCCAGCGGAATGGTTTTATTGTCATTCTTGAGCAACACAAGCGATTCGCGCACGCACTGACGCGCGACGGCGCGATGCGCGGCGGAACCGATCTGAGCTGTCAACGCCGGATCGGTGTAGGGGTTTTCAAACAAGCCCATCGCAAACTTGATGCGCAAAATGCGCCGGACCGCATCGTTGATGCGCGTCTCGGACACCCGCCCTTCAGCAACGAGTTCTTTCAAGTCAGCGATGAATTCCCGATAGTTGTTCGGCTTCGCCGGCCCGTTGGGAATCATGATCATATCCAGACCGGCGTTGATGGAGGCTTCAATATCATTTTTGTAATTTGGTGAAAGTTGGTCGATGGCCGCCCAGTCGGAAACCAAAAATCCACGGAAGCCCAGTTCTTCCTTCAGGACGTCGGTGAGCAGGTATTTGTGGGCGCTCATTTTCCGGCCATTCCAACTGCTGTAGGAAACCATGATCGAACCAACCCCGGCTTTGATGGCCGCTTGATAGGGTGGTAGATAGCGTTTTCGAATCGTTGCTTCATTACAAACATCATTCCCTTGATCAACTCCATTGAGAGTCCCGCCGTCGCCGATATAATGTTTGGCGCAAGCCAGCACCGAATTGGAGCCGGCAAGATTGTCCCCTTGAAACCCCCGCACCGCCGCCACGCCGAGTGCTGACACCAGCTCCGGTGAGTCTCCGAAGCTTTCATACGTACGACCCCAACGCTCGTCCACTGCCACAGCAATACATGGGGCAAAAGCCCAGCGGATGCCGGTGCCGGCGACCTCCTGTGCCGTCACCCGCTCGGCTTGTTCGACCAGCGCGGGATCGTGAGTGGCACCCAAACCGATGTTATGAGGAAAGATGACCGCACCATCCACATTATTATGGCCATGAACCGCGTCGACACCGTAAATCAACGGAATCTTCAGGCGGGTTTTCAAAGCCCAAGACTGATAGTCATTGACCGCCTGGAGCCAGTTTTGCGGGACGTTGTTAGTCGGGCCACCACCACCTCCATTTAGAAGGGAACCGAGAAAATATTTTTCAATGTCTGCCTTGTCCACGAGCGCGTTGACATCCACCTGTGTCATCTGCCCGATTTTTTCGTCAAGGGTCATTTGTGAAAGCAACGACTCTACCCGGCGATCCAATTCTCCCGGATCGGATCCGGCATATACGGCTGCAACGAGCATTGGCGCCAGCAAGGCTCCCAAGAACTTACTCTTTGAATTCATAAGATTGATCTCTGTCGATGCAGTAAAGACCTGTGTTTTGTTGATTTTCCCAATCAATTGAACAATCAAATTACATGACAATTATAGTGCAGTAGCAACAAAAGGTAATAAGATGGTTACACGCTGTGTAGTAACATATATTACAAATTCGGTCAATCAAAATATTGACTTTTGTGGTAAAAAAGAATGATTTCTGTTAGGTCTGAGGCCAGATCTGTTTCACCGAAGCAGCGGCATCAATTTTTCGAAATTCCTTTTTTACTTCATCTAAATTGACGCTGGCTTGATTGGTTCAGTCGGCATACGCACAGCTCACCTGCCTTGCCTCGAACCGCCACCAAACGCCTGATTCGTGGACGAATGCATGATGTCGAGGTATTGCCTTGCCAATGGGTTGTTTGGATCAAGCTGCAAGGTGATGCGGAATTCGTTCAATCCTTGGTCCGGCTTTTTCTGCTTCAGCAGCAGGATGCCAAGGTTTAAATGTGCGGGAGCGAAGTCCGGACGATAACGAATCACCTCCCAAAACTGGGCGCCCGCTTCCTCGATTCTTCCCTGGTGCGCCAATTCCAACCCAAGCAAATACCGCGCCTGCCAGAATTCTGGTTTCGACTGAACAATCTCCGCAAACAACTCAACCGCCTTGGCCGTCAAGCCCAGCACGCTGGCGTCAAACGCCTGCTTGAACTGAGCCATGAGACCTAGTGGTTGGAGGCGTGCGGCACTTTGATAGTCGAGACCCGCCTGTTCCAGATTTCCACAATTCTGTTCCAAGAATCCCAGGTTAAGGTACGTTACCGGGTCGTCCGGGTTCGCTTGGAGCGCACGTTTAAGGCAGGCGATGGCGTCGTTTGTTTTCTGTTCGTTCGCCCGGATCTGGGCCAGCCCGTTCAGCGCTTGTACAAAGTCGCCCTGGATCGCAAGCGCATTTGAAAACGACGCTTCGGCTTCGACAATTCGGCCTTGAACGATCAGCAAATTGCCAATGTCGTAATATTCCGCGGGCATTTGTGGCAGCAATTCGCAAACGTGCTGGGCCTCGATGGTGGCTTGTGCCAGATCCCCGTCTGCCGCCAGGAATTGCGCGAAATTTTGATGCAAAAAATTGTCGGCGGGCGACCGGGACAGCGCCTGCTGATATAACCGCCGTGTTTGCTCCGAGGCCCCGGAATCCGCCCGGGAATTGAGTTTCCCGATTGCTTCCTCACAGACTTTGACCGTGGCGGAATGGGTCAACTGTTCGGAGTATGGCGGCTCGGACATGCGATCGAGAATTTCCTGCCAGACCCGGGATCGGTCCCATGCGGAGACGGCCAGCCACCGGTCGCACATTTCCGGCGACGTCCATTCGCTGCTCCGATGAGCCGTAATGGAAGGAGGCAACAACTGCGCCACTTGTTCGGCAAACGCAAGTCCCAGCAAATAGTTGCCGTCAAAGTTCAAATGCACATGTTCATAGAATAATTCGTTGCCGGAAATCGCCCCCGGGGAACCTTGCGACAACTTCCGGGCCGCATCCAAAAAGTAAACCCCGCCGGCGGCAAAGGCGCCCGCCGTCTCTTTTATGATTTCATTGATGCGAGTGTCAGCTCGAAAAGCGAGCGTGTCATAATCCCGGGCCAGCTCAAATTCGCTCCGGGCCTTGGCATCGTTTGTCAGTGCGAGGTGACAGCTTCCCAGACGGAACTGCAATTCGGCATATTGCGGATCGATGGCGGCCGCCCCGGCATACTGTTCCAACGCCGCTGGATAGTCACCCGCGGCTTCGAGTGTCATGCCGCGTTGATAAGCGGCATCCCATTCCGCCTTTTGAGTCTCACTTATCGCGGTTGAATGCAATGAGGCAAATGGAGCGCAATTCTTCAGATTGCTGCCGACGGTGCATAAAATAACCGGGACCCGGGCGTTGTGGCCGGCTTGTAATATGTCTGTTAGATTTCTTTTAAAATTCTCATAAGCGCGCAGCCGGTTCGGGTCGTCATGGCGAAGCTGATGATTGCCAAACATGTTAAGCCCGCCCCAGGTCTTCGGCGCCGATGAATGGGCGCCCCATCGCTGCACCAGACCATCCAACAACTGCCCAATTCGTGTGCTTTTTATCGCCAAGCCGGCCCGGACCAGGCCCACGCCCGGTGCCCGCGAACCGAACACGGTGCCCGCGCCAAAAGGGCCGACCATTTCATTGTTGCCCATGTACACAATCCACAGATCGCCCTCCCTTTGGGCACACTCGCGGGCGATGGGCAGGATTACATGGGAATTGATGGCCGTCATTGCCACACAAACCACTTCAAAATCCGTCCCGGGAAACCGTTCACGCAACAGGATTTGCAGATAACGCCAGGCACCATAACTCGAATCCGGATCTCCCATCGCCGCCGATTCCCCAA
>DATJYM010000081.1:0-19430 GCA_035499615.1 Candidatus Acidiferrales bacterium | reverse complement strand
TCAATCCCCGTAAGCAATACATCTATTTATAAATCAGAGTGTTAGCTCATGTGCTGTTTGCGATATGGTCGTTTTTTATCTTAATGATAATAAAAAATGTCACTTGACAATTTGCTTGACTTTACTTCGGGTGCCTGCCATAAACTGCGATAGGCACGAAGTAATTCCAAGTATAACTAAATAGGATTAACAACCACCCAAGGATCAGCTATGAAACCTTTTAATCAATGCTCCACCATTTCGATGTTAACCGGTCTTTGTCTCGTGGCCGCCAGTACGGCCCTGGCGCAAAATTCCGGGCAAGCGGTCTTCTCGAATATCAGTATTACCCCCCTGAATCCGGCAGGTTCGGGGCTCGGTTCAGTCAATTCGGCCATCATAATTCCGCGTGTATTCAACGATGCCCCTGGCGCAACGGGGACTTACATCAACAGCTATCCCGGCTCCATCTCGCTCGCTGAAGCGAATGTGCAATCGCTCTCCGGCTTCGCCGATCGGGATGTCTGGTATTTCTCCAACAACGGGGGAGTAAGCCCATACCAGTTCACTGCCGGTGACTATTTCACTGCTTCCTTCGGGCTGACACTGAGCGGCGGCATTGCCGGCAAGGATTTGGAAGGCGGTTTTCTGTTCAGTAATCCGTCCGGCACTTGGGGTGGCGATGACTCAATCGTCGCCGTTGGACAAGGTGGGAATGCAGGAACGGTCTTCCAAGGTGGAGGTCCTTCGTATTACCCGTTCTCGCCCGGTGCCGGTGGTTATCCGGGTGCCGGCGGAAGCGTTCCCAACTATATAAACGGCACAACGATCAACATGACGTTCACCTACACTATTGACCCGATCACCACGAAGCCGGCGTTTGAATATGCCGTGAACGGGCAGTACGCCGCATCGGCGCCCGGCAATAACTACTTCGACCTGGCCAACCCCGTTGGCAGCGCCGGCGACTTTCTGGGGGGCTATTTCCAAATCCAAACCGTTATTGTCCCGGAACCCTCCACGTTCGCTCTCTTGGGCTTGGGTGTTCTGTCGATGGTCCGGTTGTTGCGCCGCCGCGCCTGAAATTCAACCTTATTCCAGCAGCACGGCATGCTTGGGCATGCCGTGTTTTTGTTTTCTGCCGAGGCCTTTTTGACCGCCCTGTGTAACGGCATGTGCAAATTGGAAGTGCGCGCAACGGGTGAACAGCCTGTCCTGCCCAGCGGTCATCCTCGAGATCCGATCGTCCGCAGCCTTGCCTCACCGAACCATGCCTGCGGATTCTCTTGAGCAATCCGGTACCATCCGCATAATCTACAGCACAATTTATGAGCAACGTTCCTTCCGACCTGAAGTACACGAAATCCCACGAATGGGTCCGCGTTAACGGCGACACGGCCACCGTTGGGATTACCGACCACGCGCAGCATGAATTGACCGACATCGTCTTTGTTGAACTGCCGGAGGTCGGCAAACAATTTAAAAGCGGTGACGGCTGCGCAGTCGTGGAATCCGTGAAGACCGCCAGCGACATTTATTCGCCGGTAAGCGGCGAGATTATGGAAACCAACAAGGCCGTCGTGGACAATCCGGCGCTGGTAAACACAGAGCCTTACCTCGGCGGCTGGTTCTTTAAAATCAAACTGAGCAATCCAGCCGAACTGGATGCGCTACTTTTGCCGGACGCCTACCAGAAACAGATTGGTGGTTAGATGGTCGTTTCGGCGGGCACAGAATTGCACGGCAGGTTCCATCCCATGAAAATCCGTTTGTTCATCAAGCCGTACTGCCCCTGGTGTGACCAGGCGATGCAATGGCTGGACGAGCACGGCATCAAATATGAAACGCTCGATGTTATTGCCAATGAGAAATCCTTTGACGAGATGGTCCGGCTGTCCGGCCAGGAACTGGCGCCGGTGATTGCCGCCGACGGCAAGGTGCTGGCGGATTTTGGCCCGGAACAGCTACCCGGATATTTTGAACAGTTGAAACAAAAATGAAAGCAGATGTTTGACACGAATTGCACGGATTTTCACCAATCAAATTAAATCTGTGATAATCTGTGGAATCCGTGTCAGACTTTTTGAATGACGACGACTGAATCAAAACCGCGACCGCGTCTGCCGGAGTGGCTCCGCATCACGCTGCCCCAATCCGACAGCTTCGCCCGCACGCGCAGCCTGCTCGATGAACTGAAGCTGCACACGGTCTGCGAAAGCGCCAAATGCCCGAACCATTGGGAATGCTGGAGTAAAGGTACGGCCACATTCATGATTGCCGGCGACCGCTGCACCCGCGCGTGCGGCTTTTGCGCGGTGTCCACCGCCAAGCCGCTGGCGTTGGAAGCCGACGAGCCGCTGCGCGTCGCCGAAGCCACGCGCCGGATGCGCTTGCGCCATATCGTCATCACCGCCGTCGCCCGCGACGATCTGGCGGATGGCGGCGCGAATCATTTCCGGCAAACGGTCGAAAAGGTGCGGGAACTGAATCCGGGCATTGTCATCGAGGTCCTGGTGCCGGATTTCAACGATTGCGACGAATCCGTCGAGACGGTGTTGTCGGCGAACCCGCACATTTTCAATCACAACCTGGAAACCGTGCGCCGGCTGACGCCGGACGTGCGCCATCGCGCGACGTACGATCGTTCCCTGAGCGTGCTACGAAAAGTGAAGGACCGGCGCGGTGACACGATTTACACCAAGTCCGGCCTGATGCTCGGTCTCGGCGAAACGGAAGCCGAGTTGGTCACGGCCATGAATGATTTGCGTGAGGCGGGTTGCGATATCCTCACGCTCGGCCAGTACCTGCAACCGACGCTAAAACATCTGCCGGTGATTGAATTCGTCACACCGGAAAAATTCGCGGAATACAAAATCCGCGCCGAGGAAATGGGCTTCGTCCACGTGGCCAGCGGTCCGATGGTGCGGAGCTCCTATCACGCAGACGAATTTACGCTGCCTTCAATGGCCCGGTGAAAACGTATTGCGGTGTATGAGCAGATAGCCGGCCAGGATAAAACTTAAAATGCCGATGGTGAAGCCGATGACGGTGATGATGGTTTTCAGCGTGCGGGCCTGTTCGTAGGTGCGCTCCGTCTGGCGCTTTTCCATGGACATAAAGGCGGCAAAATCCTTGCCCAAGGCGTCGACAATGGCTTGTTCGTCCTTTAGCTGGAGCATGAACCATTCGCCGCGCCATGGCTGCCATTCCGGCGGCAATTCAGCCAGTTTGGCCGCGTTGGCGGAACGGAAACCCAATTGCGACCAGAACGGCGAACTTTCCTGTGTCCACACCCGGAAGACCCCGTGATTGGCCGCGAGTGTTTGAATCCGATTCCAGAATAATTGCCGCGCCTCGTTGGCATGGGCGAAATCGAGGTAACTCTCGCTGTGCAACCGCGCATGGGGTTGGACAATTTGAATGCCCAGGGCGCCCAAAAGCCTGCCGTCGGCACTCTCCACCACCTGAAATTCCGTCAGGCGCTTTTCCAGCTCGTCGGCCGGCAAAAGCATGGACCGCCACAGCGACTTTAAACTCTCCCGGTCGTCGGTGGTGGCACGCCGGACGCGGAACTGGGTTGAATCGGTCACAGTCAAAAAGTAACGCAAAGGTCGCCCACAGAAAAGTACGGGAATGTCTGAATTTACCGGAACGGCGCCGCACCAAAAATAAACGGCAAAGAAGAATTTGCAATTTTCCGGGGCTGTGCAATTTTCAGCGGCACTTAAAACTGAAATAAATTACTGAAAATATGACATCACAACAGCTGATCGAGGCACTCCAATGGCGTTATGCCACCAAGGTTTTTGACGCGACCAAAACAATCCCCGACGACATCTGGCAGACGTTAAAGCAGGCGCTTGTGCTCACGCCCAGTTCGTACGGATTGCAGCCGTATAAATTCCTGGTGATTGACAGTCCGGCCAAGCGCGCCGAACTGCTCCCCCATACGTGGGGCCAGAAGCAGGTGGTGGACGCCTCGCACTTTATCGTGTTCACCGCACAAACCAACATGACCGAAGCGCACGTGGACAAATTAATAAATCATACCAGCCAGACCCGCCATATTCCCGCCGATGTGCTAAGTGCCTACCGCGGGATGATGGTCGGTGACCTGGTGAATGGCCCGCGCGGCAAGATTGCGCACGAATGGGCAACGCGGCAAACCTACATCGCTCTGGGAAATTTAATGACTTCTGCCGCTGTCCTGGGTGTGGACGCCTGCCCCATGGAAGGTTTCGTCCCCGCCGAATACGACCGCCTGCTCGGTCTGAATGGTAGCGGCTATGCCTCGGTCGTTTGTTGCGCTCTGGGTTATCGCTCGGCCAATGACAAATATGCCGGTCTCGCCAAGGTCCGTTATAAAACGGCCGATTTAGTCAGCGTGGTTTGATTCAACCACGACCGCCACAGGTGGAAAGTGAATCCAACGTTGCAAGGGTCCCATGAGAAAAACGCTTCGGATTATCGCCGTCGTCCTGATGGTCGGCGCTGTCACCTTCTGGGCCACCACCGGGGCGAATCAGGGCTGGACCAAGACCCGCGTTCCGCAAAAGGTCGTCGATGAAGTCACGGGCCTGGAAGGAGTCCATTGGCAGGACAAGTTTGTTCCCGGTGTGGATTTTCTGGCCATGGCGGCGTTGGGCGCGGGAATTCTGGGCGTCATTTCCCTTTTTGTCCGAAACAACTCAAAGTAACATTCAGCACACAAAAACAAATCATGAAAACAAAACTGGTCATCCTGGCGCTCGTCACGCTGGCGGGCATGGCTTTTGCCGCGCCCCAAACCTTTGACTTCAAAGATCCCAAAGGCATCAACAATGCCGGGTTCAAACTCGACGCGCCTCTGGAATCCATCAACGGCAGCGCCAGCGGAATTTCCGGCTCGGTCGTCTTCGACCCGTCGAATCCCGGTGCGACCCAGGGCAAAATCGTCGTTGCCACCTCTTCACTCATTGTGCCCAACCCGATGCAACGGCAACACATGCTCGGTGATAAATGGCTCGACGCCGCGAAATTTCCCGAAATCAGCTTCACCGCGGCGACGTTCAAGAATGTTCAGACCACAGGCGATACCACGACGGCGGATGTGACCGGCAGGTTCACGCTCAAGGGGGTGTCCAAAGAAATCACTGTGCCGGTGAAACTCACCTACCTGAAGGACAAACTGGGCCAGCGCGTGCCGAATCAACAGGGTGACTTGCTCGTGATCCGATCCAACTTCACCATCAAACGCGGCGATTTCAACATCATGCCCGGTCAGTTTGAGGACAAGGTGTCCGACACCATCGAAATCACTCTGAGCATTGCGGGCGCGTCGCCGAAATAATTGAAGAGCGCGGGCGGCGAGCTGGGTGTGCGTGCAAACCCTGGAAATCAAATTGGCGGAGAGAGAGGGATTTGAACCCTCGATACCCTTTTGGAGTATGCACGCTTTCCAGGCGTGTGCCTTAAACCACTCGGCCATCTCTCCCGCAGGTTGTCAGCCGATTGACAGGATACAAACCGACGCTCTATTTCACAAGCCTTGTCCCCCAGGCAAGTTCAATTTATTTTCAGAATCCAACAAACGGAAACGACAAGAAAGATGAACATGAGTGTGGTGAGACGACGGAATTCAATACGGACATCGCGCGCCATGGTGATGGGGGCGATGCTCGCGCCGGTTTTGCTCGCGCTGGCCGGCTGTGGGCGAAATCAGGGCGCCGGTGCCTTCAACCTGCCGCCGCCTGAAGTCGGTGTCGTTACCATCGTGCCGGAATCCATGGTGCTGACAACGGAATTGCCCGGCCGCATCGACCCGGTACGCGTGGCGCAGGTGCGCGCGCGGGTGGACGGCATCGTGCTGCGCCGGACTTTCCAGGAGGGTGCGAATGTCACAAACAGTGAAGTGCTTTACCAGATTGACCCGGCGCCGTTCCAGGCGGCCTACGACAGCGCAAAAGCGAATCTGACGCAGGCGCAACAGTTGGTGCAACGCTATAAACCGCTGGTCGGCATCAACGCCGTAAGCAAACAGGATTACGACAACGCTGTGTCGGCAGCGGCGCAGGCGGCTGCCTCGGAGGAAATTGCCGCGATCAATCTTGGCTATTGCACGGTCACGTCGCCAATTACCGGCCGCATCGGAGCCGCGTTGGTCACCGAAGGCGCGCTGGTCAGCCAGAGCGCGGCGACGGAGATGGCCGTGGTCACGCAACTGGACCCGATTTATTGCGACTTCACCGAATCGAGCACCGAGCTGTTGCGGTTGCGGCGTGAATTGGAGAAGGGCACGTTCAAAACCGTCGCGCCCGGTGAAGCCAAACTGACATTGTTGCTGGACGACGGCACGACTTACGCCCTGCCGGGTCGCCTGTTGTTTTCCGATGTCACCGTGGACCCGAGCAGCGGGATGGTCACGTTGAGGGCTTTGTTTCCCAATCCGGATGATGTGCTCCTGCCGGGGATGTTTGCACGCGGAGAATTGGAACAGGCGGTGGACACCAAAGCCATTACCGTTCTCCAACGCGGCGTTAATATTGGGGTGAACGGCATTCCGGCCGTGTTGGTGGTGGGGGCGGACGACAAGGCGGAAATCAGGATAGTCCAGTTGGGCGCGGCCGTGGGAGACAAATGGGTTGTTACCGACGGCCTGAAAGCCGGGGAACGCGTCATCGTCGAAGGCCTGCAAAAGGTCCAGCCGGGTATGGTGGTCAAACCGGTTCCTTACCATCCGACCGGCGCCACGAATGCGGCTCCGGCCCCGGGAAAATAACGGGAATCCGCCATGCCGAAATTTTTCATCGACCGCCCGATTTTTGCCTGGGTGATTTCCCTGCTCATCATGATGGGCGGAATTCTGGCCATCACCCACCTCCCGGTCGCTCAATACCCCAGCGTCGCGCCGCCGTCCATCGCCATCAATGCCGTTTACGCCGGCGCTTCCGCGGAAACGGTCCAGGACACGGTTACGTCCGTGATCGAGCAGCAGATGAACGGCATTGACAACCTGCTCTATATCGCGTCCAGCAGCAGCGCCAGCGGCCAGTCCAGCGTAACGCTTTATTTCCAGCCGGGCACCAATCCGGACATCGCGCAGGTGCAGGTGCAAAACAAATTGCAGTTGGCCGTCCCCAACCTCCCCCAGACCGTCCAGCAGCAGGGTATTACGGTCCTCAAATCCACCCGCAATTTTCTGATGTTTTTTACCTTGTCGTCCACCAACGGCGACGTCAGCGCCATCATGCTGGGCAATTACATTGCGTCCAGCGTGCTCGACCCCATCCGGCGCGTCAACGGCGTCGGTGAAGCGGACCTGTTCGGCACCGAAAACGCCATGCGCCTCTGGTTGAATCCACAGAAGCTTGAAAGCTACAACCTCAGCGTCAATGACGTCCTCAACGCCGTCGAGGCGCAAAATATTCAGGTCCCGGTTGGGCAACTGGGCGCCGTCCCGTCGGTGAAAGGACAGGAAATCAACATCACGTTGCAGGGGCAAAGCACGCTGCGCACGGTCAAGCAATTCGAGGACATTCTGTTGCGGGTAAACCCGGACGGTTCCCGCGTGTATATGCGGGACGTGGCGCGGGTCGAGCTGGGAGGCGCGGATTATTCCGTTCAAGCCCGCATCGACGGGCGGCCCGCTGCCGCCGTAGGCATTCGCCTCGCTCCCTCCGCCAACGCCGTCGCCACCGCCAACGCCGTGCGTGCCAAAGTCCAGGAACTTTCCAAGTTCTTTCCCCGGGGCGTGCACGCGGATTTTCCCTACGACAGTTCTGAATTCGTGCGCATCTCCATCCAGGAAGTGATTAAGACGCTGGTGGAGGCCGTCGTCATGGTGTTCCTGATCATCTTCCTGTTTCTCCAAAATTTCCGGACGACCCTCATCCCCACCATTGTCATCCCGGTGGCCTTGCTGGGCACCTTTGCCGTGATGTACGCACTGGGCTTTTCCATCAACGTGCTGACAATGTTCGGCATGGTGCTCGCCGTGGGCGAGCTGGTGGACGACGCCATCGTGGTGGTGGAAAACGTGGAACGCATCATGAGCGAGGAGGGCCTGCCGCCGCGGGAAGCGACGATCAAGGCGATGAGCCAGATTACCGGCGCGCTCATCGGCATTTCCCTGGTACTGACGGCCGTGTTCATCCCCATGGCCTTCTTCGGCGGTTCCGTCGGGGCCATCTACCGCCAGTTTTCCATGGCTATGGTTTCGTGCATGTTGTTCTCCATCTTTCTGGCGATGTCCCTGACTCCGGCCTTGTGCGCTTCGATGTTAAAACCCGTCGAAAAAGGGCATCACCTCCGAAAGGAGGGTTTCTTCGGCTGGTTCAACCGCGGCTTTGCCGCCACCCGGAAAAATTACGAACGTTTCCTGGGCCGGATGCTCACCAAGACACCACGATATCTGTTTGTATATCTGGCCATCGTGGTGGCGGTGGGCTGGCTTTATGTCCGCTTGCCTTCGTCATTTCTCCCCGATGAAGACCAGGGTTATTTCATCACCAGCATCCAGCTGCCGGTGGGCGCGACCCAGGAACGCGCCGTGGCCGTGCTCAAGCAGGTTGAAAGCTATTATCTCAGCCAGCCGGAAGTGGCGGGGATGGTCGACGTGGCCGGCTTCAGCTTTAACGGCTCTGGCCAGAACGCCGCCCTCGCGTTCGTTCACCTCAAAGACTGGCGTCAGCGCAAAGGCGCCGTCCATGGTGTGGATGCCATCATCGGCCGCGCCTTCGTGGCTTTGGGGCAAATCAAGGATGCCATCATTTATCCCATCAATCCCCCGCCCATCCCCGAACTCGGCATCGCGGCGGGTTTCGACTTTGAACTCGAGGACCAGGGCGGTCTGGGTCATGAAAAACTCATGCAGGCTCGCGACCAGTTGCTCGCGCTGGCCGCAAAAAGTCCCGACATCGTCCAGTTGCGATTCCAGGGACTGGAAGACACACCGCAACTGCAGGTGGATATTGACCAGGCCAAGGCCAGCGCGCTGGGTGTATCCCTGGCGGACTTGAACATAGCGCTCGAGACGTATTTCGGTTCGGATTACATCAATAATTTTGTGCATGGCAACCGTGTGCAACGGGTCATCGCCCAACTGGACGCGCCGTATCGCATGCAGCCGCAGGACGTCGGTAAAGTTTATGTGCGCAATATCAATGGCCAGATGGTTTCCCTCTCCAGCGTGGCCAGCATGCATTGGATTTTCGGGTCGCCGTCGTTACAGCATTATAACGGCTTTCCGTCGCTGGAATTGGTCGGCGCCGCTCCGCCCGGCAAGAGCACGGGCGAAGCGATGACCGCCATGGAACACCTCGTCAGCCAATTGCCCCGCGGCCTCGGCTACGAATGGACCGGCCAATCGTTCGAAGAACGGTTGTCCGCCAAACAGGCTCCGCTGCTCTATGCATTGTCGCTCATCGTAGTGTTCCTGGCCCTGGCCGCCCTTTATGAAAATTGGTCCATCCCCGTGGCGGTGATTCTGGTGGTACCCCTCGGCATTCTCGGGGCGTTGTTGGCCGCAACCCTGCGCGGCCTGCCCAACGACGTGTTTTTCAAGGTCGGATTGCTGACCATCGTCGGTTTGTCGGCCAAAAACGCCATTCTGATTATAGAATTCGCCAAGGATCTCCAGGCCCAAGGCAAGGGTCTGATCGAAGCCACGCTGGAGGCGGCGCATTTGCGGTTGCGGCCAATTCTGATGACCTCGCTGGCATTCATCCTGGGTGTGCTGCCGCTGGCGTTGAGCACCGGCGCCGGGTCGGCCAGCCGGCATGACATCGGCACCGGCGTGGCCGGCGGCATGGTGACGGCCACGGTTCTGGCGGTCTTTCTCGTGCCGGTCTTCTTCGTAGTCATCCGCCGGCTCTTTAAATCGCAAAAACCGTCGCACACCATGCTCGCCCCCAAAGCGACCGGCTTGGATGAGGCCGACGGAAACAATCACCCGGCCAAGCCATGAGCAAACATTTTTCATTTATCATTGCTCTGCCGCTGCTGGTTTTGGCCGGTTGCACGCTCGAGCCGGGTTACCATCAACCGGCTGCCCCCATCTCGGCATCCTGGCCCCAGGTGCCCGGATATGCGAAAACCCCTACCAATGCCGCGCCTGTGCCCGTGGCGGACATCGGCTGGCGTGAATTCTTCCGTGATGAGCGGTTGCAACAACTCATCGAGCTGGCTCTGACCAACAATCTCGACCTGCGCGTGGCGATGTTGAACGTCGACCAAATGCGCGCCCTCTACCGCGTCCAGCGGAGCGAGTTGATTCCCACCGTGGACGTAAACGCCAACGGCGACCGGCAGCGCATTGCGTTTGGCTACGCCGGCCAAGGCTCCGGGTCGACCTTCCAACAGTACAATGTCAATCTGGGCGTGGCCTCGTATGAAGTCGACCTGTTCGGGCGGATTCGGAGTCTTAAACACCAGGCGTTGGAGACCTATTTTTCCAGTGAAGAGGCACAGAAGAGCGCCCAGATTGCGCTCGTGGCTGAAGTCGCTGCGGCTTATCTGACCGAACGCGAATTGACCGAGCAACTCGCCGTGGCCCGCCGGACGTTGAAGGCGACGCGCGACAGCTATGACCTGACCAAAAGCAGCTACGAGGCCGGCGTGGTGTCGGAACTCGATTTGAGCACGGCCGAAACCCAATGGCAAACCGCTCGTGTTGCCGTGGCCAGTTACCAACAGCAACTCGCGCAGGCCGAAGACAATCTGGTGCTGTTGGTGGGTTGTCCATTGCCCGACAACCTTGCTCCTCCCCGGCCGTTCAATCCGGAGATTTGTCTATCCGACATCCCGGCAGGGCTGCCCTCCGACCTGTTGCAACGCCGCCCGGACATTCTCGAAGCAGAACATGTACTCGAGGGCGCCAATGCCAATATTGGCGCCGCCCGGGCCGCCTTTTTCCCTACCATCACCCTCACCGCTGCCGCCGGCACCGCCAGCACGACGCTGGAGGGCTTGTTTGCCCCCGGCTCGGCGGCCTGGAATTTTTCACCGCAAATCGTCTGGCCCATTTTTGCGGCGGGAACCGCCTGGAACGAACTGAAGGCCACCAAAGCCGCCGATCTCATCGAGGTCGCCAACTATCAAAAATCCATTCAAACCGCGTTCCGGGAGGTGGCCGACTCGCTGGCGGTCCGGGATACGGTCCAGACGCAACTGTCGGCCAACCTGGCCCTGGTCAAGGCCCAGCAACGGACCTACGAACTGACCGAGGCACGCTTCACCAACGGCGTGGACAGCTCCCTCCTCGTGCTCACCGCCCAGCAAAATTTCTACAACGCACAGCAAAATCTCATTCTGTCCCAATACTCACGCCTGTTTAATCTGATCAACCTCTACCAGGCCCTCGGCGGCGGCTGGAATGAACACACGGTGCAGGCTGAACAGGTGAAGGCTCACTGAATTGGAGCGCAGAGCATCGCCCTGCAGGAAATGTTTCAAAACGCGCCGAGCTGTGCCCCGTGCTCCGCCGGCCGCAAATTGACCAAAGTACCGCGACTTGCCGATGTTCCCCTTTTCCGCTAATATCCCGCGATGAAGAAAACAAAATCCTCCGATTCACTCCGTCCCTTTTCCAGCGTGGTGTTCGACGGCGCTGAACGCGCTGCCGCTCGCGCCATGCTTTATCCGGTCGGCTTCAAGCCGGAAGATTTCCAAAAGCCGCTCATCGGCATCGCTTCCACCTGGGGCAATGTCACCCCCTGTAACATGCACATCGACAAGCTCGCGCTCGAATCCGAGAAAGGCGCGAACGAGGCCGGTGGCAAGGCCATCGTCTTCAATACCATCACCGTGTCCGACGGCATTTCCATGGGCAGCGAAGGCATGAAATATTCGCTCGTCTCGCGCGAAGTCATCGCCGATTCCATCGAAACGGTCGTGGGCTGCGCCGGCATGGACGGCTTTGTGGCCATCGGCGGTTGCGACAAAAACATGCCGGGTTCGCTGATCGCCATCGCACGGCTGAATCGCCCCGCGGTGTTCGTTTACGGCGGCACCATCCTGCCCGGCTGCATCACCGGCGACACGCGCAAGCTCGACATCGTGTCCGTGTTCGAAGCCATCGGCGCGCACGCGAACCATAAGATCGGCGACGAGGAATTTCAGGCCATCGAACAATGCGCCATACCCGGGCCCGGCTCGTGCGGCGGCATGTACACCGCCAATACCATGGCCAGCGCCATCGAAGCGCTCGGCATGAGCCTGCCGAACAGCTCCGCCCAAAACGCCATCTCTCAGGCAAAGATGGACGATTGCCGTCGTGCCGGCGCGTGCGTCATCGAGATGCTCAAGAACGGATTGCGCCCGCTCGATATCCTGACAAAAAAGGCGTTCGAGAATGCCATTACCGTGGTCATCGCGCTGTGCGGCTCAACCAATGCCGTGCTGCACCTGCTCGCCATCGCCCATGCGGCGAAGGTGAAGCTCACCCTCGATGACTTTTCGCGCATCGGCAAAAACGTGCCTGTGCTGGCGGATTTGAAACCGAGCGGAAAACATCTGATGTCCGAACTGGTGGCCATCGGCGGAATCCGTCCGTTGATGAAAATTCTACTCGACAAAGGATTGCTGCACGGCAACGCCCTGACAGTGACCGGCCAGACCATGGCGCAGACGCTCGAAGGCGTGCAGCCTTATCCCAAAGGCCAGACCATCATCCAGCCGTTTGAAAAGCCGATCAAAAAGGACAGCCATTTTGTGATTTTAAGAGGCAACCTCGCATCCGAAGGCGCAGTGGCAAAACTCACCGGCAAGGAAGGAACACATTTCAGCGGCAAAGCCATCGTGTTCGAGTCCGAGGAAAAGGCGCTTAAAGCCATTCTCGACGGCACGGTAAAGAAAGGCCATGTGATTGTGATTCGCAGTGAAGGGCCGATGGGCGGGCCCGGCATGCGCGAAATGTTGTCGCCCACCAGCGCTATCATGGGCAAAGGGCTGGGCAAGGACGTGGCGCTCATCACTGACGGCCGATTTTCCGGCGGTAGCCACGGTTTTGTGGTCGGCCACATCACGCCGGAAGCATACGTGGGCGGAACCATTGCCCTCGTGAAGAACGGCGACCCGATCACCATAGACGCCGGGAACCGGGAAATCACGTTGGATATACCCGCAAAAGAAATTGCGGCCCGCCGCAAGGCGTGGAAGAAACCCGCGCCGCGCTACACCCGCGGCGTGCTGGCCAAATATGCAGCGCATGTTACGTCGGCATCACTGGGTGCGGTGACGGATATGGATTTGAAGTTGTAAAAGGGTAAATTATTGTGGGCCGCCGATCGTCAACCAAAAAGGCACAGCTTCCATCGCTGGCTTGGTTTGCGCGTCAGCCTGATCCATTTCAAGATTTAAGCCAAATCACGGCCAGGCTGAAGCTCGAAACCTTCGAGTCACGTCATTTGGAATGGAAGAGCACGCCGCCAATTGGGCCAACCGTTACCCTTCGGACCAAATATCGAGTGGTTAAGGCTGTGGTTTCCTTCGCAAACACAGAAGGTGGGTTTGTTTTGTTTGGTATCGATCCGAAAGGCCGATGGTTGGGATTTACAGAAGCTGAACTCCGAGAAACTGATTTGGCCGCATTGGCTGAACTGATCAATGGGTGCATTAGCCCGGAACTTATAGGACTGAACGACGCACACATTACGTCTGCTGGCCACATTTACCCGGTCACGGTCTCATCAATTTTTACCTCAAATCACCTCACCACGATGGCGCCAAACGTGCTTCATGTAATTCGTCTTTCTTGACGATTTAGTTGACATTTAAGCTTTAATTCGTCATAAATGGCGTGTTATGAAAATAACCAAACAGGCCACGGATGCGGTTATCCTTGGCGAGCTGGGCAGCCGGGTCGCCAAAATCCGCCTGGACCATAATCTCACGCAGGCTCAACTGGCGACTCAGGCAGGAGTCTCGAAACGTACCGTGGAGCGCCTGGAGACGGGTGCAGTGGCAACACAGCTGTCCGGGTTCATCCGTGTGTGCCGGGTGCTCGATTTGATCGAGCGGCTGGAGTTACTCATCCCGGAACCGGTGCCCAGCCCGGTCGCGCAGTTGAAGCTCGGCGGCAAAAAACGTCGCCGCGCTTCCGCCGCGAAACCGTCCGCGCCTCCGGCCAAAAAATGGCAATGGGGGAATGAGCCATGACGCTGGCCGAAGTCAAACTGTGGGGACGAACCATCGGCGCGGTTTCCCTGGAAGACGGCGAACGGTTCGCGGCGTTTCAGTACGACCCGGCGTTTGCGCAGAGCGGGATTGAAATTTCGCCGATTACGATGCCGTTGAGCGACCGGGTGTATGTCTTTCCTGATTTGCCGGAAATCACCTTTCACGGCTTGTCCGGTTTGCTGGCGGATTCGTTGCCCGACCAGTTCGGCAACGCCTTGATTGACGCGTGGCTGGCGACCCAAGGCCGGACGCCCGGCAGCTTCAATTCCGTGGAACGGCTGTGTTACATCGGCGCGCGCGGCATGGGCGCACTGGAATTCGCGCCGGCCATCGGCCCAAAACCGCAATCGGCGAAGAAGATAGAGATCGATGCCCTGGTCAAGCTGGCGTCCGAGGTTCTGAGCCATCGCCGGACCCTGAAAGCCACTTTTGCCAGCGAACGCAGGAAAAATGCCTTGAATGACATCCTGCGCGTCGGGACTTCGGCTGGCGGCGCGCGGGCCAAGGCGGTCATCGCCTGGAATCGCCAGACCAATGAGGTCCGTTCCGGGCAGATCGCGGCGGGAAAAGGATTCGAATACTGGCTGTTGAAATTTGACGGCGTTACCGGCAACAAGGACAAGGAACTCGAGGACCCGAAAGGTTACGGCGCGATTGAATACGCGTATTATCTGATGGCGCGGACCGCAGGCATTACCATGAGTGAGTGCCGGTTGTTGGAGGAAAACGGGCGACGCCATTTCATGGCCCGGCGGTTCGACCGGCTCGAAGGCGGCGAGAAGTTGCACATGCAATCACTCTGCGCCCTGGCCCATTTTGATTTCAACCAGGCCGGCGCCTACAGCTATGAACAGGCATTGTTGACCATCCGCCAGTTGAATCTGCCGATGGAAACGGTGGAGGAACAATTCCGGCGGATGGCGCTTAACATCATCGGCCGCAACCAGGACGATCACGTCAAGAACATTGCTTTTCTGATGAACAAAGGCGGTCGCTGGTCGCTCGCACCCGCTTTCGACGTGACGTACAGCTACAATCCGAACGGGGACTGGACCGCACGGCATCAGATGACCATGAACGGTAAACGCGACGGATTTACGCTGGCCGATTTCCGGACCTGCGCCCAAAGCGCCTTGATGAAACGCGGACGGGCGGAAACGATCGTTGAGGAAGTTCGGGCGGCGGTTGCGAAATGGTCGGAATTTGCGGAACAGGCACAAGTGATGAAAAACTGGCGACAACAAATCCAACGCAACCTCCGGTTGGATTTGCCGCGCGCATAAACGGTTCACTTAAGCGGCTTTTCAGCAGAATATTTCGAGAATTTTGACTTTCAGAATCTCCGGCTCCGCTTGCCCAGCCATGACCGTCATGGTAAAATAGAGTTCAAGCGATGAACAAGTTGTTCCTTTTCCTTTTTTCGCTGCTTCTTCTGGCAGGGCTTTTCGCCCCTTTGATGGTGTCGCACGACGCACAGTTTTATTTCGATCGCGGTTCGGAAATTCTGTCGACGATGGATCCCGACCGTCAATGGACCTACCGTTGGGACTTGAGCAGCGCGCGGGCGGACTTCAGCCACGCGATCCGATTGAATCCTAATTTCATCGCAGCCTACACCAACCGCGCGGACGTGGAATCGCTGAAGGGAGATGCCGGGGCGGCACTCCAGGATTACACGGCGGCCATCCGGTTGAATCCACAAGACGCGTACAGTTATCTGCGGCGGGCGCAAATTGAGCTCGGGCAACGTGATTTTGAGCCGGCCCTGGGGGACTATGCCCGGGTCATTGAATTGCAGCCAAACAATCGGGAGGCCTACCGCGGCAGGATACGTGTCCGGGAGATGCAAAATGATTTTACCGGCGCCGTGATGGAACGGGTGCGCATGATTGAAGAGTCAGCGCCCCCAACCACCAGCGTCACTGCGACCAATGATTCTCTTTTTCCCCGCGATCCGGCCCGCTGGCGCGACCGTTTTATGCAGCAGCTTGACCGGGCGCTCGCAACCGACAACAACTTTGCCTGGGGGTATTATTATCGCGGCGTCATCGAATCCATTACCGACGACCGGGTTGCCGCGTTGGCCGATTACCAGCGATGTCAGAGTTTCCCTGACGGCAGGGTAAAGGATTATGCCGCCCTCCGCACCTGGCTGGTGCAAACGCAATCTGGCAAACGGGATAAGGCGGACCAGGTGCTCGTGGCCTATTGTCAAAGCCGGACGAACGGAGCGCCGACCGACTGGCAGATGCAAGTGGCCAGATTTCTGATGAATCAAACCAGCGAATCGGATTTTTCCAAGGCGATTAATCCTTCCGACACCGGCAGGGAACAAAGCGAATTCTGGTATTACACCGGAATGAAACATCTTTTGGCAAACGACAAGGCGGGGGCGAGTGATCGTTTCTGGAGATCTCTGACCACCCAGACGCGGCCCTGTGACGTCTTCTTCTCTGCCAGAGCCGAATTAAGCGCGTTCACCCCGGCTATGCCAGTCGAATGAATGTTAAGCCCCAGGTGATCTTACCACTCCCCGCGCCGGGCCACTGTGGGGCGGTGCGTCTCAGCGATCCCTGGCCTGGGTCTGAAGCAGGACGTTCCTTTGGACGGCCAGATAATCTGCGAGATTGGCCTTGGTGATCGGCTGGGAAGGGATGAAAACTTTGCCGTCAGCGAACTGCGTCTTGTCACCGTGTAAATATTTTTCCATGCGGGCGATGGTTTGAAAGCCAATCCTGAGGGGATTTTCCACAATCGTCCCGTAAATGTCACCCGAGGCGATGCCATCCATCGTCGCGCTGTAATCTTCAAAACAAACAATCTTCACCTGCCCCGCCCTGGCCGCGTGGCGCACGGCGGTAAGAACCGCCGGTCCCTGATATCCGTTGAGACAGGCCATGCCCACCAGGTCGGGATACTTCGCCAGCGCGTCTTCCGCGTTTTTCTGGGCGATGTCACTGGCTGCGCCATCTACCATCGTTGCAACAATTTTTATGCTGGAACCGACCAATCCGTTTTGGATGCCTTGGATGCGGTCTTTCGTGTTTTCCGCGTTGGTATAGCTGATGAATAAAACGATTTTACCGCCCTGCGGCAGCGCCGCCTTGAGCAATTCCGCCGCCTGGGTTCCGGCGACAACATTGTCCGCGCCGATGTAACACTGGCGTTTGCTTTGGGGCGCATCACTGTCGGCGCAGACCAGGACCGTGCTGGCGGCAATTTTATTCAGGAAATCCGTCTGGGAATCCGGGTCGATGGGACTGATGGCGATGCCGTCCACGCCATTGGTGACGAGTGCCCCCAAAAGCTCCTGCTGTGCCGGCGTCGTGCCATTTTCGAGATAGCGGAAATCCAAATCCACGTCGGTGAATTGCCGCGTGGCGAAGTCACAACCCAATTGCACGATGGACCAATAATTGTCCGGCGAGCCGCCGACAAAAACCAGCCGCACTTTTTTTGGGGAGGCGTTATTTCCACAACCCGGGAGCAGCACCACCGCACATAGCGCCAGGAGAAACAAATATGATTTTGTCATAATTGAATTGAGGGGATTGGCTTTCGTATTTTTTTTCAGCCGATAATCAGCAACTTATTCCCGGGGCGATATTCTGTCAAAAGCAATCCAAGCCGCGTGGACCCGCAAGACACCTGTTGACAAATCAGGGATGCCTGAGGACGATTAAAAGCTGGTTTTGCGCTGACCGTTGGTACTGACCCGCGGCAGATTCAATCCAAATGGTTTACGGTTCCATGTTGTCCAGATATTTGATTTTCATGGCCACGGTCGCAATTACTTCTCCGCTCTTCGGCGCGCCGGAGCAGGTGATCCTCCTGCACGGCCTGTGCCGTACCAGCCATTCCATGACCCGGATGGAGCACGCGCTGGTCGAGGCGGGTTATTCGGTGCAAAATGTAGGTTATCCTTCGCGCACGGCGTCAATCGCGCGACTCGCCGATGATGCGATTGGACCGGCCGTCGCCAATTGCCCGCGGGACGGCGGGGCGAAGATTGACTTCGTTACACATTCTCTCGGCGGAATTCTGGTCCGCAGTTATCTCGCGCGTCATCCGCTGCCCTCGCTTGGACGCGTGGTCATGCTCGCGCCACCCAACCAGGGCAGCGAAGTCGTGGACAAGCTCGGTTGGGCCGCCATCTTCCAATGGCTCAACGGGCCGGCGGGAAGTGAATTGGGCACGGATCCCCATTCCACGCCCAATCAACTTGGCCCGGTAAATTATCCGGTCGGCGTCATCGCCGGCGACCGGTCCATCAATTGGATCAACAGCCTGCTAATTCCCGGCCCCGACGACGGAAAAGTCTCCCTGGCACGGACCAAACTGGAGGGGATGAGCGATCACCTTGTCATTCACACAGCGCATCCGTTCATCATGAAGAACCGCGACGCCATCCGGCAGACGATTCAATTCCTGCGCACCGGAAGGTTTGACCACGCCGCCGGTTGAATCCAGATTACAGACAGACGTCTCAAAAATTTCCTTCCCTCCCCTGCCCGCTTGTGGCTTCCTAGGGATTGATCAAACCAAATCAACATAACCATCATGAAAACCTGCATCCCGATACTCACCCTCACGGCCTGCATCCTGGCGTCTGCCGGAATTGCCCGCGCCGATGACACCGTCACCGGCACCTGGAAGGGCGAGTTTGACAGCCAGATCGGCCAGCAAAAGTACACGTACGTATTCAAAGTGGACGGAACCAACGTGACCGGCACCGCCACCGGCGAGCGGGAAATGGGCACGAACACTGTGGCGATAACTGAAGGCAAAATCATCAAAGATGAAATCACCTTTGTCGAACCGCTCAAGTTTCAAGACAACGAACTGCGCATCGAATACACGGGCAAGGTGAACGGCGACGAAATCAAATTTCACCGCAAGGTGGGCGATGTGGCGGAGGAAGATTTTGTGGCCCACCGGATCCGGCTTTCCCGTGCCACCTCCGGGATGAACCGTGAGCCGGCAACGGACACCAACGCGCCCGCCAAGCCATAGTATCTTGCATCAGGCCAATCGTTTGCGCGGCGGTGGATGCGGGTTGGAATTGCTGAACGCGCGGTCGACAACCGGGTCTAATTCAGCATGAAGGTCCTGTTAGCGCCTGCGATACTTGTGGCAGCCGCATTGATGCTGGGAACGACGTTGGTGTTGAACTGCGCCGAACCCTCCTCCGTAGTTCCACCTTTAGTCAGTACCTCAACGGACCTGAATTTTGATCAATTGAAACCTGCGTCAATGTTTTTGTACCCGCAGCCAACGCGGGATTTGCCCCACCCCGG
>DATJYM010000080.1:0-4066 GCA_035499615.1 Candidatus Acidiferrales bacterium | reverse complement strand
GGATTCGTTGGATTCAGTTTTCCTGTCGAGTCATTGTTGCTTGAGAGAGACAAAGCTGGTGTTACATCGAGAGTCCTTCGTTTTTGCGATCAGAAATTCTAGTAAAAGTAACTTTGAGCGCCGTTGTTTCCGGAAAACTGCCATTGAATGGCCGTCTGATTGTGGAGCTCCACATGGCCGTCGGCGAAGCCGACATTGATTGAGCTGAGCCCTCTGGTGTAGAAATGGGCATTTCCCCACTGATAATTTGGATTGGTGCCGATCTGGCCGGGACTGATTTTGCTGACGAGCTTGGAAGCCGGGCTGACTTCCGCGAGGTCACTGATGATGGGCGCATTGCCCGCCGCCAGGTCGCTGGTCTTCGCCGGCCAGCCGTAAGTATTGACGTTGGAATTGGCGACGTTCGGCGGCGCGAGGCCGGGAAACGAAAACCCGCCACTCAAGCCGGACGTTCGCGGCACCCACCAATCGTGCAAGAGCTTGGAATAGGCGCCGTTGACGGATTTTGCGGTCGAAAACCATTTGGACAAATCCTGAATCGTGACCAGGTCCCGGTGTTGCGGAGACAGGCCGATGCCGGCGGAGGTGCCGCCGTTGAACTCCAGGTTTGCTTCGAAGTAATCCTGATCTCGAACCGGGCAAAAGTACATGGGCACCGTCAATCCATAAGGAAGCAGGTTGTCGACGAACGTCGTGGCCACATCGGTGGGGTTGCCGCCCGCGCCCGGCGCCGGCCACGACGGCATTTTGCCCTGCGAATTGTCGCCCGCGTAAATGTTCGCCATCGTCCCCCATTGCTTGTAGTTGGAAGTGCAATTGGCGACTTTGGCTCTGAACTTTGATTTTGCCAGCGCGGGCAGGAGCATTGCCGCGAGGATCGCGATAATCGCTATGACAACCAGCAACTCTATGAGCGTGAAAGCGCTTCGGTCAGGACACGAATTTTTGATCAGATTCTTCGAGGAAAACTCACCTCGTTCGGACTTGCAGCTTTTCATGGATGTCTTCGTCGCCGACAGGCTTTGATGCTTTACCGTAGCATTTCGGTTTTCCAGAAAACATGGGCAGCTATGCGTATGAAATACGTATGTTTACACCTTGCGCGAAGTTTTGTTGCAGCCCGGGGCGTTTTTGCATTTGCATACCGGCATGCAATTCGAATTGGCTTGCTTCGACGGGCCTTCGTGGCGTGAAATATTCTGGCGAGCGAAGAACTATTGATTCATCGCAAATGGCGAATTCCATGTTGTTGTTCCGCACAGATCGTGGGCGTTTGCCGGCAATTGCTTTTTTATTTCTCTTGCTGGCCGGGTGGGTCAAGGTCGGGGCTGAGGAATTGCCGATGCGCCCGGCCAGTGCCGCGACTTATTCGGCGCGCTTCGTGACGAACATCTCCCAATTCGGAACTCTCTCGCCAACGGACTTCCTGATGGGATGCGATTTTCACCTCACCGGCCTGGTGACCCTGGTGGACACGAACCGGGAATTGGTCGTGCTGCAGGATGCGAGCGGCGCCGTGGCGCTGAACTTTCGTTGCGGCTGCTCGGACTTGAAAGTGGGGGAATCCGTCGCCTTGGATGGAACCAACGCCTGTCCTCTGTTCTCCAGTTTTCCTGATTACCCTTTTCGCCCCTCGGGCCACGACATTTGCCGCTCATTCGAGACTCCCTCGGATTGGGGTGAATATAACCTGACCCGCATGCGTGGCTATTTGCATCCGCAAGTAAGCGGCAACTACCGATTCTGGATCGCGAGCGACAACTCGTCGGAACTTTGGTTGAGCACCGATGCCAACGCGTGGAACGCGCGAAGAATCGCTTTCATTCCGCGCTTCGGCTGGACCGACCGGCATAAATGGAACGTGTTCACGTCACAACATTCCGACGTCATCCAATTGAAGGCCGGCGAGACCTATTATATAGAAGCGCTTCAGGAACAAACCGCGGAAGCCGAAAACCTCTCCGTCGGCTGGCAGGAACCGGAACCGGGTGAGCCCGCCATTACGGTAATTCCAGGCCGCTACTTAACGCCCTGGCATGATCGCGATGACCAACCCGACTCCGTCACCAATGGCATCCTGCGCGAGTATTGGACGAATTATCCCGCCGGCGACGTTGCAGGAATGGCCGGCGCGCGTCCTTTCGAATCGGCATTGACCGTCGAAAAAATCGCCGTTCACGTTCAGGGACCGGGAGAATTGCCCACACCCGTTCCTCTCGCGCTCAACCGGCCCTGGCGGCCCGAAGATAATTATCGCTGGGTGTCCGTGGAAGGAGCCGTCAAGTTCCTGGCGGCAGAAGGCGACGCCGCCCAGCTGGAAGTCTCCACCGGGCGCACGCCAATCCAGGTGCGCGCCCTGCACTGGAACCCGGATCTGGCAAAGAGGATGCAGCAGTTGACCAATGCCTTTGTCAAAGCAGAAGGAGTCTGTGAGGGAATTCGGGATCCGAACGGAACCATGGTGCCGGGACTGATATGGGCTACAGCCGAAAACAGAATTTCACTCGTCGCCGGAACCACGACCAACGAGATTCCCGCGGCCGAGAGCCAGCTCGTCCCGACGGACGCCGCCGGAAACGCGTCCTTGCAAAGCTATTTCCAAACGATTGGCGTGGTCACTTTCAACGATCGCGTCTTCGACAAGGATCTCATTTTCATTCAAGCGAACAATTCGTCGGTGACCAAGGTTTCTCTGGAAGATCCATTCTTAAAGCAACAGTTGGCCGTCGGGCGATACGTCGAGGTCGGCGGCACACTTGGCCCCGGAAAATACCTCCAGTCCATTTCACCCTTTTTCGTCGCAGATATGGGAAAGCAGGCGATGCCCCTCCCAATAGCCTCGCCTCCGGGCGCTCAAGCGCAGACAAACCTCGAGGGCCGATGGTGCGAGACCGAAGGCATCATTCGTTCAGTGAATACCAACGGCACGCTTTCCCTGGTGGGCAAGAACGGTTTCGCTTATCTCTGGCTCGGCCAGGCCTCGTCCAATTATCTCGCCCATTGCGTGGACGCGAAGTTGCGCGCGCGCGGCGTGTTGATTCTTACCTTGCTGGATGACCCACTCTTGCTGGTGCCCTCGCCGGATTTTATCGATGTGGAAGAGCAGGCGCCGGAGGATCCGTTCAACACCCCCCGGTGGCCTATTGCCAGTGTGCTCGCCGAAACCTTTGAACCTTTGCACTCGCACCGGGTCCGCATCGTTGGCCAGGTGACTTACCGCGCCGCCGGATCTTTTTTTGTCCAGGACGCCACTGGCGGTGTCCGCGTGCAATGCGCCCGCAATTGCGGCGTGGGAACTGGAGATCGGGTTGAAGTGGCAGCTTTTCCGCCAACGGGCGATTCAGGGCGTGAATTGACGGAGGCCTTGGTGCGTCCGGCCGCGCTGGCGGACAATATCACGCCGCGGAATCTTGACTTGAATGACGCCTCCTCCGGTCAAGGCGGCACTTTGGTCCAGGTCACCGCCATGCTTTTGGTCCGCAAAACCAGCGGGGCGGATCAAATGCTGGAGATGCAGGAAAAGCAGCGCATTTTTACCGCCACGCTCCTGCCAGGCCGTGGCAATCTGCCCGAGATTACGCCGGGAAGCCAGGTCCGGGTGACCGGCATACGGCAGGACCAGGCCAATACTTCCTCGGACACCAGCGAGCAGTCCATGAAAGTGCAGTTCCTGCCATCCCTCAATATTCTACTACGCAATCCCGAAGATGTGGAAGTATTGGGCGGGCCGCCGTGGTGGACCTGGAAAAAAGCGGCCGCACTCGTTGGCCTGCTGCTCGTCACGTTGGTGATGGCATTGCTGTGGACGCATTTATTGCGACGTCGCCTGGAACGGCAGCGCGCGGAGCAGCTCGCTTTCTCGCAGCACGTTCTTGGAAAACTGGAGGAGGAACGCCGTCGCATTGCCAGCAACCTCCACGACAGCTTGGGGCAAACGCTCATGGTGATAAAGCATCGCGTCATTTCGACAGCCGAATCCCTGAAGGGGGAACCGGCTATCCGGGGCTCGATGGATGAGATCTCCACCGTCACCTCACAGGCCATTGAGGAAGTGCGGCGGATCATT
>DATJYM010000079.1:0-16012 GCA_035499615.1 Candidatus Acidiferrales bacterium | reverse complement strand
TCGCCCTTATCATCGTTCCCCTCCGGACGGGACCAGCCGTAGCAAATACCGGCCTGGTGGTGGCCGTACAGATCAAACACTTCGACTGCACCTTTCCAGACGGTTTGGCCCTGGAACACTTCCCGAACAGGTACGGTTTCGCGATGATTCGCTTCGCACCCGTGCAAACACTCAATTGCCACTTGCAATCGCGCGAGATAATTTTGTTTGCCCGCCACAATCCTTAACCAGTTCGGCGACAGAATGTCCGCTTGGCATGGACAAAGCAAGTGTGCTAACATGTTGCCATTGCAATGAAAAAAGGCGCCCAATTCGCGACCGAAAAGTCCGCGGCCGACAAGCCGCAAACTGATCATAAACACCTGGTCTGGGTACAACGCACGGAACATAGGTGCCTGGCTTACCTGGATACGAAAGGTAATTGGATAAATTTTTATACCGGCGAACAATTCAAGGATTTCATCAAAGTGATCGAATGATCACGCAGTTCCCCTGACCGTGAATCGGTGATGGTCAAAATGTTCAGCACTTTCAGAAAGACACATAAGGGAGGAAACAAATGATTCCGGCGCTATTGGGTAGAAATGGCGCGCCAGACAATTTCTCACGCCAGCATCCGTGGATTTATTTAACGGTTGCGGCTCTCTTGATTGCATTTCTTATCTGGAAGAACTTTTCAAAATAGGGCACTACCGGAACCCGGCGGTGTCCTAATTAGTAGGCGACGCGGTCAGGAGCTGTTCCGGGTAGCACTCCTTACGTCGTGCCCTACTGCCAAAATACGGCACTACCGGAACCCGGTTTTCCTTGACTTTAACGCCCCGTTTTGCCATGCTCGCTGCGTAGCAGCCGATAATCAGACCAAGCACGGCAAAACGCTATGAAGTTGAAAACCGTATTAGCACTCGGTGGGGTCATGGTCCTGCTGGAAGGGGTCGCCTTTGCTCTGCCAATCTTCATCAATTTCGATACCGACGCCTACGGCAATCCCATAACGGTGCCCGGCCTGTTCACCCAAACCACTCTATTGACGGAACTTTACGCGCCGCTCGGCGTGCATTTCGCCGGCCCAAGCCCCGGACAGGGAGGCGCCATTCTCAATGCCGCGATCGGCTCCTGGAATGTTTCTGCATTAAGTGGACCCAATATCCTTGGCTTCAACAGCAAGGACACCTATGCCTTTCAACCGGAGACCATTACTTTTGACACGTTGATGACCTCGGTCTCCATTTTTGCCGCCGACGCGGATGCTACTACGGCGGCTACATTTACCGTGCAAGCGTACGGTGCCGGTGCCGTGTTGCTCGACAGCGATTCCATTAACATCCCGGGACCCTCCTCGGGATTTTCCAGGTTAATCGTCTCTTCTTCAAGTGGGATTGATCAGGTCGTCCTTTCTGAGACAGGCGGGTATGCCTTTGAGTTTGACAATCTTTCCGCATCGCCAGTGCCCGAACCCTCCGCGCTCGCCCTGATAGGCTTGGGAGCGTCGCTGGTTTGTTACGCCGGCCGATCGCGAACGGCGAAGTCGTAGGATATTCCGGCTGAACCGATTTTTGCTGATTCCTGCGGATGCCCGGAGCCGGGGACGCATCGCCGAGGCGTCGGTCTGCTGGGCAAATTTGCCACCGGGTGAAACATTCAACTTAAATCCAGCCTGAACCGGGTGTTATGTGCAAAGTAAGTGAAAAGAAAGGTCAGTGATTCCAATCCGGTCCCGTCACCAGACTGAGGATGATAACCTTCGTCCGCTTTACGCTCTTCTTTGCACCGCCATTGGCGGACAGCCATTCGAGGTTTCGCTACTTCACGGTGCGGGAGACACGGTTACTGCGATTAGCTTTCGACCGATGCACGAAGCCAAATGAACAAGCACGATGTCACCCAACACAAAATCCATGGGCAACCATTGGGGGAAATGCAGAAGGATGAGCGAATTCGTATTATGACGAGTGCATCGTGAAGTAAAGCCGGCCAAAGCCGCCTTTAACTCCACTCGGGGAATTGAGTGGTATTCAAATCCAACGTGGAAATAGCGGCCATATCGGATTCTCCGAGGCTAAAATCAAAGATATTTACATTTTCCGCAATATGCGCTTTCTGGGAGGATCTGGGGATGGCAATAATTCCTCTTTGGTAATGCCATCTCAGGCTGACCTGCGCGACGGTCTTACGGTACTTCTTTCCGATCGTTGCCAGAGTAGCGTTGGTGAAAAGCCCATGACGGCCTTCCGCAAAAGGAGCCCAGGCTTCCATTTGCACGCCGTGTTGCTTCAGGTAATCAAGCGCCTTGCCTTCCTGGAAAAATGCATGCGTTTCGATTTGATTGATTGCGGGTTTCACGACGCTATTGGCAATCAAGTCGTCAACTTGCGCGGGTTCGAAATTGCTCACGCCGATGGCCTTGATTCTGCCCTGATGATAGAGTTCCTCCATGGCCTTCCAGGAGCCTTTCACATCGCCATAAGGCCGATGAATCAGGTAGAGGTCCAAATAATCCGTACCCAACTTGTTGAGAGAAGTTTGAAATCCCTTCTTTGCCCGTTCGTACCCCATATCGTCCTTCCACAGTTTTGAGGTGATAAAGAGTTCTTCACGTTTGATTCCGCTTTGTTTGATCCCGGCGCCCACTGACGTTTCAGTGCCGTAGATCATCGCGGTATCAATTAGGCGATACCCCAGGGAGATGGCCTCTGCCACGCACCTCTCTCCGACTTTGCCATTGAGTGTCATCGTGCCGAGCCCAAGGCGTGGCATTGGCAGGCCGTTATTGAGGGTTACGGAGGGAATCGAATTTTCCGGGGCATCGGTATTCGACGCGGCAAATGACCGCGCGCCGCCGAGGCTCAGGAGCATTGCGGAGGCGGCGCTTGTTCGCAAAAATTGGCGGCGGTTCATTCCATGGGCCTGGGGCGTTTTATTCATAGCGGTGACCTATTGTCCTCTCATCGCACGGTTTTACAAGCGAGAATAGTTGGCGGGATGGAAACGAAAATCCACCCGGCGGCTCACTCTCATTTTCATGCTTGCAGCCCTTCGTGCCGTGGCTCAGGTTACGCGGGTTGGCGCTGCCAGTTCCGCTGCGTCCCGCTTTGCGGGACCACGCGTCCGGCGCGGCTCAGTTCCAGGCCGTCAGGCGGCATCACGCGCTTTATGAAAATCATCCCACGGCTATTTGCAGTCATCGCCGCGACGGTACTTGCCGGTTGCAGCACAACGCCGCCGAATGGTGATTCCACCGGCTTGCCATCAACACCCCTCAACGCCGTGCCGTTAGCCCCGCCTCTGTCCAGGGAAGCCATACAAGTTGCAAGAAGTTTTCTGGAATCGGTAAGAGCGGAAGATTGGAATGCCGTCGCCGAGTTTTGGCCGCAGAACACACAACAACACTTCGACGATGTATTCACCGAACAGACCAAGAATCTGACGGGCGGACTAAAGATTATAAACCTCGGCAAGCCGTACAGCGAAGGGTTGCACACATGGATATTTGTGCCGTACCAGGTTCGGTTCAAGAATGGACAGATACAAGCAAACACCCTGCGAATTCAGAAGCAGCGTGACGGTCACTGGATTTTCGAGGGTGGTTTTTAAACCGTGCCAGAAATGCCTCCTCACACCGCACTGGAGCCATTTGAGCGATGTGGGAAAGCGCGAAAAGAATGTCGCCCTGAAATGTAGAGCGAAAGGCCGAGGATGCGGGCGCTATCCGAGTCCACAGGTCAAGCTGAGTATTACGCAGAAGCGCATTAGTAACATCTGGAAGCCCGCCCCTTCCACCGTCGCTCCGAAACTTTGGCGAGCCAAGTGAGTTTATGGATGGTCTGGATTATACGACGATTATCGAGCCTGCGGAGTCAGTCGCCCGCCGGCGCGGCCCGGTTGCCGTACTGACCTGCCACGACTGTGATGGCACGCGGCGGTGATTGAAGTGTCTGACCCTGAAAGGATCCAGGCCAAATGGCGGGACATCAGCAGGTTGACATCGCCTCACCTGGCGTTCTTCGATACGGGACCGATCACGATGCTGCCAGAATCAACAAGCGTCATGCGTTTGTTGACGGCATTGGTTGTTTTTGCGCTGGTTGTGCAGCCTCACGCCTGGGCCCACGGCCACAACCCTTTAAAATCCTGGTTGAGTTATACAAGTTGAGAGGCCAGATTGTGTAGGTGCGAAATGGTCGTGTCCCGCGTTGCGTGATTTGCACCGGTGGGCATACACCAAACTATGAAAACCAAATGCCTATTCATGTCATTGGCTGCCGCCCTCCTGGCGGTAAGTTGCTCGAGCACACAGTCTCAACAGAACCATGAGGAGCCGCCACCGAAAGCCAACAGGGTTCAGGTCTTGATGTATGACACGACTCCACGACTCAAGGCAGAACACTTTGATATTTACGGACCAAGTCGGCCAAAGAGACCCTACAAGATTATAGCGTTGTTGACCTGCGAAGGAGCGGTAGACCAGGAAGTAGTAATGACCAGGGCGATATATTATCGGGCACGCCTTATTGGGGCCGATGGCGTGATGGAAGCGGGAAACACCACGATCGTGGGGACAGGATGGAGTGGCGGAAGCAGCCTGCGAACGATCTTTCGAGATTATGCAATCGTCTACACCGACAAGTAGCATGACGGTATATGGAACTTGAGAGGCCAGATTGCCCCGCCATGAGGGATGTCATTGGACATGTCCGGCATTGCGGGATTTGGACCGTTAGGCCATAAATTGCATAATGAGCAGTCCAACACCGTATCCTCGCGCAGGACAGATTTGGGAGGTCACCGACGTCTGCGAGGTGCAGATTCAGTATCTTTTCACCGCGCCCATTACCTTCAGCGGTTCCGGCAGACTCACCGCTGGCGAGCGGGTTCGCATCATGACCGGTACGGCCCAGCCGCAGCCAACTCGGGTGGGTTTCCTGCCAGTTCGCTATGATGAGTTGCGAGACAGTCTCGTTCCCCCCGACATTCGCGACATACCACGCTACAAGAATTACACGCTTTCGGTGGAGACAGAATACTTCCATGAGCATTTCAGACTAATCGAGGATGTGGCCTGACCCGCGCTGGAATCATTGGAGGAAATGGCGATCGTCCTGCAGGGGGCCATTACAGGTTCAGCGACCCGGTCTTTGCTTATTCCTGCGGGTAAACCAGAATCCGGTCGTGCACCACCACGATCAAATCGTTTTTCTTGCCGCCGGTCACGTTGGCCACCACCACCTCGCGCGGTTCCGGTAAGGCGTCCGTCGCTCCCCGGAAGGTGTGCTGTTCAAACACCTGCCAGCGAACGGCCGGCACCAGTTTGTGCTGTGAATTGAAGTTCACGATGTCCAGGTAATTTTTCGCCGTCTCCAAAAATATCAGCTCTTTGTGGCCGTTATTGTTCAAATCACCCGCCGATACGTCGTTCAAATAACCGTCCTTGATCGGCGTATCATAGCCATCGAGGGCGTCCAGACTCCAGACGTCCCCGCCCAACGGCATCCAGGCCGCGGCGTTCTGGCCCATAAAGGCGATGCTATGCATGTCCGGGCCGCCCAGGGCCACCGACTGCAGGCTGTTGAAGTCCGATACCGGCAGGTCCACGTTGCGTTTGACCTGCCAGACGCCCGCCGGATTCCGCTCGCACAACGTCAGGCACCCGTGTTCGGCATCGAGCAGGAAAACGGAGGGGATGGCGTTCCGGCCGTTGGGCAACGTCGCCGCACCAACGATGTGGGAATCACTCCAGGAACCGTTGATTTGATCCTTCACCCGAAACACCCACTCGGACCGGTTGGTGGAGCCCACCGTTTCCGTTTCCTTTTCGAGCACGACGGCGCGCACAAAATTCTTCTGCGGCAGCAACAATTCCGGTTTGCCATCACCATCCACATCCACTGAGGTCAGCCAGGGCCGATCCATCGCGCCACCGGGCGGATCCACGTTCTCTTCATCAAAATCCCCATCGGGTTTCTGGAGCAGGATTTTGACTTTTTCGTAGGGAATCAGCACCACCAGATCCGGCAAGCCGTCCTGGTTTACATCCGCAATCGCCATCGTTACCGGATTGGAGGTAAAGCTTTCACTCAGCTTTTGGGTCCGGATTTTGCCATCGGCGCTGCGAATCACGAGATAACGCTGTCCATTCTGGTCCACGATCATCGCCAGGGACGGTTTGGCGCCGGGCCGCAATGAGCCGACGGCCATCACCAGCGGTTTGCCGTCAATCGGCAGGAGCGAGGGGAATGGCAACCGCCCGTTCTTGTCAAACTGCGTCACGCCGACCGCATTTTCAGTCTGGCTCAGGAGAAAAATTTCCGATTTGCCGTCCTTGTTCCAATCCGCCGCCGCCAACTGGCTCACCCCGGCGAGGGTCGGAAAGGTCTGTGGCTCCGCCAGGGATCCATCCGGTTGCTGCAAATACACCGAGATCTGGCCGCTGTCGGGCTGGGCCACCAGCAGGTCCGGCCGGCCATCGCCATTGACATCGGCCCAAAGCATCCCCCGTTGCGCCGCGTCCGTTTTGGTAAGCGGCAGGATCTGGAATTGGCCCTGGCGGAAGGCGCCGGACAAGGGCTCGGCGGGTTTGCGGAGGAACCGGGAAACCTCCGCCCGGCCGGAATTTTGGGCGATGGTGACGACGTAATTTTGGGCGCCCCCTTCCAGGTTGTCCGCACAATAGGAACGGATGGGCGGCGATTTGAAATAAATCTCCGGGCCCAACTGGCCGGTAGCGCTCTGCAACCGAAAGCGGAAAGGGGTCGCACTGTCCCAATCCACCAACAACAAATCTTTTCGCCCGTCGCCATTCACGTCAATAATCTGCACGGCTTCCGGCGTGCCTGAATACGGGATTTTTTGCGGTTCCCCCAGCGTGTGATCCGCCAGTTGCGGGAGAAAATACAGCGAGCCGTTGTCGCCCAGCAACACCAGGTCCGTGCGCCCATCACCGTTCAAATCGCCCTCCGCCAGCGCGTTGCCGTCCGTCCGTCCATTATCGATGTGCCAGCGTTCCGGGTCGCTCCAGCCGTTGGTTCCCTGATTGTAAATCACCTCCAGATCCTTGGCGTCACCGTAGAACGCAATGTCCGGCCGGCCATCGCCGTTCAGGTCGGTCACCACCATCGCGCTGATGTGCTCGTCCACGGGAATGGAATCAATGCGAAAGCGCGAGCCGGGCGGCAATTGGTTGACATCCAGCGGTTGACCGGAATCCGCGGAGGCCGGGAGATTGGTTTTCCCGGACTGATTGTAGAGCAAATTGATTTTCGAACGCAGATTGTTGGCCAGGATGAGATCAGTGAGATGATCGCCATTCAAATCCGCCGCGTGCAACAGGCTGATTTGCTGGTCAATCGGAAAGATTTCCGGGCCGGTAAATTCAAAACCGGCCGCGTTCGTGCCACCATGACTGCCGAAAGCAAAGCTGAAAATCAACGCCGCCAGGACGGTCGTCCGTGAAAATTTCATGCCGCGCAACCTGCCATCTGGCGCCGGACTTGGCCAGTTTATTCGCATGCCAATCGTCCTCGCTCCCATAATCTCAATGTTAATCGCAGCCAAAATCTGATCGCGGACGGGAAGGAAAACGGCGCGGACGCGGAAAATCATTCGCCGATGAAATGCAAAGCAATCTGGCGGGTGTGTCCCCGGACGCGGTGTTCCCACAGATAAATCCCCTGCCAGGTGCCGAGTGCCAGCCGGCCTTGACTCACGGGAAGACTGAGATTCACCGTCGTGAGCGCGGTGCGGACGTGCGCCGGCATGTCGTCGTCACCCTCCAGGGTATGCTCAAACAACGGGTCGCCGTCGGGCACGAGCCGCTCGAAAAACGCTTCCAAATCCCGCCGCACCTCGGGGCTGGCATTTTCCTGAATCAACAGCGAAGCCGAGGTGTGCCGCAGGTGCACCGTCAATAAACCGTCCCGGAACCGGTTGTGCTCCACCCAGGACTCGAGCTCATGGGTGAATTCGAGCAGGCCGCGACCGCGGGTGGCAAGGGTCAGTTCGTGGAAAGCTTGAAGCATCTATGATTTATGATTTGACGCCAGCCTGGTCCACACAATCGAAAATCATCAATCATACATTCACTGCGACACCGGTGCGGATTTTTCGGCGAGCATTTTTTCCAGGGCCGGATTGTGCGGCTGGCCGGCGGCCAGCGCTTTTTGATAATGCCAGCGGGCGAGTTCGACCATCGGCGGCTGTTGGGTGAGGTAAATCACCGCCAGATTATTGTGCGCCGCGCCGTAATTGGGGTCCAGTTGCACCGCCCGGCGCAACGCGGTTTCCGCCTGGGTGCGCAACCCTTTCTGCGCCAGCGTCACCCCCAGATAATTTTCAATGTCCGGATTCCGCGGGTCGATTTTCGCCGCGCGACTCAAGGTGTCCAGGGCCTCGTCGTATTTTGCCTCGGCGAACTGGACGCGGCCCAGCACCGTGAGGTTATAGGGGTCGTTCGGGCTCTGCGCCAGCGCCGCCTGGATGTGCTTTTCCGCGTCGTCCAGCTTGTTCTCCTCGAGTTCGATCGTGGCGAGGTTGGCCAGGGCCAGGCCGTTATTTTGGTCCTTCTGCAAAATTTCCTGATAATTGGCCTCGGCCTTGCCATAATCCCGAGAGGCGAAATAAGTCTGCGCCTCGGCCACGAGCGACGCGGTGCCGCTCGGCAATTCATGAACGGACTTCTTTTCCGCGTTGGGATTGGCGGCCAGTTGGGGCGTTGATTGCTTGAACAGCGCCAGTTCCTCGGGCGTGTAGGGTATCGGTTGCGCTTCATCCACGGCGATGCGCGCGCGTAACGTGTCCACCTGTTGCGCCAGGGCGTCGATCTGCGCCGCCGCGTCCTGGCCTTTGCGGCCGTAGAGTTTTTGGTTCGCCTCGCCCAGCCGGGCCAGCAGATTGTCGCGCTCCTGTTCCAGCTCGCGGATGTGCGCCTCGTATTCCGCCGCGCCCGGCCCCGCCGCCCCCGGCATGGCCGCCCTGCCCTGCAACTTCTTTACCTGGTCTTCCAGCGCAATTTTCTCGAGCGAATTCACCTCCGCCGCCGATTGCAGGGTGACAATCTGCGCCTGCGCGCTGGCCAGTTGGGCCGCCGTGGCGGCCACCGCCACGGTGGCCACCGGCGCGGACTTGAGGCCGGCCAGTTGTTTCTTCAGCAATTCATTCTCCTGGCGCAGGGCTTCCACGGAGTCCGCATTCGTCAGCAACGATTGCATACGGGTCTGCAGCGCCTGATTCTCCGAGGCCAGGCTGTCGGCGCGCGCGGTCTGGGCGGCCAGCGCCTGTTTCAACAATTCGATGGTTTTGGCATCCACCCCCGCCATCGGGGCGCCATTGCCCCGGGCCAGTCCGACCTTCAGCAGGTCATTCTCCTTCGTCAAATAACGGAGTTGCTGTTGTAATTGGGCATATTGGTCCGGCGACACCGCCGCCGGCTGCGCCGCCAGCGCCTCCTTGAGTTTGGCCTGCAGCGTTTCGTTGTCGGTCTGTAATTGTTTGACCTGGTCGTGTAACGTGCTCAATTGCGTCTGCACTTCCAACGAGGCCGGTGTCCCCGCCTTGGCCGGAGTCACGGCCGCCACCGGCGTGGGCGCTGTCCCGCCTTGCGGGACCGGAGGCAGTTTGGCCGTCACCTCGGCGATTTTCTCGGCCATATAACTCAACCGGAAGTTGACAATCCGGGGATTCCAGTCGGGAAAAACCCTTTGGAACTTTTGCAGATCGGATTGGGCCTCGGTATAGTCGTCCAACGCCCGGCGCGGTTCTCCCGAACTGTCGAAGGCGTCCGCCTGCTGCATCAAGGCATAAATGACAAGGTACTGATCATCGGGATTCGACTGGGCGCGCGCCGTCGGCGACAGCAGCAGGGTCAAGACCCCAAAAACAAAAACCGCGAGGCGTTTCACACTGGCACAATACTCCATGCGAGCCTGATTTGGCAACGCCGGGCGTTCCCTTTCGGAATCGGATTATGACCCGGATGGGGGTGAACAACCGTCCGGCCGTTGCGTCCGACATAACCCCGGGACGCACGCCAGGCAATCACCGTTGTTTGCCGTACTTGTCCCGCAGCCTCGCTTCGATTATAAAACCGGAGTGGCCAGCCGGAACTTTTTAGCGCGTTTATCACCGAATTCATGGATGCGACTGGCCATTCCCGGCGCATTGATTATTTTGTGTGTCGTTCTGGCCTATCTGCCGTCGGTGCACAATGGGTTTATCTGGGATGACGATGTTTATATCACCAACGATTCGTTGATGACAGCGCCGGATGGTCTGTGGCGGATCTGGTTCTCGTTGGATGTACCGTCACAATACTTCCCACTCACCTATACGGTATTTCGCATTGAGCACGCGCTATGGGGATTCAATCCGGCGGGATATCATTGGGTCAATCTTCTGTTGCACGCGACGAATGCGTTGTTGGTGTGGCGCCTGCTGGCGCGGTTGCGCGTGCCGGGCGTGTGGCTGGGCGCGGCGCTCTTTGGCCTGCATCCGGTGCAGGTGGAATCGGTGGCCTGGGCTACGGAATTCAAAAACGTCTCGTCCCTGTTCTTCATCCTGCTGTCGCTGCTGGCCTGGATTGAATTTGTCGAGGAACGGCCGAAGCCGGCCTGGCGGTATTATGGGCTGGCGCTGCTCTTTTATGGATTGGCGTTGTGCGGGAAAACCACCGCTTGCACGCTCCCGGCGGCGTTGCTCCTGATTTTGTGGTTGCAACACAAACCCATCAGCCTCACCCGGTGGCTGCAGGTGGTTCCGTTCGTGGTGATGGGATTGGGGATGGGGTTGGTGACGGTGTGTTGGGAACGATACCACCAGGGCACCGAAGGCGGGATTTTTTCAATGAGTCTTCTGGAACGCTTGCTCATCGCCGGCCGCGCCGTGTGGTTTTATTTTGGGAAATTGTTGTGGCCGGTGAATCTGACCTTCAGTTATCCGCGCTGGACCATCAACCCGGCCGATCCGCTGGCCTATGGCTGGCTGTTGGCCTTGGCGGTGCTGGCCGGCTTCATTTATTTCGCCCGCCGTATTTGGGGCCGGGGCCCGGAGGTGGCGGCCCTGTTTTACGTGGCAACCCTGAGTCCGATGCTGGGCATTTTCATGTTGTACACGTTCCGTTATTCGTTCGTGGCCGACCATTACCAGTATGTGGCCTGCATCGGGCCTCTGGCGTTGGCCGCGGCGGGGATCAGCACGGGGTTGAGCCGGTTCGACCGGACAAGCCCCTTGCTCAAACCCGCTTTTTGCGGAGCGCTGGTGCTGGTGCTGGGGTTAATGACGTGGCAGCGAACGGCCGCCTTCCGCGATCCGGAAACCCTCTGGCGCGACACGCTGGCCAAGAACCCGGATTCCTGGATGGCCTATGGCAATCTGGGCCTCGCGCTGCAAAAGCAGAGACACTACAAGGAGGCATTTGAAAATTTTCAACAGGCGCTCCGGCTTAATCCGGATTATTACGAAGCGTTGAATGATCTCGGCACACTGTACGCCATGGCCGGCCGCTATAACGAGGCGGTCAGCTATTATCGCCGGGCCAATCGGAGTCGTCCGAATTCCTTTGATACGCTGAAGAATCTCGGTTCCGCCCTGGCCGCCACCGGACAGTTTGATGAAGCGATCGAAGATTATCGGCAGGCGATTCAAATCAGCCCGAACCATCCCGAGGCCTTCGTTTATCTTGGGATGACGCTGGGCCAGGCCGGCCGGGACCGGGAGGCGGTGGAGGCTTACCGGGCGGCGCTAAAATTAAATCCCGACCTGCCCGAGGCACTCAACAACCTGGCGTTGATCCTGGCCACCAGTTCCGATGACGGACTGCGAAACGGGCCCGAAGCGGTAAAGTTGGCGGGACGGGCCTGCCAGTTGACGCAACTACGCCAGCCGATGTTCCTCGAGACATTGGCGGCGGCCTACGCCGAGGCCGGCCGGTTTCAGGAAGCACAAGCCGCGGAGGCGGCGGCGGAGCAGCTCGCCATGGCGGCCGGGTTGACGGACCAGGCGGAAAGAGATCAGCGATTGCTGGAGCGTTTTCGTGCAGGCCTGCCGCTGCGGGAACCCCCACCCCGGAAACCTTAAATCCCGTCGTCCAAAAATCGCAGACACGGCGGCACTGGACCGGCATCGCGGCATAGGGTTGTGTCCTGATTTGTAGGCGACGAGTTAACAAGTCGTCGGAGCAAGCACTCCTTACGTCGTGCCCTACTTTCAAATCAGGACATTACCCGGCATTGGTTACTGTTACGTTTTGGTGGGGCGAGGCTACTGACGAGCCGGCTCGCGAGGACGCTCGCCCCACCGAAAGTCGCAAAACGTACCACTGCCCGGCATTGACCCGCTTTGGCGTTTTTGTTAAGGTTCGTGCGGCTGAAGCCATGAATACCGCGCTGAACCAGCACGTGCTTGTATTGAACCGGTTGTGGCAGGCGGTCAACGTCTGCACTGCCCGGCGCGCGCTCACGTTATTGTTTCAAGGCCATGCCCAGGTCGTCCTGGACGGCAACGACGGTTCGTTTCATACGTTTGATTTCGACGAATGGCGTGACCTTTCGCAAAACGTGCCGCACGAGGAATCCGTTCATGCCATTTCATTCCGCATCCGCGTGCCGCGCATCATCCTCCTCCTCATTTACGATCGGCTGCCGAAAAAGGAGGTCAAGTTCACGCGCCACAACATATTCGAGCGGGACAAGAACACCTGCCAATATTGCGGGCGGGTGTGCGACCGGAAAGACCTGAACCTGGACCATGTGATACCGCGCGATCGGGGCGGGCCGACGACGTGGGAAAACATCGTTTGCTCCTGCATCGAGTGCAACACCCAGAAGGCCAACCGGACCCCGCAGGAGGCCGCGCTGCATCTCATCCGCAAACCCAAGCGCCCGAAATGGCGGCCGTTCGTGCAAATCAACTTCAGCCTGCACCGGCACGACAGTTGGAAGCATTTCATTGATCTCGCCTACTGGAACGTGGAGCTGGGCGAAGACGTCGAATAATTTACGATATTTGATTTACGATTTACGAAGTCATTCCTGACCCGTTCGCGGCGCGTAAATCGTATACCGCCAATCAGAAATGAGGAGCCACCCTGTACAGGTATTGGGTCATTTCGGTGGGGCGAGGTTACCGACGAGCCGATTCGCGATGACGCTCGCTCCACCCAGACAGCAAATCGACCCGCAGCCCTGGTTCCTGCCGACATTGACAGATTGTCGGCGGGCACAGTAAGATGGCTCCAATGGCGTGTTCGTCTATCGGTTAGGACGCTGGATTCTCAATCCGGAAAGACGGGTTCGATTCCCGTACGCGCTACCACTCGCTGGTTGAAGGTTGCGAGTTGAAGGTTGAAAGCTTCGGGGAATTTACGATTTGCGATTTACGAGCCCCTGCGACAACGTGAGGCAGCGCGCAAATCGCAGATGGTAAATCCAAAATACGATCCCTCAACTTTTGCGATTGACTCTCAACCCTCAACGCTCAACCCTCACCCTCAACTGTAAGTGAATACGTTTCAGATCATCTTCACGCCAACGAGCGCCGCCGAACTGGCGCGGATGCCCAAGGAACTGCAATTGCAGATTCTCGGCGATTTTCGCGGTCTGCCGCAACAGGTGCGCGGGACGGAGCTGGACGAATTTGGCAAGCTGGAGCGGAGCGGACGCATCCTGCACCGGTTTCGCGTCGGCGATTACCGCGTTTATTTTGAACGACACGACCTGGGGGTGCTGGTGCACCGCATTCTCAGCCGGCACACGCTCAAGGATTTCTACTTCCGGACCGGCCTCAAGACGGCCGAAGACGAGGCCCTCCAGGAAAATCCCAAGTTCTGGGAATTGATTGAGGCGGCGAAGACGTCGGCGAAATAGAATGGGAGGGAAGCGCTTCGTCGCTTCCCCATTTGGGCATTGACGAAGCAAGGCCCTCCACCCTTTACTGCACCAGCACCCGGTAAAACCGTTGCGGATCGGTCGGGGCGGGATCGGAACCCGACATGGTGCCATTGGTGGCCACCACCGCGCTGCCCACATTGTTCCAGATGCCCAGCGCCAGATTGGTGGAGTATTCCAATTGATTAGTCTGGCCGGCCACCGAAGTCCAATCCAGGGTCACCGCGCCACCCGTCTTCGTGACGGATGTGAAGACCGGCGGGAGGGGAAGGCTGAGGCGGAAGACCGTGCCTTTGTTGTAGAGACCACCGGCGTAGGTTGTCCCGTAAAAATTGCCATCACTCCCCTGCACCAACGACCCTTGCGGATTCGCGCCCAGATAGGACCCGCTTGTTCCGCTGAACGATATCAATGGCGTCAGATTGCCATTCGGAGTCATCTGGAAAATGGTGCCTACACTGGCACCGCCATATTTGTAAGTGGTACCGTAGAAATTACCGTCACTGCCCTGGATGAGCGCGGAATAGGGCCACGCACCGTCAAGCAGGCCGGTGAACGAGTACAGATTGGTGACCGTCCCATCCGGCGTGAACCGAAATATGTCGCCGCCCTGGTGCGCGCCGCCATTGAAGGCCGCGCCATAAAAATTGCCATCGCTGCCTTGAATTAAATTGGCATAAATAAACCCGCCATCGCTGGCGCCGCCGGTAAAAATGTAAAGATTGGTGAACGTCCCATCCGGACTCAGTCGGAAGATCGTGCCGAAACCCAGTTTGAACACGCTGACGTTTCCGCCCCAGGCGGTCGTGCCGTAGAAATTACCGTCGTCGCCCAGCACCAGGGCGGCGGGATTCGCGCCGTTGGTATTGGCGAACAGGACCGGCGTGGTCAGTGTGCCATTGGTCGAAAGTTTGAATATGGTGCCGTAGCCGGCGCCGCCTTGCGTCACATTGGTATAAGGCCCGCCATACTTCGCGGCGCCATACAGACTGCCATCCGCCGCCTGCGTGAGGGCAACGATGGGACTGGCGCCATTCGAGCCGCTCAACCAGCCCAGGCTGGTGAAAACGCCGTTGGTGGAAATTTGAAAGATGGTGCCGCAATTGCTCACACCGCCGGCAAAGGTCGTGCCGTAGAAATTGCCGTCCGTACCCGTAATCAAAGCACCCACCGGCCCGACGCCATTCGTGCCCCCGCTGAAGGAGTAGAAATTGGTGAAAAAGCTGCCGTCGCCGGAGATCTCAAAAATGGTGCCGTTGGTGTTCGCGCCGCCATTGGGCGCGGTGCCGAAAAAATTGCCGTTCGGCCCCTGGACCAGATTACACTGCGGGTTTGCGCCGTTGGTTCCATTAAATGAAACCAACGTGGTGAACGTAATGGCGCCATCGATGCGCGCGGCGGCCAGCGATATGGTCAGGGCAACGGCTAAAATCAAGGACGGTTGAAAATTTCTCATAAGACAAATCGAGATTTTTCGGGTTTCCCGGCTGTGCTGGTTCTATGGAAGCCAGTATGGGCTCAAAAAGGGAAAAAGACAAGCAACAATGGGGTGACAACCCGGCAGTTACGCCGACTCGGAAGGACCAGAGTCGCGTCAAGGGCCGACGTTTCACGAGGAAGAGAAAAGGCGGCTGTCGCGCGAAGATCGCGAAGGGGACGAAGCCCGAAGACAGAATTTAACCGCGGATGACACGGATTTATTAGACATGGCGTAAAACCGAATAGCCGCAAAGAGGCACAGAAGGCACAGAACCTTCAAACCAAACCTTACAGAAGCAAACGGAGGGAACGAGGATATGATTTAACCGCCAAGACACCAAGAACGCAGAAAAGACCGGAGATCAGGATTCAGGGATTAACAACGTAAAACACGAACGGCCAACAGCTGCAAAAAAGCACAAAGAATCTTTGACACGAATTACACGGATCGGCACGAATTTAACCGCAGAGACACGGAGAACACTGGAGGAAAAAGATTAAGAGAAAGATTAAGATTTTGGGCTTGCTTCAAAAAAGCGGACACTGAAAGAGAGCTGGCTCATGACTTAGTTGTTTTGGTTTTCGAAGTCAACGGGCGAAAGGAAATTCAGAGAGCTGTGCAGGCGACAGCGATTATAAAAGACCTCAATATACTCGAA
>DATJYM010000078.1:0-14562 GCA_035499615.1 Candidatus Acidiferrales bacterium | reverse complement strand
TTTTTCACAACCAACTCGGGGAAGTCGCTGCTCATTCCACCGTTGACGGTATCGGCGGTGACTTCCGCGTCGGCGTTCACCGGCAGAATGGCCTTGATGGCCCCGTTGACGGTCGTGAGGGACACGGATTGGCTGCCACCCAACGAAACCAACTCCGTTTCAATTCCGCCGTTGACGGTCGAAAGTTTCACGCTGCCGGCTGCGCCCTGGACTTGCACCTGGCCGTTGACCGTGGACGCTTCGATGTCGCCGTCGACGTTGTTAATCTCAACCCGGCCATTGACGCTGGAGACATTGGCGAGCTGGGCGTGACGGGGAACTTGAATGGCATAATCCACGTTCGCCTTGTCGTTTCCGCCGATTCCGAACCAGGACCAAAATCCCGAGGAACCGGTTTTATTGACTGGTTCCCGGGTATGGATGGAGATTTCATCCGGCGACGCATCCACTTTGATTTCGGTGGCTTCGACACTCTCCTGGGTTCTGCCGTGTTTGAGGGCCCGGATGACCACTTCGTTCCGGTTCCACCCGGCGATCTCAATCCGGCCATTGACATTGTCAAGGCGGAGCCGGCCCCGGGCGGAGAGCGGGAGCGTCCGGTTGAAATCCTGTTGATACGGATCAGTTGTTGAAAGGCTGCCAATGGTTTTTTCCGGGTGCGAACCGGGTTGGTTCAAGATTCCGGCGGACTTTGCCGGGGCTGGTACTTCACCGTTCGCCGTTGCCGACGGGGCGGATGGCGGCGGCGGCGCGGACGGAACCAAAGTGACCGGGGATAACTTGAGGTCGATCTTTGAGGCGGTCATGGTCGATTGACCTTTGACGGTCGCAAATTGGACCTTGTCGGCGGACAATGTGCCGTTGGTGGTGGCGATGACCACCCGCCCGTTTTGCGACGAGATGTCCATGGTCAACCCGGAATTGCTGTCGGTGGATGATGGTGTTATGGCAGCAGCCGGCGCCGGCAGGATTTCAATTCCATTAATTTGGGGATTTTGTTGCTGGTGGATGAAGTAAATGTCCAGCCTGCCGTCGCTGACTTCCACGGTGACGGTCTGGACAAAGGCGCGTTGGGCGCCGCCGGCCTCGGCCCAGACATCGAAATCCTTGAACTCGTGTCCTTCCACAATGTACGTAAACACCCGTTTGCCCGGACCGGTAATATCCTCGTAGGTTTCGGCGAAATGGAGTTTTACCACGTATTTGCCGTTAGGCACAGGGTACGAAAATGAGGTCATACCGTACCGTTCGCTACGGTAAAGCTCCGGGTCGCGGGTGTTGGCGATCGCCACGTAAGGACGTTCCACGGTATCCCCGTCGGCAAAACCCTGATCCGGCAACCATAGATTGCCATCATGATCCACCAAGGGCTTGAACGTGCCCGCTTTGATACGAATTGGCTGGAAAACCGGCACGGTGGCGGCTGGCGGAGGCGTGGCCGTTACGGCCGCCACGGCTGCAGCTTGAGGAGCAGTTTCCGCGGGGGGAGGCGTTTGATTTGTTTCCACGTTGGCCGCGACGGACTGGGTCGTGCGAGGTTCCGGCTGCAAACGGAAATTCATGCTGACGTTCCGTGCGAACGCAAAGACTTTGGGGCGCAAGGTGGATAGTCTGGCTTCATAACCGGGAGCGGACGCGGCTACGGTGTGTTCGTCATACCGCGTGCTGAACTCGTAGTGGCCGTTGGTATCCGTCCAGACTTGAGCGGGCTCTCCGTTCGCATCGGCGCCCTTACGATTGTCGTCCACCCGTGCGCCGGCGATGGCCTGTCCGGTGGCAGCGTCGGTGACAATACCCGTTACGGTCACATCCGGCGTTTCACCGGCAAGTTTCACCCCGAGCGCGATGATCATGGCCAGGCCGGCTACACACACCGCACCCAAAGCCCATGGCCATGGATTTATCCTGGGCAAACCGGAACGCGCAGCATTCGCGAACGTCTCCTTTACATCCGGACGCGCCAGCACAATCAGCGCCCAGATTCCAATGGGCAAACCGATGAGGCTGCAAATGACGATGGACAAGATACCAGCGGCGATCGACCAGGCGTAACTCCGGAGCTGCAACATTTGAAAAGCGCCGAACAAAATCAACAACGCCGGAATCACTTTGAAAAACACCAGGCCGGCGTCAGCCATGCCGAAAAACGGACCGATGTCAATTTGGCCCAACATCGATTCCAGCCCGTGAGCATGGCCGGAGAGGAACATCATGGCGGTCAGGGCAGAAAGCAACTTCCACAGGCCGACCACCATGAGACCCACGGCCGGTGCCACAATCATACCCGTGGCGGCCACGGTTGATTTCTCAGGTCCGATGGGTGGCGGTGGCGGGCTGGTGCCGGCCGGAGGAGCGGCCCCACCCGGCGGCGGGCCGGACGGTGGACCGGTCATCGGGCTGGTGCCGGTCTTCAAATTGCCGTTTTGCGGGTGGAGCCAGTGAGTCATTCTCCTTCCCTGGCCATCGGTAAAGGCTTTGCAGAGAATCAAAATCCAATCCATGATCGCCCAGATGAAGCATCCGAAAGCCAGGAATCCCAGTAAAAGTCCCGTTATCGGTTGAGGGGCGCCGGTCGCGCAGCCGATGGTCAGGAGGATACAGCCAATGAAGGCCCCCAGTTGCGTAGATGCAGTTCCGATCTTTCCAACATAAAACCGATGAGCGCCGAACAGGCCGAAGGGAAAGGCCAGCAAAAGTGCCGGCAGTATGGCCTTGTCGCTGTTGGTCTGGCCCGCTCCAGCCCTGCCCCCGGGTCCCGCGGTGCCCGTGATCGTTTCCACATCCGACTTTACCTGGCTGGCGTGCTGGTAGCGGCGCGAGGGCTCCTTTTCCAGAGTGTGCAAGACCACCTCGTCCAGGCGCACATCCACGTGAACCTTCGTGGAGGGCGCGGCGAACTTGCCCAGGGGCAATTCGCCCGTCAGCATTTCGTAGAAGACGACGCCCAGCGAATAGATGTCGGCGCGGTGGTCCACCTCCTGCGGTTTCTCGATCTGTTCGGGCGCCATGTAATGCGGGGTGCCCACCACGTCCTTCGCACCGGTCAGCGAAACGTCCGTCTCTCCCAGTCCGACCATTTTGGCGATGCCAAAGTCAGCGATCTTCACGCGACCGGATTTGTCGAGCAGGATGTTTTCCGGTTTGATGTCGCGATGAACGACGCCCTGGTCGTGGGCGTATTGGAGCGCTTCGCAGATTTTCGGCACAATCGTCAGCGCCTGTTCCGACGACAATTTTCCGGCCTGCTCGACCTGGCGCAGGTTGGTGCCATCCACAAATTCCATCAGGAGGTAATGCAGGTTCCCCGCCTTGCCGAAATCATAAACGGCGACGATATTCTGATGATTCAGGCGGGCCAGCGCGCGCGCTTCGCGGTTGAACCGTTCGGCGAAACCCGGGTCACCGGCGACGGCGGGCGGAAGCACTTTCAACGCGATAAAACGGTCCAGCATGGGCTGCCGCGCCTTGTAAACCGCCCCCATGCCGCCTTTGCCGATGAGGCTCAGAATTTCCAGTTGGGGAAAGAGCTGGGCGATTTCCTCGACCGGCGGCGGCACGAATCGCGCACCCGCCGCTTCACCTGGCGCCCCCGTTCCGCTCTCCGTCGGGAAGCCGGACTTGATCAGACACTCCGGGCACAACCCCAGCGGAACATCCGGCGGCAGCGGTTTTCGGCAATTTGGGCAGATTCGCATTGTTTCCATAATATCGCCGTGGGTTTGCGGACTTCGTCATCGCTTATTTGGTCCCGAGCAATTTGGCCTTTTGTTCCTGGTATTCCGTGTCGGTAATGACGCCGGCATCTTTTGCCTTTTGCAGATCCATCAATTGCTGGCCGAGCGTGGGGGCAACCATCGGCTGGCCGGCCACCGGAGTCGTCTCATGGCAGGCCGGGCTGGTCTTTCCACCGCCACCCAGATTCAATACACAGCCGGTGAACAGGGTCATGGCCAGGAGGCCGACGAACAGGGAAATGAATATTGGTTTCATGAGTTTATTTCAGATTAAGCGTTTGATGTATTCAATACTGTTAATCACTGTTTCTTCCAAGTATTACTTAGGAAAAAAGGGCAAAGGGTTGCAAGGGATTTACGATTTATGATTTACGATTGTTCGCGAGGTACGCCGTCGTGCTACAAATCGTAAATCATAAATTCATGAAAGCACGGCAAACAGATGCCGCAATTCCTCGTCCACCTCGCCGGGTTCGGCCACGGTTTGCGCAATTTCATCACGCAACAGCTGGCGATAGCGCTGGCGGAGACGGTGAACGGCGGACTTCACGGTGCCTTCGCTGATACCCAGCTTCTCGGCCAGTTCGGCGTAAGGTTGTGAAGTCCGGTCACCCACCAGGCAGGGGTGCAAGGCGGCAAAAAGTTCACCCCGACCATCCTGTTCATACTCGGTGCGCAAGCGCCGCAGGACTTCATCGAGCAGGGTCAAGGCCCAACGGCGTTCATAATTCTGTTCCGGCGTGACGGGGTCGGCCGGTTCGTGGCAGTAACGGGTTTCCGCTGTGTCGAATTGCAGCGGCAGGGGTGCGAGGCCGCCGCCGCGTTTTTGCGCCCGGGCCTTGTCCCATTCGTCGGCCAGAAAATGGTTCATGGCCGACAGGAGAAAGGAACGGAACCGTCCCCGCTGCTGGTCGGCCCGGCCGATCCAGTTGTGTTCCAGGAGGCGCGCGAAAAATTCCTGGGTCAGGTCCTGGGCATCCTCCGGGGAATTTCCCCGGCGCCGCACATAGGCATAAAGCGGATACCAGTAGGTCTGGCAGAGTCGTTCGAGCGCGCCCCGGGCGCGGGTGGTATCGGTGCGCCCGGCGGTGAGCACGACCGACCAGTGGGTGGTGACGAATGCCGGTTGCCGGGACGCAACATTTTCGGGCGGAGTGGCTTCGGACGGCGTGGCTGGGGTTGAAGTGCTCACCGTTCGCGCAGCCTAACCCAATCCCGCAAAAGCGCAAGCCGGAGTCAGCGGGGGTTCGGTCTTGGATCTCCACGGAGTTCTACCTTCAGGCAGCCCGTACCGCTTGAACGCGGAACTCCAAGCTTTAAATCAGGAAGCCGTCATTGAGGCCCTCATGGTTTGGTTGACGCTGCCCGCGCGACGCCGGTCCGACCTTGGTGGCGCGGCATGGTCCGTCACATTCAACTGCATCGTTCCATTTTATTGGTCTGGTGATGAAGCTGCTCCGCCGTTCGTGAAGTGGATATCGTCCAATTCGATACTGGAGATGGCCGCCGATTGGCTCAAAATCTCGAAGAACTGGCTGACCGCAGACAGATCCACTTCCGGGCCGAAATCGGACATCGGTATGTTCACCAGATGCCAGGCACCATCGCGAACAAACCCGTACGGGTCGCTCCCCGGTCCCGAAAACGTGATCCATTTCTGACCAACCCCATCGAGGTTGCCACTCTTCATGCCAATCATGAACGCGGTGGCGGAGGTGGTCTTCATGGCAAATTCCAAATTACAACCCGGGTAACTGAACGCGGTCAGGTTGTATTTTATGTTTGGCGTGAAGGCCATTCCCGTCCAACCAGCCCCGGCCGAGGCAAGGCTGATGTCGTTGGTGCCTTCATACGGATGTTGCGTGGCCGGCACCATCGTGTTTGCCCAGACGAAAAAGTTGCCCTGGGTGCCCAGAGAAAATGATCCCGCGTTCATGTGTGACGCTGTCTCGGTGAAGACGCCGAAATCACCATTCTGAGGGGTCACCCGGGTGGCGCTGGGTTCCCACCAGACATTGTCAATGGACAGGTTCAGGGGAGAAGTCGTGTTGCCGATGCTTGAGATCTGGAACAACTGATTCACGGTGCGGAAATCGATGTTGGCGAACCGGTTCAAGGGGATTTTCAGCGAATGCCATTGGCCGTCATGAGCAAAACCGAACTCCGAGGTCTGGTCGGTTCCCAACGGCAGGGTGAAGTTGGCGGCATCACCGGCCAGCTGGCCGGCCACGCAACTTTGGATTCCCACTTGCATGGGCGTGGCGTCCCCCGCGGTGGTGCGAATGTCAAAGTGGAGATATCCGTCGGAGTAGTTCTTCATATTGCGGAAATTCGGCAGAAAGACTCCCATGCCGAACCAATTACCTCCGGCAATATCGAATGACCAGCAGTTGGTTCCTTCGGAAGGCGCCGGCGGGGTGACGCTCGGGGTCATGTTATTCCAGATGTACAGTGCGGCATTGGTTCCGTAGACAAACCCCGGCTCCAGGCCGGTTCCATAAGTCAGGGAGTCGTTGATTGGCGTGGTTTCGGTAAAAACTCCAAAGTTACCGTTTTCAGCATAATTATCGCCGAAATACAGTTGCGTAAACCCGTTGTCGGTCACCTTGACGTAATCAACGTCCATCGTGGCCGGAAAAGAGGCCGTCACTGCGCCCGGACTGTAGATCCCCGTGTAGGACGGATTATACCCGCCGATGGCAATGTTCAGAATCAGAAACATCGGCTGCTGAAACATGCTGATGCTTGTGGTATCCCAGGATCCGTAGGGAACATTGTCGAGCGAAAATGTGATGTTGGTCGGCGTCCATGACATCTGGTAGAGATGATAATCGAGGGACAGGTTTTCCGGGGCCGTGAGCCAGGCGGCGACATTAACGGGATTCGTGTTGATATCCGAGTAGTGCAAAGCGCAGTCAATCAGTTCCTGCTGAATATTCGAGGTGATGCCGGCGGCGGCGCCCAACTCCATAATGTCCAGCTCCCCGCAGTTGGGCCAAACGATGGCGCCGGAATTGTTGCCCCTCATCCAAAAGGCCGGCCACAAACCGTTGGCCGTATCCGGGACTTTGATCCGGGCTTCGATATTACCGTATTTGAATGCGAATCGTCCCTGGGTGAGCATGCGCGCGGACGTGAAAGAGTTTCCCCAATAATTAGTGCGGTCGGCCTCAATTACAAGATTTCCGTTGGTGATGTAAGTGTTTCCGTGTTGCGCGGTGTCATATTCAAATTGGCCATTGCCCCAACCGCCGCCGCCAACGTCATAAGTCCACGTGCCGGGATCGATCACGCCGCTGCTGAAGTCAGTGGACCACACCACGCCACCACTGTTGTTGGTCACTTGAGCCTGGATGGGGGCGGACGGATTGCTCGGACCATTGGAACTGAGGGTAATAATCCATACCCAATACGTATCGCCGGAAGTCAATCCGGAGATGACGGTGCTGGTCACCAGGCCAACGTTGATGGAATTGGTCGTCGTACCGTTGGTATCGCTATAGAAAACTTCGTAGCCGGTCACCCCCGGTGACGTGCTGGCGTTCCAGGTCAGGCCGATGGCATTGGTGGTTCCCGACGGAACCTGTTGCAGATTTGACGGGGGCAGGACAACGACCGGCGGAATGAGCAGACGTACGAACATCGCGCTGTTGGTCATCGGGGTCAGGAAGGACTTGGTGGTGCCGTCGCCCACGATCATGGGGAAGTTGGTGCGCCAAGGTCCCGCTCCAAGGTTGGTGGTGGACTCGGGCTGATACTCCATACCGGAGATGCTGGGCCAACTGATTTGCGCGACGGGTAACGTGGTTGGCTGTGAAATGTTGGTTACGGCGGGGGTTCCCGGGCTGGAAACCCCGCTCCCGAGCGTGACGTCATCGATATCTATCGTGGCCGACAGGCTCGGACTCGCTGCGCCTGCACAATGGAAATAGATTGTTCCGGACGTGGCGGCGGCCGGAGCGGTAACGGAGTTGCTGATCAAACCGTAGGAATTGTTTCCGGGATTGAAAGTTTGGTAACCGGTGTCTCCTCCGGCATTCCACAGAATTCGCCACTGGTCGCTATCTCCGGCGCTTTCCATCAACCGGTCGGCATAGAAAGTGAACGGGTAGACCGTTCCTCCCGTCACCGGGACCACTTGATTAAACTGAACGACCGGACCCGCCCCCGTGCTGGCCAGATAAACCTGGAAATCAAACGAGCCGCTGCCGTGGGGGTTGTCGTTCGTGCGGACTCCGTACACCGGGCCGCCCGCAGCCGTATCCACGGTCCAATTGCTGGCGCCGGCTCCGCTCCCGTTTTCAAATCCTCCATTTACCACCTGGTTGGCGGAAACCGCAGGCGTACCCGGAACGATGTCCAGGACCCGGTAAAGACGTGTCCCGCTCGGTACGGGATCATAAACCGTATTCGTCATGCCATTGCCGCCCACTATGATGAGGTCCGTCCAGGTACTTAAGGGATTGGAGGACCATTGCAGGTGATAGGTGTCCTTCGTGTTCGTGAGCCAGCTTAATTGCATACCGGGCTGAACGCCGAGATGAACTTGAGCGTTGACCACGCCCATACTGGTAACAAACGCCAGGACGCCCACCAACGCTCGCACATGGCGCACTGAACGATTCATTAAATACATTGCGATTCTTTTAACGGACATAATTACCTCAATGGCACCCGGCTGTCGGCCAGACACAAAGAAAAGAGCCTGCTACCACAGGCTCTTTGTTCCCATCTGCTATTAAGTGGTTCCAAAAGTGCCTCAGGCTTTCCGGCTGCGGCGAATTGTCCAGACCCCAAGCAGCCCCAGCGCGGCCAAAGAAAGGGTGGCCGGCTCCGGAACCTGGGTCAGCGACACATTGTCAACTTCGATGGCTTCGGTACTGCCATTGGCCGCGCCAGTCGTGCAATCAAACTCGATTTCAAAGTGATTCACACTGGCGGGCGCGGTGAACGAACCGCTGATTGTGGTCCAACTGGAAGTCGAGGGGAAGTAAGGGCCCAGCAGTCCCGGTCCCTGATCAATGACCCCGCCCGTGGCGTTGATGTCCCAGATATGAACAAAGGCCACCCCGCCGTTTATTGAAACGAAACCTTTCAGATCGAATGAATAGTTCACCAAGCCCGGAACCGCATCGCCCAAGGCTGTACTCTGCTGGAGGGCAAGATTGTTGGCCGGCATCGAATTAACCATAAGCACGCTGTATGTTCCAGGGGCTGACGGACCGTTGTCGAACGACATTGTATTCGATGCTCCGGAGCCTGCACCCAGTGTGGTCCAATCCGCCAAATTGCCAGTTTCGAACCCAGGGTTGAGAATCAAATTTGTCGCGAATACCGAGTTTCCAATTAAGAGTCCCGCGAGACCCGTTAAACCGGCGATGGTTTTGATTGTTACTTTCATGATTGAACCTTTGTTTGTGTAGCAGGCCCGATTGCTGCAATTCTTGGTATTATTGTCGTATTCGACGTGACGTTTTTTAGCAAAACTATGGCGAGTTGTCAATTTTTTAATGACATCATCCAGCCGAATCTCGGATCTGCGGCGGCTCTGTGTCGTTCTTCTGGAAGAATAGTATATAGAGGATGGGCAGGATGCCGACGGTGTTGAAGATGGCCAGGCAGATAAACCAGGCCAGTTGATCGTGGCGCGCGCTTTTCCACAGGGCGATCAGTTTCCAGACACCATCCCAGATGGCCAGCAGGATGATGACGGTGACAAATGCAACCAGCAGTGGACCTTTCATACTCATTCTTTGGTTGATGTTTAAGTTGACCGAATCATTTGATGTAATACCTCGCTGCGCGCCAATGACCATCTTTTTCCATCGCCGTAGTCAATCAGCGCCGGCGAGTCTTCTGCGACGACGGTGTTTATCGCCCCTTAGTTGCGGCGGGAGTCACGGGGAGTCCAGTAACAGGGTCAATGGCTCCACTTTCGCCAGGAGACATTGGCAGGCCGGTGACCGAATCGATTGCGGTGTTGGTTGCGCCGGCGGGAAGCGGGAGTCCAGTGTTGGGATTAAGATTCGTGTTGCCACGAACAGTTGGCAGGCCGGTGGCCGGATCGATGATCTCACCGGGTTGGGTAGCCTGCACCAGTTTATAGCGGACCTTCACACCGCGCGGGTTATCGGTAACACCGAGAATTTGCAAAATACCTTTCCCGGCTTCCCGGGTTTGGAAAAAGAACGTATCAGATTGTCCAGGCAGTGCCCCAAAAACTTGCTTCTGACGTGGTTCATCCCGGAGTAGTGCCCAGTTGTTCGCCACGTCAGCCGTGGTAACGATGTCCCAGCCGTTGGTGGGTGCAGGTGCAATAGCCAAGTCAAAACCAATTAATGTCGGATAATGTTTGGATGATTCGCTGGCGACCACATCCAGGCCGTTGGTGCGAAGCCATTCGTAACCAATGCGCGTCACCCAATCCACCGATGAGTTGGTCAAGATCATCCCGGAATCCAAATCCAGCCAGCCATAACAGGCACTCGGAAAGGGCTTGAAAGGAAGGACTCGTTCATGAGGCATGGAAAATTTCCAGGCCTCAGCCGTTGGCGTTGTCGTCCGGTTCAGGTAATCCACGATGCTATTGACATTGCTGGCATTCGTGAGACCGGTAACCTGGCACTCGCCGCCGGGGATAACCGATTGAATCACCGGGGCGGAAAGCACCCGGCCGCGAAAAACGATTGCCAGTTGGTGTCCAATGTTGGTCGCCGTGATGGCTTCAAATTGTTTTGCACCTGCGTCGGTGAAACGGATTTCAATCATCCGCACTCCGAATGGATCAAAATCCACACCGGCCTGGGCGATGGCGGTGTCATCGAGCAGGACCTGGCGCGAAAGTTGGAGCCGCTCGCGGCTGGAAACTGACGACAGCCAGTCCGCCGGTTCAGTGGAATCGGTTGGCAGAACAAGCCGAAACTGGAGAGTGGAAGCGGAGGACGCATTAGTGATCCAACCAGCCTTGCTTTCTTCCAGCGCTTCGGCCTGGGTGCCGAAATAGAGACTGGCGAAACAATGACCGTCGGCACTATACATCGAGACGTGAGGCAGACCGGAAATGGGAGGTAAATAAAACAAGGTAAAATCTCCACGCCCTTTGGAAATCGGCCGCTCTTCACCGTTGCCTCCGGGAACATTTTTATTTGTCGTTGTGACGTAAAACGCCAATTTCGCACCGTCGTGGCTGACCAGATTATAATGGCCCCTGACCGTCATGTGTTCCGGGGTTCGTTCCACCGAAGTGAGTTCAATCGAATCGCCTTCTGGAAACCAGGCCTGGCCAACGTAATCGGATTTGAAGGCAGGTTGTGCGTTGCCGCCGGTTTTGAGGAAATTTTGGAGGGCGATGCTGCTCAACAAACCAAGGGTTGGAATCACGAGAAAAACAATGACGATGAAGCGCCAGAAATGGTCGAGCTTTGACTTCTTATCTTCTGCGGGACGAACGAGATAGCCAATCGCCCGCCATTCGCCACCGGCTTGCCGGGCGAAGGTTACCGTTTCCGTCGCCGCCAGCAGGCCGTCGAAAGCCGCGGCAAACTTCAAAACCAATCGGGTTCCCGAAACGCTGAACTGACTTGAGGCAAATTTGCGGGAAATGACCTGGCCAAGAGGGTAACGGGCTTTTTTCAAGCGGCCAATCCATTCTTCTTTCGCCATGGCGCGTTGAAAATATGGCGCGGCCGTTTCCCAGCTCCCGGCATAGTTGCCATCGTCCATCTGTGCCAGCCAGGATTCCACAGCGGACATGGGAATGGCTGGCGGCGGTTCCTGATTTTCAACGGGGAGCGAGGTTGCTTTGTCGTCCGCCTGACGATTCGCCTCGAAGGCCGCCCGCACCTCGCGACGGTTCAACACTACCAGCGCCCAAATCCCGATCGGCAAACCGATGATATTGGACGGCGCGACAAACATGGCCAGAATGCCGCCGGCAACTCCTGCGCTCCACCGCTCCAGCCGCATTACTTTCAAAGCGCCGTAAATGATGAAACCGCTAAGGGCCATCGCCAGGAGACAAACCAATAAAAGCGCGATTGGCGTATTGACCACCGCGGCCGGCACCATCAAGCCGGCAGGCTTCAGTTTGGAAACGACGAGGACCAAGGTGAAGACCGCCCAGTTCAGTGCGCCGGTAATCGCCAGCCCGATGGCCGGGCGTTTAACCTGGGATCGCGCCAAATTCATTTTCCCGGAATCCGACGTGGCCGCAAATCCCGTAGGCACGCGATTTGACGCGAAGGCCGCCCGCACCTCGGGGCGGAACAGTTCCACGCACGCCCAGATTCCAAATGGCAGACCCAGAATCGCACCCGGCCCGGCGACCGCCGCCACCACGCTCGCCACCACGGTGAAGGTGTAACGGCGCAGTTTCAACATGTTCGTCACCCCGGCCAGAACCACCGCGGTTGGAATCAGGAAACCGACGACGATGAAGCCAATGACCGCAACCCCGATCAAGCCGCCGCTTTCGCGGGCCACCCCCGGAACGGCGAAGATCAGCAACCCCAGGGCGAAGAGCAGTTGCAACACGGCTGAGGCGATCAATCCGCGGGCCGGAATTTTCAGGCGTTTACGAACCGCCTCGATTTCCGCTGCCGTTTGGACTGGGATATTCTGATTCGAAGGGCTGCCGCCCGGTAACGTGGCCGCGATTGTCTCCACGGCGGTTCGAACCTGGCTGGCCTGCTGGTAACGGCGTTCCGGCTCTTTTTCCAGCGCGTGCAGGACCACTTCATCCAGGCGCACATCAATCTGAACTTTGCTCGACGGTGGCTGGAATTTTCCCAGCGGCAGTTCGCCGGTGAGCATTTCGTAGAACACAACGCCGAGTGAATAAATGTCCGCACGATGATCCACCGACAGCGGTTTTTCAATCTGCTCCGGCGCCATGTAATGTGGTGTGCCCACTGCCTCTTTGGCGCCGGTGAGCGTCTGTTGGCCGGGCTCGTCACCCAACATCTTGGCGATTCCGAAATCCGCGATTTTCACCCGGCCCGATTTATCGAGCAGAATGTTTTCGGGCTTGATGTCGCGGTGGACGACGCCTTGCTCATGCGCGTATTGGAGGGCTTCGCAGATTTTTGGCACAATCATCAGCGCCTGGTCCGACGGCATCTTTCGAGCCTGCAACAATTGTCGCAGATTCAGGCCGTCCACGAATTCCATCAGCAAATAGTGCAGGACAGGCAGCTTGCCTGTCTCCGATTTCTCGCTTTGCCCTTCAGATAAAGGCGGGCTGGAAACCTGTTCCACGGTGCCAAAGTCGTGGACGGTGACGATGTTCGGATGATTCAACCGTGCGAGCGCCTGGGCTTCGCGCGTGAACCGCTCGGCGAACTGCGCGTCCTGCTCCTTTTCGCGCGCCAGGATTTTCAGGGCGACATAGCGGTTCAAGCGCGGCTGACGCGCCTTGTAAACCACGCCCATGCCGCCGCGCCCAAGACATTCGAGAATTTCCAGATGGGGAAACAACACCGCGATTTCGGCCGGCGCGGGCGGGGGCTGCACGACTTTGGTTCCATGCGGGCCAGCGGCGGTGGCGCCCTCCGTTTGGGTGGCCAACCCGGCCTTCAGCATGCATTCGGGGCAGATACCGCCCGGTGCTGACGGCGGCACCGATTTCCCGCAATGAGGACAGTTACCGGGAACTGCTTTGGTGGTTTCAGCGGGTATGGGGTGTGTTGGCACCGCCGGCGGATTGGGCGGAGGCGTCTGGCGTCGTCGGGACAGGAAGTAAATAATTGCACCGATCGTTACAATTACCGACAGCAGCAGTACGAGCAGTAGTACGAAAGGGGCCACGCTCCAAAAAATCTCCCATCTGCCTGGGAATGCGGCAAATAAAGGTTGTGGCATCATAACCGTTCTCCCGATTCAAGGATTTTCACGTTAAGACTGTTCATTCACCAACTACAAAGGGATTAGCGGCTAAAGGTTACAGGAGTCCGTTAAATTGTTAAATGGTTGACTTGTTAAAATGAGGCCATTTACGCCTGCCGCCGGTTCAGCAATCCAACGTTTTAGCGACGCAACGTCCTTATCCAGCCAAAGTTCGGAACAGGTAGCGCAGTTCGTCCTCGATTTCGTCCGGGCTCGACACGGTATCGGCGATGGTGTCGCGCAGGAGGGCGCGGTAACGCTGGCGCAACCGGTGCACGGCCACTTTAATCGCGCCTTCCTGCATGTTCAATTGCCGGGCGAGTTCCGCGTAGGGCGCGGCGTTGCTCTTGCCGGCCAGCGTGACACGCAACGTGTTGAACAGTTCCGTTTTGCCTTGGGCGCGGTATTCCTCTCCGAGCTTTTGGTAAACCTCTTCGAGCAAGGTGATGGCCCAACGATGTTCAAAGGCCCTCTCCGGCGTGAAGTTTTCCACCGGGATTTCGCCCAGCCGCGTTTCGGCGCTTTGCAGGTCGAGCGGCATTACTTTTCCGCCACCGCGTTTTTGGGCGCGGGCCTTGTCCCATTCGTCGGCGAGAAAATGGTTCATGCTTGCCAGCAGGAAGGAGCGAAACCGCCCTTTTTCCGGCGCGACCGTGGCCACGGCACTGCGCTCCAGCAACCGCGCAAAGAATTCCTGGGTGAGGTCCTGGGCGTCTTCGGGTGAATGACCGCGCCGCCGCACATAGGCGTAGAGAGGATGCCAGTAAGTCTGGCAAAGATTTTCGAGCGCGGCGCGCGCGCGGGTGGTGTCGCTGCGCGCCGCGGCCAGCACGACCGACCAGTGGGTGGTGACAAACACCGACCGCGGGGGGGAATGATTTCCGGGTGAAGTGGTTTCCGGTGGTGTCGCTGGGGTGGAAGTGCTCACTGGTGGCGAGGCTAACTC
>DATJYM010000077.1:0-10267 GCA_035499615.1 Candidatus Acidiferrales bacterium | reverse complement strand
CCCATCCAATCTGATTTGGTCAAGTGAGAGACAGGCGCGACGCCTGTCCTGCGTCGGCTACGCGGCATCGTCCGCTGCCCATGACTGCACTCTTCCTGCCCGGGTTTATTCCGGCAACAGATAATTCCGCAGCGGACAATTCGTCAAGGCGCGCAGGCCTTCGATCACCGATTGCGCATTCAACTCGGCGCCGGCCAGGCTGGTGTGCGTGTTGTCGGCGCCCGTGAAATATCTTTCTTTAATTTCCCCCGGAGCCATGCCGGCGTAATGGCTCAGGATGATTTCATTCAGATTGATGAATGGGGTATGTTCACTTTGGGCGACGGCGGTGGCGAAGCGGACGTAGTCCCAACCTTCTGTGTCACCGGCCTTGACCGGCTTTCGGGGACAATGCGGAATCGGTGTGCAGAGAATCGGCGTCATGTCCCGGGCCCGCGCGTCCGAAATATATTTGCGCATGTACCAGCCATAGGTGTGGACCACTTCCGGCTGGTGCGTGATGGGATTGTATATCTGCCGGGTCTCGTCGCCAAGGCCACGAATTGTGCCGCGGGCCCGGTTCGTGTCGTCCAGCGGGCCGCCGTCATTATGGCCCATTTGGATCACTACAAAGTCACCGGGTTTGGCGGCCATCAGAACCTTGTCCCACCAGCCTTGCGTCTGGAACGTGCGGCTGCTGCGTCCCCCGAGCGCGTGGTTTTCCACGCGAATCCGGTTCGTGTCAAAATATTTCCCAATCACATCGCCCCAGCCGCGTTCGGTCTTTTGCGGATTGTGAACCGTTGAATCACCGACAATGAACAGGATCGGAAACGCGCGATGGGAGTCGGTCAGGAACCCGGACCCGGCGGTGACTTCGTTGCGGGCGTCCACGTTTGGTGAACTTTCGGGAGAAACCGGGTCAGCGGCACAAACGGAGAGATTCACGGCAAACGCGGCAACCAGCGCAAGCCGGACGATTGGGGTCAGCCAATGCCAGGGCCTGCGCTCGTTAAGTTGAGATAAACGCATAAAAGTTTCCGTTTTTTCGCACATTCCCGCCGGCAGGGCAATCCTCACCCTCGCCCGGGCCTCGCCACGATGAGCAAAAGACTTTGTGCCCGGGCCGCTTCTTGGTTTAATGCACCGGCATGTTTTCATCCGAAATCAACTCGGTCCATTTCACCGGCATCTGCGGCACGGCCATGGCCGCGGCTGCCGTGGCCCTGAAGGAAAAACGCTTCGCCATCACCGGTTCGGACCAGAATGTTTATCCGCCGATGTCCACGTTTCTGGCCGAACGGAAAATCGAGGTGATGAACGGTTACGCCGAGCGGAACCTCGCGCACAAGCCCGACCTCGTCGTCATCGGCAATGCCATCTCTCGCGGCAACCCCGAGGCGGAGTTCGTGCTCGACCACAAACTGCGCCATTGCTCGCTGCCGGAGCTGCTCAAGGAATTCTTCATCCGCGGCAAACGTTCACTCGTCGTTTCCGGCACGCACGGCAAGACCACCACCACCTCGCTGCTGACCTGGGTCTTTGAGCACAACGGCTTGCACCCGAGCTACCTCATCGGCGGCATCCCCAACAACCTCAGCCAGGGCGCCCGGTTCACGGACAGCGAATGGTTCATTGTCGAGGGCGATGAATATGACACCGCGTTTTTCGATAAACGGAGCAAGTTTGTCCATTACCTGCCCGAGGTCGCCATCGTCAACAACCTGGAATTTGACCATGCCGACATTTTTAACGACCTGGACGCGATTAAAAAAACCTTCTCCCACTTCATCCGGCTGGTGCCGCGCAACGGCCTGTTGCTGGCCAATGGCGATGATCCGAACCTCGCGCCGCTGCTGCAGGTGACGCATTGTCCGGTGCAGCGCTTCGGCCTGGGCGAAAACAACAAAATTCGCGCCTTCAACGTGCGCTACGGCCCGACGGCAACCGAGTTTGAAATTCCGAGCTTTAGATTCCATCTGAATCTGGTCGGCGAATTGAATGTCCGGAACGCGCTGGCGGTCATCGCCTGTGCCAAACATTGCGGCTTGAAAAACCACCAGATCCAGGCCGCCTTCGACACTTTCAAGGGCATCAAACGCCGGATGGAAGTGCGCGGCATCGCCGGTGGCGTGACCGTGGTGGACGATTTCGGTCATCATCCGACGGCCATCCGCGAAACCTTGCGCGCGCTGCGAATCAAATATCCGCGCGAGAAGATCTGGGCCATCTTCGAACCGCGCAGCAACACGACGCGCCGAAACGTCTTTCAGCAGGAACTGGCGGGCGCGTTCGCCGACGCCGACGCGGTGGTGGTTTCGGAGGTTGCCCGGCTGGAGCAGATTGCCGCCAACGAACGGCTCGACCCCGAAAAACTCATGCAGGATTTAAAAATCTCCGGCAAAAATGCCGCCTATCTGCCGGATGTGGACACCATCGTTTCCCACGTCGCCCGGCACGCGCAAGGAGGTGACGTCGTTTGCGTCTTCAGCAACGGCGGGTTTGGAGGTATTCACGAAAAACTGCTGGAGCGACTGAGCCGCCGATGATGGAAAAGACAAAAAGCTCCGCGTAAAATGTCGGCGGAGCCTGTTCGTCAGACGGTTGAATTATTGGTTGAAGGTTACGCTGCCGGAGTGCGTTTCGGTTTTACCGTTCGGCCCGGTCGTAGTGACGGTGCGGTCAATCGTGTTGTCATCCCGGGTGGTGATTACCACGCGGTTGGCAGTTTTGCCATTGGCGCCCGTGACGGTTTGCGTTTGGGTGCGCGTACCATCGTTATTGACCACGGTGGTGTCGAACGTGCCGCTCTTGCCGGTGCTGGTGGTGTAGGACCCGGCGGTGGCATGTCCATCCGCGGTCCGGGTCACGGTCGAACTGGAATCAATCGTGTTGCCGTTCTGGCGGGTGTACTGGCCGTTCACGGAGGCGGTGCCATTGCCGTTCGCGGTGACGGTCCTGTTCCAATCGGAAGTCTTGCCGTCATAACCCGTGCGACTGCCATCGACCGTCAGGAGGTTGCCGTTGCGAACCGCGCTCTGATCAATCGTGGCCGTCTTCCCGTTCGGTGCCGTGGTCACGGTCGTGCGGCCGGCGGTGCCGGCCTGTCGGTTCCAGGTGGCATTGGATTGTTGCGCCCAGACTCCATGACCCGTTTGAACGGTGGTCTGCCTCTGGCTGGTACCAGGTTGCCGGTTGATGGTCTGTTGAAAGGTCCCGCTGCGGCCGCGGCTGGTTTCATATGAGCCGGAGCGGAAGCGTTCGCCCGCATTCGTCCATAGCACGCTGGCGCTGAGTGAAACCAGTGTCACGGCGACCGTGGCAAAACGGGTGGCATTATGTCTTGTTTTCATACTTCATTATTTCGAGTGTTCAGGCTTTTAACCATTGCCTCCTCATACGTGGAGGTCACGGAAAACGTTACATACAATTTGTGCGCCAAATCAGAGTAAGTAGATATGCTAATGCGCTGGCATGCGCCCGGAAGCAACCGCCAGTTTCGATGGAACGGAGATTAGGCCGGCGGACGTTGTTGCCTCCCCGAAGCTGCCTGCAGACAGGCCAGGACCCGTTCGGGCGTAATGGCCGCAAGACAATGGTCGGCTTTTTGGCAGTCGCTCAGGTTGCCGTCACAGGCGCAGGAGCTGCCCGTCAGAATTTGATGGCGTTCGCCAAACGGCGCCCAGCGCGCGGGGGAACTGGGACCGAACAAGGAAATGGTCGGCACACCGAGACCGGCCGCAAAATGCAGGGGACCGGTGTCGCCGGCAATGAACACACCGGCGCGCGCCAGCACGGCCAGAAACAAGGGGAGTTCCGGCACCGGTGGCAAAATCGTCGTGTCGGGCGCCAGTTTTTTTAACCCGGTCATCAAGGACTGCTCACGTTCGCCGCGCGCGGTGGTGAAGACCACTTGGAATCCGGCCCGGAAGGCCAGGTGATAAAATTCAGCCCAGTATGCCAGCGGCCATTCTTTCTTCGGCTGGCTCGAGGCAACATGGCAAATGATCGCACGTTCGGCAGGTAGAATTTTTTTGGCGGCGGCCGCGAGCGACGGATCGGCGTGGATTTCAGCCTCCAGGGAATGCGGCCGTGGAATTTGCCAACCGGACAAAAGCTGCGTCAGCCGCAGGGATTCGTGTTGGGGTTCCGCATCCGGTGTCACCCGGTCGGTATAACAAAATTTGCGGCCGAAAAACCCGCCCCGTTCGTTCCAGCCGAGCCGCCGGCGCGCGCCGATGAACCGGCTCAAAATCGCACCGCGATCGTTGCTCGCAAAATCCACGGAACGGTCAAAATGCTCGCGGCGGAGCGCGCGCAGAACCGGCCAGCTTTGATGGAAACCCACCCGGCCACGCTGGCGCGGCATCGGCCAGATCCGGTTCAGACAGGGCAGTCGCTGGAACAACGGCGCAATTTCCCCCGGTACCAGCAGGTGCAGTTCGCTGTCCGGAAAGTGACTGCGCAGGGCGCGGAGCGCCGGCGTGAGCAGCACGGCGTCACCGAAGTATTTGAATTGCAGGGCAAGGATTTTTTCCGGCGCATTCGCAATGGTAGGAGACGAGGTCACGAGTCTCAATTTTGAGATCCGGGATTAGAGACTCCCCACGGCGTCTCCTGCTTTGGATTGGAATTGCAGTTCGTAAAGTTTCTGATAAACCCCGCCGCGCCCGACGAGTTCTTCATGGCGGCCGGTTTCCACGATGCGGCCCCGGTCGAGCACGACAATCAGGTCCGCGTGGAGAATGGTCGAGAGGCGGTGTGCAATGCAAATGGTCGTACGCCCCTTCATCAACTCGTCGAGCGCCGCTTGCACGGCCCGCTCGGATTCGGTATCCAGCGCACTGGTGGCTTCGTCCAGCACGAGGATGGGCGCATTGCGCAGAACGGCGCGGGCAATCGCAATCCGCTGGCGCTGGCCACCCGAAAGCATCACCCCTTTTTCGCCGATGACAGCGTTGAAGCCATCCGGTCGCTGTATGATAAAATCGTAGGCGTAAGCGTGCCGGGCGGCCGCGATGATTTCGTCATCGGTTGCGCCGGGCCGGCCCAATTCAATATTCCGGCGTACGGTATCATCGAACAAAACAATTTCCTGCGTGACGACGGCGATTTGGTTGCGGAGGTCGCGGGTGGAGACGTCCCGGATGTCCAGGCCGCCGATGCGGATGGCACCTCGTTTCGGATCGTAAAAGCGGAGAAGCAGATTGGACAGGGTGGTTTTGCCGGACCCACTGGCGCCGACGAGGGCGACGAGCCGGCCGGATTTGACCGTCAGGTTGATGTCCTGCAGCGCCGGCTTGTCACCGTAGTCGAAATCAACATGTTCAAATACGATGTCGGCCCCGGCCGCCCGGAGCATTTTTGGCTGGAGCGGTTCGGGCACGGAGTTTTGAGTGGCGAGCAGTTCGAAAACGCGTTCGCTGGCGGCACGGGCCTGGGTGGTCCAATTGTGCAACATGTTGAAATTTTTCAGCGGCGGATAGATCAGGAAAATGCTCCCGACCAGTGCGATAAAGTTTTCCGGGGCCTGGTGATGGCTGACGACATAGGCCACGAGCAACGCCACGCCGCAGGAACCGAAGAATTCGATAAGCGGCCCGGGAATGCTTTGGGCGCGAACGATCCGCATGTAATGACTCACGCTACGGCGTGTGGTGCTTTGAAAATCCTTTGTGACTATGTCTTCCAGATTATAGGCTTTGACAATTCGATGGCCGGTAAACGCTTCGGTCATGATTTGGGTCATGTCCGCGGATTGCGTCTGCATTTCACGGCTGGACCGGCGGATTTTCTTGCTGAAAATGATGATCGGAATAAGGCAGGCCGGCATTACCACCACCGTGATGAGCGTCAATTTGGGTTGAGTCCACAACAGATAGCACACGAGGCTGATCAGGGTCACGGGGTCGCGAACAACAATGGCCGTGGCGTTACTCAGGATGGTTTGCAACATGCTGGTGTCGTTCATCACCCGGGAGATGAGCTGGCCGGTGGCATTTTGATTGTAAAAGCCGGCGGACAAGTCCAACAGATGCCGGAAAAGTTGCGTGCGCAGGTCGGCAATGGCGCGGCTGCCCACCCATTGTAGATAATAGGCGTTTAAGACGCCAAACAGGCCGCGCAGAAACATGATGACGGGAATCGAGGCGACCAGCGCCGTTATTGTCCAGGGATGCGCCCGCACGCCGGTCTCCAGGGCGGCGCGCACATTGGCAAACCAGGTCTGGACAAAGGCGGGGAGCCGGCTGATCGAGGATTGCGTTGAGGCGGTCTGAGCTGACTGGAAAACGGCGCTGTAAACGAATACGATGGTGCCAATCAACAGCGGCTGCATCAAACCGCTCAAAATGCCGGTCAGCACCCCGAAGAACAATCGCAACCGGTAGGGTTTGGCCAGGCTCCAGACGCTGAGGAGAAACTTTGTCATTGGCTGGTGACATATTGTTGAAGGTTCGGGGAAGAAAGCGAGAGTTTTGTTTTCAAAATCCGTACGACCGCTTAAGCTGCCGGCCTGTCATGAAGATTTTCATCACCGGCGGCGCCGGTTATCTGGGTTCGATTCTAACGCCCGTACTTCTGGCTCAAGGCCACGAAGTGACGGTGCTGGATAATTTTTATTTCAACCAGAACAGCCTGCTGGACTGCTGCCAGTACGAAACCTTTCACGTGATTCGCGGCGATTGCCGGGACGAGGCCCTGCTCAAGCCGCTCGTGGCGAAGGCGGATTTGATCATTCCGCTTGCCGCGCTGGTCGGTGTGCCCCTCTGCAACACCGATGTCCTGGCCACCAAATCCACCAACCAGGAGGCTGTCGAGCTGTTGTGCCGCCTCGCCGGCCGGCAGCAATGGATTATCATGCCGGTGACCAACAGCGGTTATGGCGTCGGGGAAAAGGGAAAATTCTGCACCGAAGAAACGCCGCTCAAACCGATTTCCAGTTATGGCGTCACGAAGGTCAAGGCGGAGGAAGCCGTGCTGGCGCGTGAGAACAGCATCAGCTTCCGGCTCGCCACCGTGTTCGGCATGTCACCGCGCATGAGAATTGACCTGCTGGTCAACGATTTTGTCCACCGGGCGGTCCACGATCGCGCCGTGGTGGTTTTTGAAGGGCATTTCAAACGCAATTACATTCACATCCGCGACGTGGCGCGCGCCTTTCTGCATGGCATCGCCCACTTTGACCGGATGAAAGGCAGGCCCTACAACGTCGGTCTGGACGACGCGAACCTGTCCAAGCTCGAACTCTGCGCCGTAATCCAGAAACATCTCCCGAAGTTTGTATTTGTGGAAGCGCCGATTGGCGAAGACCCGGACAAACGCGATTACATCGTGAGCAATGCGCGTATCGCCGCCGCCGGTTTCCAGCCGGAATGGAGCCTGGACCGCGGCATCGCGGAATTGATCAAAGGCTTCACGATTTTGCGGAACTCGATTTATTCGAATGTCTGAAAAATCCTCCTCGTCGTCGTCCTCGTCCTCGTAATCGAAAAATTGAGGATGAACGCTGAGGACGAGAACGCGGACAAAATGAAAGAAACGTCTTCCGACCAGATTGTTGCCGTCGTTCTCGCCGGAGGCTTCGGCAGGCGCATCGCTCATTTGCTGCCGGACATTCCCAAGCCGATGGCTCCGGTGAACGGCCGGCCATTCCTGGAATGGGTAATCCGCTACCTGGCGGCGCAAAACATCCGCCGCGTGATCCTGTCCACCGGTTATCGGACGGCGGTCGTCGAGAACCATTTCGGGTCGCAGCCAGTTTCGGGGGTGCAAGTGAGTTGCGTGCCCGAAACCCGGGCGCTGGGAACGGCGGGTGGATTTCTCAATGCCCGCCGGCACGTGGACGACAAACCGGCGGCCTGGCTGGTCTTGAACGGTGATTCGTTGGCAGCGGTTCCTCTGGATGAACTGATTCGCACCCTCGCCGATCCCGAAATAGCCGGCGCTCTTCTTGGCGTGCCGATGACGGAGGCGGCGCGTTATGGAACCATCCGGCAAAATGCGAACGGGGAATTGGCCGGGTTCAATGAAAAAAAGCCCGGTGCCGGTATCATCAACGCGGGGGTTTATCTGTTTCGCGACTCGACCATCGAACTTTTTCCCTGCCAAACGCCGTTGAGTTTTGAGACGGACGTCTTCCCGGCGTTGATCAGGAGCCGGGTCCGGGTGAAAGTTTGCGTGACGGACGCGCCCTTTTTGGATATAGGCACACCGGAATCGCTTCCGCAGGCGGAGGATTTTATCCGGCGGAACGCGGGTTGTTTCCGGAAAGATTGATGGCCGAACCATGATTATCAGCCGCACTCCATACCGAATCTCTTTTTTTGGCGGCGGAACGGATTATCCGGCGTGGTATCGCCGCCACGGCGGCGCGGTGCTGGCGGCGACCATCAACAAATATTGTTATCTGACCTGTCGCTACCTGCCGCCGTTCTTCGAACACCGGACGCGCGTGGTTTATTCCAAAATGGAAATGGTCCAGTCGCTGGAGGACCTGGTTCATCCCTCGGCGCGGGAAACCTTGCGCTTCCTGAAAATGGATCGGGGCGTCGAGATTCATCACGATGGTGATTTGCCGGGACGCAGCGGCATGGGTTCGAGTTCCGCCTTCACCGTCGGATTGCTGCATGCCTTGCACGCGCTCCAAGGACGGATGGTGGGCAAAAAACAACTGGCCCGGGAAAGCATCCACCTCGAGCAGGATATCCTGCAGGAAACCGTCGGCTCGCAGGACCAGGTCTGTGCAGCCTATGGGGGACTCAACCGGATCAACTTCTCTCCAAACGGCGATTTTTCCGTTCAACCGATGACGGTCTCGCAGGAACGACTGGATGAATTGAATGCCAACCTGATGTTGTTCTATACCGGCATCAAACGCACGGCGTCCCGGGTGGCGTCCAGTTACGTCACCCATATGGAAAAGCGCGCCGCGTTGCTGAGCCGGATGCGCGATTGCGTTGACCGGAGCTGCGAGATCCTGAGCAGCAAAAGAGATTTGGCCGCTTTTGGCGAGCTGTTGCATGAAAACTGGCTGGCCAAGCGCGCGTTGAGCAAAAAGGTGTCCAATGCGGCGGTGGATTCGTTGTTTGTCGATGCGCGCAGCTGTGGCGCGATGGGGGGAAAACTGCTGGGCGCCGGCGGCGGGGGATTTGTACTGTTGTTTGTGCCTCCCAAACGCCAGGCCCGAATCAAAAAGCAGTTCAACCGGCTGATTCAAGTGCCGTTCCAATTTGAATTCGGCGGCAGCCAGATCATTTTCTTCGATCAGGAGGAGGATTTCGCGAGGCATGACCGGGCGCGTTCCCGGCGGCGCATTCAACCGTTCCGGGAGTTAAACCTCCGAGCACCGCTCGCGTCCGTCTGACCTTGTGGCATAATATCCAATGTCCTCTGCGACCACCAATGATTGGGCCGGACAAAAAGTGCTCGTGACCGGCGCTGCCGGCTTTGTCGGGTCCAATCTGATTCCACTGCTGAAGAAGACCGGCTGCAAACTGGTGACGCCTTCCCACGGCGAATGTGACTTAAGCGAGCAAGCCCAGGTCCGCCGGCTGCTCAACGAACACCGGCCTGACATGGTGATTCATCTGGCGGCAAAAGTTGGGGGCGTGCTGGCGAATCAGGAACACCCGGCGGAGTTCAGTTACGAAAACCTGGTCATGGGGGCGCTGATGCTTCACGAAAGCTGGCGGGCCGGCGTGCGAAAATACGTCACCTTGATCGGCGCGTGTAGTTACCCCGATCAAGCGTCCAATCCCATCCGGGAAAGCGAGTTGTTTCACGGCCCGCCGCATGCAGGCAGCGCGCCTTATTCGCTGGCCAAGGCCATGAGCGTGGTGCTCGCCCAGGCGTATCGGAAGCAGCACGACTTCAACGCCATCGTGCTCGTGCCGGGGAATATTTACGGACCATTCGATGATTTTGATCCGGACAATTCCCACGTCATCCCGGCTTTGATCCGCAAATTTGTCGGGGCCAAATCTGCAAACCGGCCGGAAGTCGTGGCCTGGGGCAGCGGACGGCCGACGCGCGATTTCGTTTATGTCGGCGACGTCTGCGAAGCCATAGTGCTGGCGGCAGAGAAATACAACGACAGCGACATCATCAATCTATCTTCCGGTCATGCGACCAGCATCAAAGAGCTGACGGAGGTGGTGGCCGAATTGACCGGTTACCGCGGCAAAATCGTTTGGGATCGTTCCAAACCGGATGGCCAGTTGCACAAGGGCTTGGACACCGCGCGCATGAAGGAAAGGCTGGGTTACGAATGCCGCACTGGCCTGCGGGA
>DATJYM010000076.1:0-26086 GCA_035499615.1 Candidatus Acidiferrales bacterium | reverse complement strand
AAGCATCTGAAAGGCACCCTCGGCAATGGCGGCGCAACCGTCAAGGCCACCACGGTCAACGGCAGCATCCACTTTCAGAGGGGCAATGTTGCCTTGTGATTTATCGGGCTTGACGTGCGTCCGTTGGGCCGCGATTTTTCGCCTGTGAAAACCGCCCCCCTTTTGCTTCTTTTCACATTCACATTGATCGGAGTTGCTCGTGCGGAGGATGCCATCACCCCAACCCATCCCATCGAACTGTTCAACGGCAGGGATTTTTCAGGCTGGACGTTTTGCATGAAAGATAACGCCGACCCGAGGCCAACCTGGAGTGTCACCAATGGCGTCATTCGTTGCACAGGCACACCGGTTGGGTACCTCCGCACTCTCCAAAATTATCGCGATTTTATTCTGACTGTGGAATGGCGTTTCATCAAAATTACTCCCAAGGCCGATAACACCGGCGTGCTTGTTCATATTCAACCGCCCGACAAGGTCTGGCCCCTGTGCATTCAGAACCAGGGCAAGTCCGGCCGGCAGGGCGATCTGTTTTTGATGGCCGGCGCGGAGGCAAAAGAGCACAAGGGCATGAACATGAACGCGCCGGTACCGATGCGCGGTCCGCCCAATGAAAATCCCATCGGGTACTGGAATACCAACGTGACGATTTGCGCCGGTACCGAAGTCGAAGCCGTCATCAATGGAAAATGGGAGAACGAAATCACCGAATGCACCATTTCCTCCGGTTTCATCGGCATCCAGAGTGAAGGCGGCGACATCGAAATCCGCAGGATGTACCTGGAGCCGGTGAAATGAATTCCCGTTGCGGCTTTTGGGAGAAAGCCGCAAATACTGGCAGCGATTTGCCAACCGCCGCTACGCCGGCCGTAGTTTCACCAGCGTCGCGCCCCAGCCACCGAACTGCGGATAATCGAGCGTGAATGAAATGACCTCCGGATGTTTTTTCAAAATGGCGTGAACCGTGCGCCGCAGGTTGCCGATGCCCTTGCCGTGGATGATCCGCACCTGAAGAATGCCGCGCGCTTGGCAAGCGGCCAGATAATCCGGCACCAGGTCCTTCACCTCACCCGGCTTGAACGTGTGCAAGTCCAGCACACCGTCAATCGGCATTTCCATTGGTTCATCAGTCATCGCTCTGCAACTGTTTCTTTACCCACGCTTTTGCCTCCCGCGGGGTTTTCAATTCGTCCGCCAGTTGTTTCTCTCGGATTTCGTCCAGCAACGCGCCCATCGCCGGGCCGGGCTTCATGCCCAGCTTGATCAAATCCCTGCCGGTGAGCAGCGGTGGGCGGATCGCCGGTTTCTTCTTCAATTCCTCCGCCTGTGCCACCAGAAATTCGTAATGCTCCAGATTGCCGTGCGAACCGAGGCAATCGAGTCGATGCAGCTCCAACTCCAGGGGAAATGTCTTGCGCAACAACAGCCGCCGCAGCGTCGCTTTGCGCATCAGTTTCACGTCCTTGAACTGCATGTGCTGCCGCACGCATGCCACGATCTCCTCGATTTGCTTTTTGGGAAACCGCAGCCGCTGTAAAATCCGTTCCGCCATCGCCGCGCTGACTTTTTCGTGCCCGTAAAAATGAATGGCGCCGGTCGCGGGATCACGCTCCGCCGTGGCCGGCTTGGCGATGTCGTGCAAAATCACCGCCCACGGCAGCGACGGCGACGAATCCGGAGGCATTTTATCAAGCATCAATCGAATATGCTCGAACACGGTGCCTTCGGGATGATAATCCGGCGATTGCTCGCAAAGGAGCGTGGCAATAAGTTCGGGCAGAACGCCGGGAAGCAGCCGGCTGTCGCGCAATAGAACCAGGCCGCGGGCGGCAATCGTAGGACAGACAGCTTGCCTGTCATTTGGCAGGTAGGAAGCCAGCCCTACCTTATTCTGCGAAAATAATTTGATCAGCTCATCCCGGATCCGTTCGGCGCTGATGAGTTCGATCTTGGGCGCGAGCTTTTTGACGGCGGCGAATGTTTGCGGTTCGATTTCAAATCCCAGTTGCGCGGCAAACCGCACCGCCCGCAACAGGCGCAAATGATCTTCGGAAAACCGTTCCTCCGGCGCACCGATGGTGCGGATGATTTTTGCCTGCAAATCCTTTTCGCCGCCGACCCAATCGTGAAGCTTTTCCGCAACGGGATCGAAGAAAAGCCCGTTAACGGTGAAATCGCGTCGCTGCGCGTCCGCCTCGGCGCTGCTGAAAACGACCCTTTCCGGACGCCGGCCGTCCCGGTATTCCGCCTCGGCACGAAAGGTGGCGACCTGGAAATGATGTCCACCCTCAACGACAATCATCACGCCGAATTTGCGGCCGACGGCGAGCGTGCGCTTGAATAGCTTCTCGATTTGTTCCGGTCGCGCGTCCGTGGCGATGTCGTAATCCTGCGGTTCGCGTCCGATCAAAAAATCCCGCACACAGCCGCCGACCCAAAACGCGGCGAAACCGGCCGTTTGCAAATGACGGACAATTTCGGTGGCAGTCGCGCGCGAAAGATGATTCACAGAGTTCATTCTCACGCAAAGGCGCAAACCCCGCCAAGATAATTTACTTTGCGCCTTCGCGTCTTTGCGTGATTAAATTTGGTCGTTTCCCCAAACGGCTTTTACGTGCGCGATGCCGGATTTGACGGCTTCGAGGGGCAATCCCGGGTTGAGTTCGAACACCTTGATGTGCTCCGGTTTCACAAATGGCTTCAGCACGGCATAATCAATCGTCCCGGTGCCGGGCGCAGCGTGGTCGCGGTCGGGAAATTGCACGTCGTGAATGTGAAAACCGACCAGCCGGTCAGCCAGCGATTCCAGGTGTTGCACATGCCGGATGAGGCCGAGGTTCTCCTTGATTTGCGCGTGGCCGACATCGTGCCAGTAGCCCACCGCCGGGCTGACAAACTCACGGAAGAATGACACAAAATCACTTTCCAGCGGAATTTCCTCCAGCGCCTGGCGGTTTTCGCAACCGAGTTTCAGCCCGCGTTTTTCGGCCTCCGGCACAAGTTTACGCAGCGTGTCGTACATGTGAGCGACAAATTTCTCCTTCACTGCTTCCCGTTTGGCGATGGCTTCGGCGCGGAGTTTTTCAAATTGCGGTGTTGGCTTTCCCTCGCGTTCAAGCAGGTCACATAACCGGCCGGTATAATCCTTCAACTCCATGCTCCCCAAATGCAGCACCACGGCCGGCGCCTTGACGCGCACCGCGAACTCAAACGTCTGGAGCGTGTACCGGATGGCCAGCTGGCGTTCGTAGTCCTTCCCGGCCGAAAACTCGTACAGGTTCGGCGCGGCGTGAGTCACGCCCATCGGCAACGGACAGAAATTATGGAGGCTGGAAATCTTGATTTCGCCCGCGCCCACCGCGGCCAGAATCCCCGGCATGAGACTGATGGAAACCCCGTGACTGAGCTCGGCATATTCAAAGCCCAGCTCGCGGATTTCGCGCAACATGGCGCGACCGTCGATGTGACGGTGGGAATTCCAGCAGGTGGAAAATGAATACATTATTTAATTGCCGATTGCGGATTTTCGATTGCGGATTGGTGGATAAAATAAGAGACCGAACACGACAGAATTCTTGCCGTGTCCGGTCTGGTTGCAATGAAAAAATTACAGATCCGCGTAACGCGCCGTCAGCATGGCGGAAAAACGCGCGGCTTTTTCCTTGCGACGGCGCTTTTCACTCGGCTTTTCGAAATGCCGGTGATTGCGCACGACCTTCAAAGTGCCCTCGCGGTCCACTTTTTTCTTCAGCCGGCGCAACGCCCGATCCACTGACTCGCCTTTTTTTAATTTAATTTCGGTCAAAGCAACTCACTTCCTTTCTGCGCCGGAACACCACGGATCCGGCAAAATGGGACAAGCAGTCTGGCTTGTCCGCGCCCACCCGTCAACGTGTAAATCGGCGCAGTAAATGTCGTAGAAACTCAGTCTGCTTTTGCAGGTGGGGTGGGCAGCCTGTCCCGCCTTGCGGTGATCCCCGCGAGCCGGACGCGGCGGCCTGCACGAAGCGGGGGCGGCCCGTCAGCTGCCTCGCCCCACCAAGCCGGCCGGCCCATCGTTGCAATTGCAGCCCATGAAGTTATCCTGCCCGCATGAACAAAGGAAAACCGGCGGTCCGCGCCGCCGCCGATGTGGAATTGGAAAGGCGCATCCGGGAGCTGATCGCTTTCAAAGGAGGTGGCCACAATGAAAAGGAAGTCACCGACATCCTGGAAAACGCGTTGAAACTGTTGACGGACGTGAAGGACACCGGTGACGTGCGCGTCATTCAGACGGCGCTGCGCGAATTGCGCTATTCGTTCCGGCTGTTCGCACCGTACGCGCATATCCGCAAGGTGACAATCTTTGGTTCGGCGCGGACCAGGCCCAACCAAGCAGAATACAGACAGGCCGTCGAATTCGGACGCAAGATTGTGAAGGCCGGGTTCATGGTCATCACCGGCGCCGGCCCGGGCATCATGCAGGCCGGCCACGAAGGCGCCGGGCCGGAAAACAGTTTCGGCATGAACATCCGCCTGCCGTGGGAACAAGGGGCCAACCCCGTCATCGCCGAAGACAAGAAACTCATCACCTTCAAATACTTTTTCACGCGCAAACTGATTTTCATCCGGCACTCGGACGCCATCGTGCTGTTTCCGGGTGGTTTCGGCACGCTCGATGAGGGTTACGAGGCGCTCACCCTTATGCAAACCGGCAAAAGCCAGCTCATGCCGCTGGTGCTGATGGACCGGCCGGACGGCACTTACTGGAAAACCTGGGATCAGAACGTCCGCGAACACTTGCTGCGCGACAAACTGATTTCGCCCGAAGACCTGAATCTTTACCAAATCACGGATAATGCGGACGAAGCCGTGAATGTCATCACGCGTTTCTACCGCAATTTTCAGTCCAGCCGGTTCGTAAAGGATCTGCTCGTTCTCCGGCTCAAAACCGCACTATCCGCAGCCACCGTCACCACTTTGAACAAGGACTTCGCCGACCTCATCGACGGCGCTCCCATTAAATCCATCAAACCGACGCCGGAGGAAATCGACGACAAGGATAATTTGGAATTGGCGCGCATCGCGTTCGGTTTCAATCGTCGCGACTACGGCCGGCTGCGGCAGTTGATTGATGTGTTGAATGGAGCGTGAAAGCCCGCAGGGCCGGCATCTTTGTACTTCAGGAATCCCCCAACGGCTCAAGCTCCGTCAGGAGCGATACCATCGGGAAAGCGAATGGAATGTGTTGCTCCTGACGGAGCTGATTTGGTTCTTGTATCGGTATCTATAAATAGACCACGCCTACAGCGCTAATGCTTTTCCTCCCTCTCCGCCAACGGAGTTGGGGGAGAGGGTCGGGGAGAGGTGGCGCGTTTCAACCCGGTTTCGGTGGAGGTTGAATCAGATCGCTGACGTTCGGGGGAACAAAACGGTGGTTCTGAACCTTCCGCATTACCTCCACGCAGCCGGTCCTCCGATGCAAGGCATTCCAGATTTCCAAAAGAACAGCTTCACGGTTCGCCCGCCATTGATGGTTCCAAAAACGCAATTCCCGAATCCTTTGAGACGCCAGAAGTTTTTCGCGCTCCTCGTCATGCCGGTGCTGTTCCGGTAGCCCGTGTTGGAATCCATCCAACTCAATGGATAACTTTGCGGCGGGACAATAGATGTCGAGATAGTAATCTTTTAGAGGATGCTGCCGGCGAAATTTGAATCCGGCAAAACGACCAGCCCGCAAGGCGCGCCACAACTCCTTTTCTTGGTCCGTCTGTTCACGACGGAGATGACGGGCGTTGCTGGTGGGATTCACAGACGCAACGTAGTTGATATTTTTGGAGCGACAAAACCAAAAGCGCCGCCTCTCCCCGGCCCTCTCCTCCGCAAAGCGGAGGAGAGGGAGAAAATTCCCTGGTGCTTGAGTTTCCTGACGGTATGCAATTGATCCTGCGTGCCTGCACACTCGACAGCCCGCCTTCTGATTGTTAGCGTTCGGCCATGAATTTTCTGGTCACCGGCGGCGCGGGCTTCATCGGCTCGCACGTTTGCGAACGGTTGCTTCGGGATGGCCATGCGGTCTGGGCCCTGGATGACCTCAATTCATTTTACAGCCCGGCCATCAAGGAAAAAAACCTCAAGGAAATTTCTTCGCTGGGCAAGCCGTTCACGTTTGTTTCCAAACACTTGTCGGATGTCCGGGCGCTGGAAACCCTGTTCGCTCAGGTCCGGTTTGATCAGGTCATCCATCTGGCCGCCCGGGCCGGCGTCCGGCCCAGTCTCGACGAACCGGAATTATTCCAGCAGGTCAATGTGGAAGGCACGGTCAACGTGCTGGAGGCGGCGCGACGACACGGCGTGAAAAAAGCGCTGCTCGCCTCTTCCTCCTCGGTCTATGGCGTGAATGCCAAGGTGCCGTTTTCGGAAAACGACCCGGTCTTCTCGGTCATTTCACCGTACGCCGCCAGCAAACTGGCCTGTGAAGCCCTCGGCCACGTCTATCATTACGTTTATAAGATGGACGTGGTGATGCTTCGGTTTTTTACAGTTTACGGCCCACGTCAGCGGCCGGACCTGGCAATTCACAAATTCGCCAAGCTCATCCACGCCGGCAAACCGATCCCGGTTTACGGCAACGGCTCCACGGAACGCGATTACACCTACGTCAGCGACATCGTGGATGGCGTCATCGCCTGCACGCAGAAGAAGTTTGCTTATGAAATCTTCAACCTCGGCGGGTCGCAAACCGTCAAACTGAGCCGGCTCATTGATTTGCTGGAAACGGCGCTTGGCCAGAAGGCCCTTATCGACCGCTTGCCCACCCAGGCCGGTGATGTGCCTCGTACTTATGCAGACATTTCCAAGGCGCAGGCGTTGCTGGATTATCATCCGCGGATCAAAATCGAGGAGGGCATCCCCAAATTTGTGGATTGGTTTCGCCAAAATCAGTGATACACTGTCCCGGTCATGAGTTCACCGACGTCATTTAATCGTCCGACCTTGAAGGAGGGGCTGGACGCCTGGAAACAACTGCTCGCCGCGAAAGGTCTTGGCACCGAGTTGCGCTGGATTTTCGAGGAAAATCTGTGCTTCGAGAAATCACCGGCTGGAGAGAGCGGTCTTCACCTCGGTTTTCAGACCCGATTTGCACCGCCACCCGAGGATGCGCTGGACATCGCGTTCGATCACTTTTGTGAAAGCGACCGGCGCATTGTCTTCTATCGGCTGGGCGGAAATCTGGGTAAATCCATTTGCGTGTTGTTGTGCGACCCATGGTTTGAAAACAAGGGTGAAGCCGAGGGGTTTCAGCGCCGGGACGAATGGCGGGTGTCCTTCCATCCCGGCCAGACGGACGAAATCGAGGAAATCACCGACCTGGGCCGCTGGCTGCGCCGGGTCAAACACGGTCGCGCCTTCCACGATCTGGATTTTTGCATGACGCTGGCGGCCATTGACGAGATCAAGACCCACGGCCGCGTGCTCCTGCCCTACGAACGTTTTGCCTCGACGATGCTCAACCGCCTGCGCCGGTTCCTGGGCCAGCCGGCTTAGGGCTTTCGCGGCGGCGCCAAATCCGGCGGCGCGTTGGTGGCGCCCTTGTTTTCCTTTTTAAACGCCGAGCGGAAGAGCCAGTGACGCTTCAAGCCCTGGACAAAATCGTCGGCGTCTCCCACTGTTTTGGAGATGGCACCCAGCATATTCGTGTTGGCCTGAACCTGGGCGTTGAGGTTGCTGGTGAGGTCGGCCAGATGATCCAGGGTCGTGGACAACAATATCAGATTGGTATCCACGTCGGCCACTACGGACACACTCTGTTCCGCGCCGTTGGTGCCCAGCAGCCACACGCCCAGCCCGCCGGGTTCGCGCAGTTGTTCGCCGAGTGCCGCGAAATTGGTCAGCAACGGCTGCGTTCCGACGATGGCGGCATTGAGATTCGACGTGGCGTTTGCCGTGTTGTCCAATACAACGGAGATTTTGTTCGTTAAGGCCAAAACATTGGGCAGTGCCTGCTGCACCTGAACAATCATCGCCTGCAATTGATCTGACACCGGCGGCGTTTCCATCGCATGCAACCAGGCGCTGTCATCGCCCGGTTTGAAAATTTTGTAATGATGTATCCGCCCGTCCCACGACGCCACGATGCGATGCTTGTCCTTCTCCCGGTTGTCGTAGGCATAAAGGGAATCCACTCCCATCGCTGCGATGACCTGGAGATTGGATGCCGTCAACACACTATAGGCCTGGTAGACGATGTTGGAATTTTTATCGAAGACGTCCTGGGAAAGCTGCCACTCGCCCGGGTCTTTGACCACCAATCCTTTCAGTTCGTTAACGGTCTTCAGAAAGACCGGTTGGGTGACGACGATCTCATAGCCGTTGGTTCCGCGCGTGACTTCCAACTGGCGTTTGCCCAGAAAATCCGCCGCATTCACCTTCAGGTACGAGCCCCCGGTCCAGAGATAACGGAAGAACGGTTCGTGGATTTCAAAATCCACCTCGACATTGTGCGGGTCGCGCGGCGGCCGTGGACGGACCGAGGTGATTTGCCCGACCTCGAAACCCATCATATAGACCGGGTCGCCCACATTCAAACCGGCTGAACTTTGGAGATACGTGTGGAACGGCGCTTTGATTTTGAACCACCCCTTCCGTTCCGCCGTGTGATAGAGGTAATAGCCAAAACCGAACAGCAACAGCGCCGTTGCCAGAAATACAAACCAGCCCACCGCGCGTTCCATGCGGCTCAAGCGCGTACGTAGTTGCGGGGTCAGGTCTTGCAGGGCCACAATTCGATCTCGTCAGATTGTTGTTTCCAGCGGTACAGCCAGCAGCTCTCTCACCACCGGATCGTTCGCCGATTCTATCTCATTCCAGGAGCCAAGGGGGAAAAATCTTTTATCGCGCAACAGCGCAAATTTCCGGTTCGGGCTCCGCCAGGGACGCAGATCATCCGTCGTGGCGACGATGGTCATCGGCCTGCCGGCACACCAGTGGTGTCCGCGCGACAATTGGTCCAGAAACCGCAGCCACCAGTGCAGGTGTCGCATGCCAAGACCGGCCAGCGGATCGTCCAGCAGCAATAGCATCGGCCGGAGAATCAAGGCCCGCGCCAGGGCCACGCGCTGGCACCAGTTGGCGCCCACGCTGGAGGGCTTGAGGTCGGCCAACGCCGTTAATTCCAACAATTCCAGCAACGCTTCCACTTCACGTGCCGCCTCGCCGGGCGGCAAATCGTGATGATACTGCAGCGGTAATGCCACATTTTCGCCGATAGTCAGGTGATTGAACAATTGGCCACCGGCAAAAACCAGACCCACGTGCAGGCGCTCCACCAGCTTGGCCTCACCAAACACACGCGTTTCCGTCCCGAACAGTCTGCACTCGCCTTTCACCGGCGCCATCAACCCCGCGGTCAGCATCAGGAAATCGCTCTTGCCCGATTGTTCCGGCCCGGCGACGATGCAGAACTCCCCCGGCGCCACCGACCAGTTCACGTCCTCCAATACGACGGAGCCGATGTCGCGCATCGCCCCGACACTGACCTCGCGCATCTCAATTACCGCCCGGTTTTCGGTTTCGCTCATCGGATGAGATAAAGCAGGATAAACAACGCATCAATCAGCACGCAGACGATGACGCCCTGCGACACCGCGCGCACGGCCACGCGGGAGACATCCTCCAGCCGCAGCGGCTGCGCCAGGCCGTGATAGCACGTCACGATGGCGATGAAAAATCCGAACGCGATGGTCTTTAACGCCAACAGCACAAAATCCAGCCAGCCGAGCGCCTCGGTGATTTGTTTGAAATAATCACCCGGCGTCATCGGCACGTTCTGCAAAAACGTGAACAGATAACCGCTCGCCAACGCGCCGATGATCAAATACACCGTCAGCGCAAAGACACCCAAAGCCATGCCGATGACGCGCGGTACAATCAGGTAATGCACCGGATCAATGCCCAGTGCTTCCAGCGCCTCGATTTCGCCCAGTGCCCGTGCCGTGCCCAGTTCGATGACATGCGCCGTGCCCACGCGCGCCAGCACCAGCATCGCCGCCAGCAACGGGCCCAGTTCGCGCACCACCACTATCACCATCGTCGAACCGAGATATTCGGTGGCCCCGACCTGCGCCAGGGCTGAAACCGTCTGTCCCACGATGAGAAATCCCAGCGCCAGCGCCACAAACAGAAACATGGGCAACAACGCCACGCCCGCCCGGACAATTTCCTGCCGGATGCGCGGCCGGATCACGTTTCGAGCCGTCCGGAATTTCCGCAACAGGACGCCCAGCGTGATGAGCGCAAAGGCCGCCAGACCCTGCAAGGTGAGCAGAAACAGGAACAGTTTTCGGCCCAGAAAATCGGTGTAGGATTTTGGCAGCGCTGCACGCCGGAACCACTGTGTGTCCGTCAAGCTAAATGCCTTTGCCAGATTTTCACGCATGTCCCCAGCGTAGGACTGTGCCGGTTTTGAGACAAGGCGTGAAATCCACGCGCCCGGCCACGTTTTCGTTGTCAAATCTCGGGACTGTTCGTTCCAAATCAGGTCGTTCGGTTTGCTTTTCAGGTCCTCGCTTCTTTGGCCCAAGCCATGCTGGCAAAACGGTCATGACGAAAATCGCTTACAGCGAGAGCGAAAGCGGTAATGTCGTACGCACCGCGGTCGTTCCTGCCAACCGTTCCGAACAGCCAAGATTCGGTCCACTCGACAGCACCATCATCGTCGTAATCCTCCTGTGTTTCCTCCTGTGCGTCGCGGGGCTGATCTATTATCCGCTGACTCACTGAGCGGCGGCCGGCTTTAAAACGGTCTGATGGCCTGAACCGGCTGCTTGCAGCCCCACGAAAAAACTGTCCTTGGGCGGTCGCCTCGTTGCAAACTTCCCGCAATGACGCTCCGCGAAGCCAAAGCCCGGCACGCACAGCTCGCCGACGAAATCCGTCGGCACGATCACGCCTATTACGTCGAAGGCCGGCAACTCATCACCGATCGTGAATACGACCAGCTTTTCAAGGAATTGCAGGATTTGGAGAAACAATTTCCCGAACTCGTCACGCCCGAATCGCCCACGCAACGCGTCGGCGGCGCGCCCAGCGAAAAATTCGTCCGCGTCAAACATCTGATGCCGATGCTTTCGCTCGACAAGGTTGAGGCCGCCGAACACCCCACCAGCGCCGAAGAACCAAATCGCGACCAACGCAACCGCCAGCAGGATGAAAACACGCTGGCTGAACTGAGCGCCTGGGACGCCACCGTTCGCAGGCATCTGGGCCGCGATAAAATCCAGTACGTCCTGGAGCCGAAGGTGGATGGCGTGTCCATCAGCGTTCATTACCGTCAGGGCAAACTGGCGCTCGGCGTCACACGCGGCGACGGCACGGAAGGCGACGATATCACAACGAATCTCAAAACCGTCCGGGCGATTCCATTGGAGCTCGCACCCGTAGCGGCGCTCGGCCGAGCGCCGCAAGCTCCGCGCGCATTGAGCAAAACGAATGATGGCGGCGTTCTGCCGAACGCCGCTACGCCAAAGCTGTTGGAAGTCCGCGGCGAGGCATACATGCCGGTGAAGGAATTCGAGGCCATCAATAAAAAGCTCGAAGCCGCCGGTGAGAAACCATTTCCCAACGCCCGCAATGCCACCGCCGGCACGCTCAAGCAACTTGACCCCAAACTGGTCGCGCAACGCCCGATTCGCGCCGTATTTTATGCGACCGGCGCGGTGGAAGGCATTGAATTCAAGAAACATTCCGAGATGCTCGAAGCACTGGCCCGATTCGGTTTGCCTACCCAAAAACTCTGGTGGGTTTGCGACGGCATTGACGAGGTATTGAAAATCTATCGCGAAAAAGTTGTCGCGCACTACGACGAAGACAAAGACCTGCGGCGGCAATTGCCCTACGAAATTGACGGCATTGTACTCAAGGTTAACACGCTCGCCGACTGGCCGCGCATACCGGGCCGCACCCGCGCGCCCGGCTGGGCCATTGTTCACAAACCCGTGCCTTGGATTACACCTGCCGAAACCGTGCTCAAAGCCATCACGGTGCAGGTCGGGCGGACCGGTGTGCTCACGCCTGTGGCGGAACTCGAACCGGTCTTTGTGCAAGGCTCGACCATCTCGCGTGCGACATTGCACAACGAGGACGAAATCCGCCGCAAAGACATCCGCATCGGCGACACCGTGGTCATCCGCAAGGCCGGCATGGTCATTCCGGAAATTTTCGAGGTGGTGAAAACCAAACGCCCGCCCGACGCGAAGGAATTTGATTTATTTAATTATATCGAAGGCAAATGTCCGGTTTGCGGCGGTCACATCGCCCGGGAAAAGGTTTCGGCAGGGGACAAGGAAGAAGTCGCGTGGCGCTGTCAGAATGTGGCCGGCTGCCCGGCACAACAGACCCGGCGGGTGGAATATTTCGCCCACCGGAAGGCGCTCGACCTCGTATCGCTCGGCGGGGTGGTCGCAGAGAAACTGGTCGAACGCGGCCTCGTCAAGGAACCGCTCGACCTGTTCGATTTGAAATTGGAGCAACTGGCCAAACTGAATCTCGGCACCGACGAGGAACCGCGCGTGTTGGGGGAGAAAAACGCGAACAAAGTCCTGGAAGCCCTGAAACGATCCAAGACCGCGCCGTTGTCTCGCTGGATACACGCGCTGGCTATTTCCGATGTGGGTGAGGCCACTGCCAAACAACTCGCCGCCACGCACGACTCATTGGAGGCACTGGCGCATTCCGATGTGTTGCGCGACATCCGCGACCTGGGTGCGAAGGAGGCCAAACGCGCTGAAATCAGCCCGCGATCACGCAAAAACCCGCCAAACAACGAAGCGGAGAAAGCCGCGCGCGCGCAGCATGATGCTGCACTCAAACAGGAAATTGCAGAAATCGAAGCCCGTTTGGACAAGGGCGGTTTGAAAGCGAAGTTGGCAGAAGTTGGTCCGGTGGCGGCGGCGAGTGTGTTGGATTACTTCGCTTCGCCGCCCGGCAGAAAAGTACTCGCCCGGATTCGGGAATTGGGCATTAAACCACACAGCGAGAAGGTCAATACGATTGCGAAGTCAGCCGGAGTTTTTGCCGGGAAAACCTTTGTTCTCACCGGCACGCTGCCGTCGATGACACGCGAAGAAGCCACGGCGAAGATAGAAGCCGCTGGCGGCAAAGTAACCGGCAGCGTCAGCAAGAAGACCGATTTCATCCTGGCCGGTGCCGAAGCCGGATCCAAGCTGGAGAAGGCGCAACAACTGGGTATCCCGATTCTGGAGGAAGCGGCGTTTTTAAAAATGTGCGGTGGTTAAGCCAAAGAGACATCCCCATTTTCAGCGGCTTGGTAACGTGGTCCAAATCAGCGGTTTCTCCATGACTTTTGGCTGTTCAAATCCGACCTTATGACCTATTGTGCTTAATCCATGAGAAGGCCTGTTTTAAGTATTTTTCTTTTGTCTTCGGCGCTTGGTTTTTTGATCACGGTGGCAACCGGCCCGGTCGCTCAGGCCGGTTCGGTGGCCGCTCCATATCAGATAGGAACCTGGGAAGGATTCCGCCCGGCGGCCATTTCCTACACCTTTGATGACGATTGCCCGAATCAATATGCCGAAGCGGTTCCGATGTTCCATGCCGCCGGGTTGAAGATGACACTGTTCACGGTGACCAGCTGGCTGGGATCCTGGTCACAGGTGCAACTAGCGGCATCGTACGGTGACGAAATCGCCAGCCATACCGTGACGCATGCCAGTCTTGGCAGCGCAGCGCTTGCGACCGTGACGAATGAAGAGGCGAATTCCCAAAGTATCATCAATTCCTACATCACCGATGAGTCCTGCCTGACCCTGGCCTATCCCAATTGCACCGTTCCCAGTGAAACCATCACCGCACAATACTATATTGCCGCGCGGGTCTGCTCGGGTACGCTGGTTCCCAGCTCACCACCGGATTTTCTGCAAATCAGCTCATATATTTTGGGTAACACCGGACCCTATACCACCGGCGACAGCATTAACAACCTGGCCGATAACGCGTTCAACGCCAAAGCCTGGTGCGTGTATCTGACTCATGCCATTGACGGTGACAGCGGCTATTCCCCGCTGTCGAGTACGGCATTGCAGGCCAGCGTCAATTATACCAGCACCAACCAGAGCAAATTTTGGGTGGAAACGTTCGGCAACGTCGTTCGTTATATCAAGGAGCGCAACGCCTCGTCGGTTGCCGAAACCAGCAACACGGGCAACAGCATCACCGTTCAGGTGACCAACAATCTCGACAACTCGATTTACAACTATCCCATCACCCTCCGCCGCCCGTTGCCGGCGAATTGGCCGGCCGCCTCCGTGACGCAAAATGGCCGGCCGATAACCGTGCAATCGGTTGCCATCGGCTCGACCAATTACGTCATGTTCGACGTCGTACCCAATGGTGGGGATGTGGTCCTCGCGGGAATTAACGCATCGGCAACCATCCAGTTGGTGATTCCCGCCTCGGCTACCGAGGGCGATGGAGTACTCGCGGGTCAGGGAAGTATCATGGTCTATCCGAATCCCACCAACGATTTGGTTGTCAATTTGACATCGAGCAACACAAACAAGGTGACGGTGCCGTCCAGTGTGGTTATCCCCGCCGGGCAATCCAACGCCGTGTTTGATCTGACGATCATTGGCAGCACGCTGTTGGACGGGGATCAAACCGCCGCCATTACTGCCGTTGCCCTCAATTACGGCACGTCGCAGGCCACGATCCTGGTTCATAACAACAACACCGCGACATTGACCGTCACACTCCCGGCAACCGCTACGAAAGGTGCCGGGACGTTGGTCAACGCCGGTCTGGTGAGCGTCTCCTCCACCGTGGCGACCAATTACACCGTCACCCTTGTCTCCAGCGACACTTCGAAGTTGACCGTTCCCGCCACCGCCATCATTCCCACAGGCCAAACTTCGGCAGGGTTCAATTTGAATATCGCGAACGACGGCATTATTGACGGACCGCAAAATGTCAGTGTCACCGCGCACGTACCCAATTGGACCAACGGATCGGCGTCCATGACCATTTTGGATGTCAATCCTTTGCCCGATCATTTCACCTGGAGCGTCATTCCATCGCCGCAATGGATGGGTGGACCCTTTCACGCCGCCATCACCGCGCGGGACGCCTTCAACAACATTGTTGACTTCCGTCTGCCGGTAACGCTCTCGGCTTTCATCCCCGGCAGTGCCTTGGGAACCAACACGTTGTTGAATTCTCCCGCCACGGATCAATCCGCCACCGACCCCGCCAACTACCCGGACTACTCCCTGGGCTACTCGTTCACCGTGAACACAAATTTGTATGTCACTCACGTCCGAAGCTATTTTGGAGACAAGGTTTCGATCTGGGGCAACAGCGGCCAGCTTCTCGCCACGCAGGCTGTCGTCAGCATTCCGGGGACGTGGGTGGACACTCCCTTGTCGGCTCCGCTACTCATTGAGGCGGGCGCCATCTGCCGGGTCGCGGTGAATGAATATCAGGCTGAATACTTTTGGAGCGATAGTCTCCCGAACACGTTTGCGAACGGAACCATCAATCAAACTTACTGGGATGCCGGCGACGTTTTCCCGGCGAGCACCGATATCCAACAATGGTACTACGTGGACGTGCGATACGGGACCGATTTGTTTCCAGCCCCCATCAATCCCGTTACGGCCGCAAACTTCACCAACGGCACCTGGTCAGGTAACATTGCCGTGCTGCAGCCTGCCACCAATGTGATGCTTCAAGCCGTCGCCGGTCCCGGCAGTTCCGGCGCCAGCGGCGCTTTCAACGTCCTCGGCGCCCCGAGCCTGGCGATTGCCGCTCTCAGCAACTCCGTCGTACTTTCGTGGCCCACCAATGCGGCGGGCTTCACTCTGGAGCAGGCCGTCACGATGTCCAATTGGACCAATGATCCAGCGACGCCCGTCGTCGTAAGCAACCGCTTCAACGTCACCAACGCGCCCGGGGCGGCTGCAACTTATTACCGGTTGTACAAGCCCTAGAAATAATTTGTCGCAAATAAATTTCGCAACCCCTGGCGAGACGCGGGACTCCTGTTTCATAATCGTACCAGAGCGGCTTCTTGAAGTTCGCGTCTTTGACAACACTTTAAAACTCCCCACAGGATGGCGAGCCGTGGTTGCAATCATTAACGCGCCTGTGTTCAATGGTCGCACCAACTTTTAAGAACGGCATGAAACCGATGTCCGATTGGCGAACCTGGCTGCGTGAGCCGTTGCTGCACTTCATCCTCATCGGTGCGGCGATTTTTGCCTGGTTCAAAATCGCCGGCAAACCGGTGCCGGCATCGAACGCCACTCGTGCGGAATCACGTCGTATCGTGGTGGATGAAGCGCGGTTGCACGAGCTGATGATCCACTTTGAGCAGAACCAGGACCGGGAACCCACCCGCGCCGAATTGTCGCAACTGGTGGACGGTTGGGTCCGGGAGGAAGTGCTGTGCCGGTCGGCATTGGCCGCGGGAGTGGACCGCAATGATCCCGTCATCCGGCAACGGTTGGTCAGTTTGATGCAATGGTATCTGGCCGGAGAAGGCGCTGACGGTGAACCGGGCCAGGACACCCTGCGGAATTATTATGAAGCTGGCGCCGCCGGAGCGACCAATACTCTGGTATTTGAGCAAATTTACTTTAATCCGGCCGTTCAGGATTCCGTGCTGATGCATGCCAGAAAAACGCTGGACCTGCTGCAGGCAGGGAAACTGACCGGAATGGAGGCGGTTATGACCCGGGGCGATCCATTGGCAGCGGGCGGGGACAAAGCGGCGGAGGAATTACAAATCGGACAACCGCAGGATCTGGCAACGAATTTTGGGATGCCTTTCGTTGAACTGGTCCGCCGGATGCCGCTCGACAGTTGGTCGGGCCCGGTGGAATCATCTCTCGGCTGGCATCTGGTGAAACACCGGCTGTCGAAAAATCCCACCGCCGGGGAAAAGCGGATGGAGCGCCGCCTCCAGGAGCATCTAGGTGAAACCACGCCGGAAATCACCTACGAGGACTTGCGCAAAGGTTACGAGGTTGAGGTGGCGCCCTTTCCGGCGGAGGTCCAAAAATGACGCGCCGGCTTTTAATCATCGGAACCTGGCTGCTGATCGCGACCATCTGCCGCTCGCATCCGGTAATGAACGCTTATTTGGAGATGGTCGAATCCGACGATGGCACCACGTCCGTAATCTGGCGGCATCCTTCCTCGACAGCGACCGGGATGAACCTGGAGCCACTCTATCCGGCGGAAGTAAAAGCCGCGGCGACGCTGCCGTCGCAGGAGGAAGGCGGTTACCTTCGGGAATACTATGTGTTAAGAGGCGCGCCTCGCTTTTGGAGTGGCTGCGCCATCGGATTGAAGGGGACAACTTCCAGAGCCACCGAAGTGCTGGTCCGTCTGAAACTGGCCAATGGCCAGACGCGGGTCGCCGTGTTGAGAAGTTCGGCGGATGTCTTTATTGTCCCAGAACAAGCGGGACGCGGACAGGCTGCGGCTGCGTATTTTCAACTGGGAGTAGACCACATTCTGAAAGGGGTGGACCATCTTTTATTCGTGCTGGGATTGCTCCTCCTGGTGCCGGGTCGCCTGATGCTGATAAAAACCATTACTTCCTTCACGGTGGCACACAGCATTACGCTGGCCATTGCGACCCTGGGTTACGCCAGCGCGCCGTTGCCACCGCTGAACGTTGCCATCGCGTTCTCCATCTTCTACCTGGGACCGGAAATCATCCGCCAGCAAAGGGGAAAGACCAGCCTGACCATCCGGCATCCCTGGCTGATAGCGTTTGTGTTTGGACTGCTGCACGGGTTCAGTTTTGCCAGCGGGTTGACGTCACTGGGGTTGCCGCATGCGGACATTCCCTTTGCGCTTCTCCTGTTCAACCTGGGGGTTGAGTTCGGCCAGCTTGGCTTCGTGTTTCTCGTCCTGGCGCTGGTGCATAGTTTCAACCGGTTGGAAATCGTGTGGCCGCGGTGGGTGGCGGCGTTGCCGTGTTACACGGTTGGAAGTTTGGGCGCGTTTTGGACCATTCAACGCGCCGCGATCCTGTTCCAATCATAACGATGAAAACCTCCTCATCTTCCATTGGCTGGCGGGTCACGGCGACAGTGATTGTTACGATTCTGTTCTTCACCTCACCAGCAGAGGCGCACATTCAACGCGGCGCTGCCGCAGGGTTCACCACGGGATTTTGTCATCCCTGGTCGGGTTGGGACCATATCCTGGCCATGGTCGCCGTCGGGGTGTGGGGCGTGCAACTGGGTCCGCCGGCCATCTGGCTGTTGCCGGTGACGTTCCCCGTTATTATGTCCCTCGGTGGGTTCCTGGGGTTAATCGGGTGTCCTCTGCCCGGAACGGAAGTTGGCATTGGCTTTTCGGCATTATCCCTCGGCCTGATGGTGGCCTCCGAAGCACGCCCCCCGCTGTGGGTGGCCGTATTCATGGTGGGAATTTTCGGACTCTACCACGGCCATGCTCACGGAACGGAACTGCCGCCGAACGAGAGCGGTCTGACTTACAGCATTGGTTTTGTCGTCGCGACCGGCTGTCTGCACGGCGTCGGCATTACTTTGGGACTCGTCCACCGCTGGAAAGCCGGTGCCATTGCGCTGCGTGTCGCGGGGGTCGTCATTGCTCTCGCCGGTGCGTGCTTCACCTGGAAGGCAATAGCATGACCTTTCCCCGGCCGCAAAAAAGGTGGTTGACCGGACTGGCGTTCCTGATGTTTGCCATCGGAGTCCCTGTCCGGGCCAACGCGCATCTGGTCACCACCGGCCTTGGGCCGGTTTACGACGGCATGGAACACATGCTTCTCTCACCGGACCAATGGATAATGGTTGTCGGTCTGGCATTCCTGGCGGGCTTAAACGGCCCGTCCGCCGGCCGGGCGGTTCTGTTCCTAGTCCCCGGCGCGTGGCTGGCGGGCGGCTGCGCGGGACATTTTATTCCTCGAACGCTTCCGCCTCTGCTCCCGGCTGTGACCCTGTTGATGGTTGGCGGGTTGGTGGCCGCCGATCTAAAATCGGTCAGAAACTTTGTGGCCGTCATTGCCGGGATGCTGGGATTCCTGCAGGGATATCTGAACGGCGTTTCGTTCGGCGCCGCCGGTGGGATATCCCTCATGTTACTGGGAACCGCCCTGGCGGCCTTTGTCATCGTGGCCCTGGGAGCGGCGCTGGTCGTGGACGTGCGGGGATGGCGGCGCATGGTCATTCGCGTGGCGGGAAGCTGGATGGCGGCTATCGGGATCCTGCTGGCGGGGTGGACCATCCGGAAATTCTAAAGCCCGAGCGAATGTCTTAAAGGAACTGGAATATCTTTAAATCGACAATCGATCTGCCCGAACCGGCTGGCAGGCACAAGGCCATTTCACCGCTAACTTTGATATGTAACTTTCCAGACTCCGGCTCCGTCAAGTACGGCACGATGAAAATCAACCACCTGAAAACAGCCGCGAAATCCGCGGTTTTAGTCACCGCCCTGGCCTGTGGCATCAACCTTCGGGCTGCCACACCGGCATCGCCGCAGACCTTGGCCGATGCCTTTACCGGTCCCTATCAATTCCAAACCGTGGCGTTCACGGAAGCCCAAACATTGACCGGTGCCTATCTCATCCTGGCCACCGGCGACCACGATTACAAAGGCCATCGCGTGAAGGCCATGCACCAGATCGAGGCCGCCGGCAAACTGCTGGGCATGGACCTTGTTGGTGAAGCCAAGGACAGACAAAAGCAGGTTCTGTCGGACGACAAACTGCGGGAAGCCCGGGGAATGCTCGAAACCGTGTTGGGTGCAGCCGAAGTCAGGTCCCAACCCCGCATCAGCAAACACATCAGCGAAGCCATCAATCAAATCGACATCGCTCTGAGCATTCGGTAAGGAAGATCCGCGGGCACGCACGACGCCTGCGCTACGCGTGCTCGTTCAATTTTTTATTGCGGGACGACACTGTCGAGGACCGGCGAATTCCGGACCACGATATTTTTTACGGCGACGAATTTGGCCGGCGGCCCGGAACGTAAATACTGGGCCTTGAAATTGTCGATTTCCAGACCATCCACGTCCATGCAAATCATCGGCGGGCGCATATCCAGTTTTTCGAAACTCACGCTGAGGTTCGCCAGTTCAAGGTCGTGGACGTGCCGGGCAAAGAGCCCGTAGGCAGGCATCACGCCAAGCCGGCCGGGTTCGGGATAACCGGTACCCAGTTCCGGCGGCACCCGCGCCGCCTGGATTCTGGTTCCGCCACCATTGAAGACGAGCCGGATGTTTTCCAGCCGCACACCTTCGATGGGTTGTCCGGGAACCCCGGTGATTTGAATGCCGCTCATCGGTTCCACCCCGGTGGCAATGACGTTGGAAATGAAAATGTTCCGCATCCGGCCCGGCCCGGTCACGTCCGGGCCGCGATTGCGTTCGCCGGTGGTCAGGTAAATCGGGTAGCCGACGACATCCATCATTGTGAGATTGTTGATGGTGATGTTTTCCATGATGCCGCCGTCGACTTCCTCGAGTGCGAGTCCGTGGCAACCGCGAAAGGTGCAGTTGGCGATGGTCACGTTGCGGAAGCCGCCGTTGGCCTCCGTGCCAAACTTGATCCGACCCGTGCCGCGGGCCGGTTTCATCGTACCGTCGAGCAGCGTGCCTTCCTGAAAGCCGGACACCTGGCAGTTCACAATCGTCAGATTTTCCGTGATGACATTCCGGCCCAGCGCAAAGCTGCTTTTCGGGCACAAGCCATCGTCGCGCGGGGAATTGATGCGGCAATTGGAAACCGTCGTGTTGCGGCAGCAATCAATGTCGATGCCGTCGCGGTCGGTGTCCATCGTCACGTTGTCCACCGTCAGATTGTCGCAACCCGTGACCAGCACGGCAAAATGGCCGCCGTGGAAAATGGTAATGTCGCGCAAGAGCACGTTGCGGCAAAGTTTCAGTGCGATGGCCTTGTTGCCGAGCCGGGAGGGCGGAAAATTGGTTTCCAGTTGCGGCGTCCGGTTGGTCGGACTCCAACGCGAAAAGCCGCACATGTCATCCAGCAACTTGTCGTCGCGCACCAGTCCGCCGCCGTTGATCATGCCCGGCCCGGTGATGGAGACGTTGGTGAGATTCTCCCCCCAGATGAGGCTGTTGTGAAAATAACAATGGCCACCGTCCTGATAGGGATTGTTCGACCAGGGCTCGGTTTCGTCGTAAACATTCATCGCCTGCGGTGCGCCGAGAATGACCGAGCCGGCGTCCAGATACAAACGCAGGTTGTTGGTCAGCTGGAGGCTGCCGCACAGATACGTGCCCGCCGGAACGAAAACCGTTCCGCCGCCGGCCGCGGACGCCGCCTGGATCGCCTGATTGATCGCCGGGCTGTCCAGATTCGTTCCATCGCCGACCGCGCCATAGTTGCGAATGTTGAAAACGGTCTGTTCAGCCGGCGCACCCATCACCGGCAGGAGGGAACAAAGGGAAATGAAGAGGGCCCAAGCGCGCGTTTTCATATCCCGATTTTGGCCAAATCATCAAGCGGTTGCAACCACCGACCACCGCCAACACGGCCGGTCACGGCGACACCACGCGATAGAAGCGCACACGGTAATTGGTGGTGAAGTGGTCGGTGAATGAGAACAGCGAATCGGTGGCGGCGAAATTCGTCAGGTCAGTCCATACGACAGGAGGAGCCAGATTGGTGGCGGCCTGTATGCGATAGCTGAAATTCGTCTGCAAGGTCAGGGAGAAAGTAAAACCGTTGGTGCGCGACTGGTACGGCCCGACAAATCGCGCCGCCGGTCCGAACACGGCGGGCTGATCGGCGCAGAATTCGCTGGTGTCGCCGTCCGCCGCCGTGGCGGTGGCCGAAAAATTTTGACCGGCGTAGTTTCCCGCGGCGGTGAGCGTGAACGCGCCATTACCCGAAACGTCGGTGGTCAAATTCACTGTCCCCACGTAAAACTGGCCTTCGCCATAACCACTGGGATTGGGACTGATATTACGATAAACGTCCACAAAGAAACTGGCGTTAGGCGTGCTGTTCAGGTTGCCGGAGATAACGGTATTGGCGCCGGCCACGAGGGCATTGGTGATGGCGGGATAATTCTGAAAATCGTTCGGGCCGGCGAGAAAGCCGCTATGGTTGGTCGTGACGCCATCGCCGTTGAGGTCAATGCCGAGATAATTGTTGCTGAATATGGAATTGCCGCGGATGGAATTATTGGTGGTCCCCGACTGATATAGAACCACGCCATTGCCCGTGGCAAAGGCAATGACGTTTCCAGCCCCGGCATTGACGCCGCCGATGAAGTTGCCGGTTGCGTTGTTTTGCAACGCCACGTTGTCGAAATTTCCCACTCCGTTGGTACCGGTCCAGTCAGTGCCGATGTAATTGCCCTCGACAAAATTTCCGCTCGTGCCGGGGTCGGCGAGGCAAACGCCGTAATAGTTGCCCGACACGAAGTTGGCTGCGCCGACGCTGGTGCCACCAATCAGATTGTTCGTGGCCCCGCCGTAGCAGATGACCCCGAAATCATCCGGCACCGCCGCCACCCCATTCGCGTCGAGACCGATGTAATTTCCCTCGACCACATTGTCGCTCGTGCCGGGATATCTGACCGATACACCATAGCCGCTGTTTCCGGAAATGACATTACGCGCGCCAACCACCGTGCCGCCAAACGTATTGCCCGTGGCGCCGTCGGAGCAGATGATGCCGTAATAGTTTGGCACCGCCGTCATTCCGTCCGGGCCCAGGCCGATGTAATTTCCTTCGACCACATTCCCGCTGGTGCCGGGGTCCGCGACAAACACTCCAGAATCATAACTGAGGTTGTTCCCGGAAATGACATTGCGCGCTCCAGCCACGGCGCCGCCGATCAGGTTGAAGGTCGCCCCGGTGTCAATCGTCACCCCGGCAACCGTGTTCGGCAGAGGGTTCATCCCGGTGGCGTCCGTGCCAATGAAATTCCCCTGCACCGCGTTGCTGACCACGTCGGAACCGCGCAGCAGGATGCCATTGCCCGAATTTCCGGAGATGACATTGCCCGTGCCGGCATTCGTTCCGCCGATGAGGTTGCGGGTGGCGCCGTCCGCCAGAAGCACGCCGCCCATGACGTTGGAAACCATGAAACTTCCGCCCGCGCCCGTGCCGATATAATTGCCAAGAACCACATTGCCGGTCGTGTTCGAGGTCAGGATCACGCCGTATTGGGTGTTGCCGGAAAGAACATTTGGCACTGCCGGATTTGTGCTGCCAACGATGTTTCCACTTGCGCTATTGCCGATGAACACACCGCTGAAGAAGTTTGGAACCGCCATCGACCCTCCGACATCCGTACCGATGTAATTGCCGAGAACGATGTTGCCGGTCGTGTTGGAGTCGGTGATGAATACACCATATTGCGAGTTGCCGGAAATGACATTCCGTGCCAGCGCGTTGGTGCCGCCAACGATATTCCGGCTCGCGCCGGCAGCGATAAGAATCCCTTGAAAGGCGTTTGGCGCGGCGTTGGTGCCGGTGGCGTCGAGGCCGAACCAGCAGCCGGAAACAGTATTGTTCGTTGCGCCCGGGTAAATCAGCGTGAGGCCGTTCCAGTCAAAGCCGGAAAAGGAAATATTTTTGATCTGGTTGTTCGCCGAGTAAATCAGAAACGTGTCCGATGTGAAGGTTTCGGGCAGGACTTGCGAAGCGTCCACAAAGATGAGTGGTCTGCCCGCAAAGCCCGGCTGGGTGGAACCGTCAATCACCGTCCCGTCCGTGACCAGCGGTGGCAGCATGCCGGTGAGGTGGAGGTTGAACACACCGTTGCTGTAACCGGGATCGCCTGCCGGAATGGCAAAGCGGATGGTCGTACCGGGATGATCGGTCGCGTAATAAATCGCCGCGCGCAGGCTGCCGGGGCCGACATCGGCAGTGGTGGTGACGACGTTGGTGAGCGGAACAGCGGGCGGACCGTAAAGATATGCGAGCGCCGCGCGGTCACCGGGGCTGAGACAGAAATTGCCCATGCGAAACTGGTAGCGCGGAAAGTAAGCCGGCCTGGGCTGTTGCGTGGGCAGCACTCCGGGATTGATCGAATCAAAATCCCAACCCAGGTGCATCACAGATTCAAAATCATAATTTCCATTCGTGGTGCTGGTGGGATCAACGGTGAACCAATAAATGTTGCTCGCTTCGTTGGCAATGTTGTTCGTCAGGACGGCGATAAAATTGGTGGCATCAGGCCGGATATTCTCGTGCGTGAAGCCAAAAGAATGGCCCATCTCGTGGCAGACCTGGGCACGGCTCAGGCTGGCAACGGAGACAACCTGCGGGTTGGTGGAACTGGAGACTTTGTCAAAGCCGTTGGTGTTGTAGGCAAAAAGAATCCAGTGCGTTTGGTTGGTATGCGGGACAAATTTGACTTTGGCGGCCAGCTCCCATTCCCGCAGGCCGTCGAGATACGTCACCTGCTGGGTGGTGGTCAGCGAGTTCGTAAATTCATACGGCACAATGCCGCCCGGCCAGGGGACGTTCGCCGGCAAAGTGCCGGCATAAAAGTTCCCGGCGAAAGCCGGCACGATCACCAACAACCAAAACCCGAAGGCCATCCCCATGGAAACCACTGCGCGTCTCCGGGAAGGAACACCACTCTGGAAAACACCTTCGGATTGCTTCACAACCCAATAGATATAAATGACGTGAATGATTTTTTCAAGTTCAAGTTATGCACGGCATCGGTGGAGGCGCGCCCCTGATTCTGCAACTTGGACCTTTGTTAATGGGAAACACCCGATCCTTTGCTACCTTGAACCGTCGATGGTAATCGTGGTCGTTTCGCCGGAGCGGATAGTGACCCTCTGCAACCGCATCGGAGTCCAGGATATGTTACCCACTGGATCAGTGCTGGACGTGACAAGCATGACCTCGTGGTCTCCCTCCGGGACTTTGGGGAAAACAAATCGGCCGCTGCTGTCAGTTCTGGTTTCAAATGCATAAAAATCGCAAGCAAGGCCGTCCCAGGCCTGCTCGGTGGATTGATTGTATTCAAACTGGAGCTCTGCTCCAGCCACCGGATGTCCGTCGTGAAGGTAGGTTCCTTCCAGTCGGCCCCATGGTCGCATATGCATAACCGGGTCAGTCGCCAATTGCGCCAGCGTGCTTTCAACGTATCCCTGTGAACCGGCGGCTATGACTCGCTTGATGGCCGGGTCGGGGGGAAGCTGGAAACGGCCATGGTCATCAGTCGACAGTAAACTGCCGCGCGACTGCGAAAAACCTCCCGGAATCAGAAACAAATCACTCCCGGGCAAGACGAGGCCGATGTCCACGGCGACAGCAAGCCCTCCATCCGGCTGGAGAACCGTTATTTCCTTTTCAACCGCGGGATTGAGCGCGACATCAAATTGAACGTCATGTTCGGTGGCCGCCACCTGCCGCGTAACAAACGGGGCAAAGCCATCGGCTTCGAACTTGAAAACAAACCTGAGGTCGGGAGCCCCTCGAACCACAGGTTCTTCGTAAGCGTGCCGAAACTTGCCACCGTCGAAACTTAGCCAGAACCGATCCAATGTGCTCCACTGAACATTGGTCCCGTTATAACCCGAATCCCAATTCGGCCAGCCCGTAACAATGTGGAACCGCGGAATAGGCCGGCCGCTCGTTGCATCCCGGACCGTGCCAGAAATCGTCAACGCCGGCTGGAGTGTGACAACATGTTCGATCCCGTCAGCTAGCACTTCTACCCTGTCCTTTCTCATGTATCCAGCTGCCGAAACACCAACGACCAGATTCCGATCCGGCGCGCTGTTCCATTCCAGGTGGCCGTTCGGGTCTGTCTCACCGCCGAATGTAATCTCAGGAGGGGGCGATGTTGGATTCATATAGCCAAAGGGGTCGAGCCGGACATCGGCTTTCGGTATGGGGAACCCATTCGTATCCACGACCTGTAATACAAGGAGCTTTCCCGGTTGGAGAGTCATCTGAATGGGTGGGGAATCATTGGTCAAATCTACTGGCAGTGTCATCGGCGCATAACCTTTGGCTGAGGCGGTGATAAAGTTCTTTCCCGGCGCACATCCCACAACAACGAAGGTGCCATCCGCTCGATTCGTAATTTCGCGCAAACCACTCGGACTT
>DATJYM010000075.1:0-21895 GCA_035499615.1 Candidatus Acidiferrales bacterium | reverse complement strand
GTATACTCCGCCCAAATAGGTTGAGTTGTTGTCATAGACGGTCATGTTGGCCACCCCGGTCATCGTCACTGTGCCGGCATTGGTCAGTACGTTCTCCAAAGTGACACTGCCGCTGATGTTCAGCAGCCCGCCGCTGGCGATCGCCAGGGGATGACCGTTCAAAGTGCCCCCAGACCAATTGAACACCCCACTAAGTCTGACTGAATTCGTCAAGTTGATCGTTCCACTGGCGAAGTTGATGGTGTCGCTTGATGCCGGTACTCCGACCGGAATCCAATTGGTCGAATTGAACCAGTCGCTGGAAGTCGAGCCATTCCAAGTGGACGTGGCCGCGGAACACGAGTCATCGTTCAGCAAGACCGACAGAATAAGTAGGGGAATGAGAACCGCCACGGAAACAGGCCGATTCATTCGAAATGTTTGCCAGGACCGATCAATTGACATTATTAAAATCCTTCTAATTGATGCCTCCACTTCAAGGGCTTCAGGGTCCACACCTGCTGCGGAACCTTAGGGTCCTCCGCGGAAAACAGGTGATCCGCGCGAGCGCAGACTAACACCAACACGAGGTGTTTTACAAGCAGAATTGCTGTTCATAAGCATGAATCGTGTTAATTCACACGCATTGAATCAGTTCCGCCTGGCGCAGCAAATCGCCGAAGGCCGGCGGGTACGTACGGACGGGCCGTGCCGGAGTTTGGCCGCGTCAATGGTGTGTCGGCTGATGGGTTGTCAGCGGCCTCCCCGTCAAACGATGCGATTCCCAGTTTTTGCAAAACCGCTCAATCCGTTCCAACCCTTTTTCAATCTTCGCCATGCTGGTGGCGTAGCTGAGCCGGAAATAATCGTCCGCGCCGAAGGCGATGCCGGGCACGGCGGCGACTTTTTCCGCTTCCAGCAATTTCGCGCAGAAGTCGGTGCTCTTGAGACCGGTCTGGGAGATGTTTGGGAACAGATAAAACGCGCCCCGGGCATTCACGCAGGAAATACCGGGAATGCGGTTCAATTTTTGATGCGCGAACCGGCGGCGTTTATCGAATTCCACCAGCCAGCCTTTCAGATGATCCAACGGACCGGTGATGGCGGCCAGCGCGCCCTTCTGGGCGAACGAAGTCGGATTGCTCGTGCTGTGGCTTTGCACGGCGTCGATGGCCTTGGCAATCGGCTCCGGGGCGGCCAGAAAACCCAGCCGCCAGCCGGTCATGCTCCACGCCTTCGCAAAGCCGTGCACAATAATGGTGTGTTCCTGATGCGCCGGTGAAAAACTGGCGACACTTTTGACCTTCGCGCCATCATAAAGCAGGTGCTCATAAATTTCGTCGCTCATGATGAGCACACCTTTCTCGACGCAGACGTCGCCGATGGCTTTGACTTCATCAGGCGTATAGACGCTGCCGGTCGGGTTGCTCGGTGAATTCAGGATGAGCAGGCGTGTACGTGGCGTGATGGCGGCCCGGAGCTGTTCCGGCGTAATTTTGAATTCCGTCTTGTCGGTGGTCTGCAAAATCACCGGTTGGGCGCTGGCCAGCTTGACCATTTCCGGATAGCTCAACCAGTACGGTGCGGGAATGAGCACTTCATCGCCTTCCTGGCAGGTGGCGAGGATGACGTTGTAACACGAATGCTTGCCGCCGCAGGAAACGATGATTTGCGACGGCTTGTAAGTCAGGCCGTTCTCGCGTTTGAACTTGTCGGCGATGGCCTGGCGCAACTCCGGCATGCCGCTGGAGGGCGTGTATTTGGTGAATCCGGCCGCCAGCGCCTGGGCGGCGGCGTCCTTGATGAATTGTGGTGTGTCAAAGTCCGGTTCGCCGGCGCCGAAGCCGACGACGTCCTCGCCGGCGGCCTGCATAGCCTTGGCTTTGGCGTCAATGGCCAGGGTCAGCGACGGCGACAGCGATGCGGCCCGTTGAGAAATTTTATAATTCATTTGAGCGCGGAGAATTTACGTGCCGGGCGGCAAATTTCAAGAACGGAAATTGAAATTAAACAGTGACGGGTGCAACTTCGGGCCACGGCCAAAGTGAAACGGCGGATTCGTAGCGCTGATCACCGTATCGGCACGAACCATGTGGCAATGGTGCAACCGACCCGGATCGGCGTTCGGCGTTCCGACAGTGGCTCGAGACTCCGCCCGCGAATGATGCAATTGGCCTCTTGTCAGGGGTGTCGGCGCAGCGCGCGTTATACGGCTGCTTTCGCCGGTCAATCACACCGCCTTGAGCACCGCGTCGACGGTCGTATGAAGCTCCGAGAGCGTGAAAGGTTTGGCCAGACAGGGACGTTTTTCCGTTTCGAGGAACTGGCGCATCTGGTCGTTGATCACATCGCCGGTGATGAAAATGACGCGCTGGCAGAATTGGGGATGGGTCCGGCGCAATTGCTCGTACACCTGTTGGCCGTTCAAGCCGGGCATCTTCCAGTCGCAAAAAGCCAGGTCAAAATGATTTTTTTCGAGCTTGCTCAAGGCGGTTTTGCCGTTCTCAGCCACTTCCACCTCGTAGCCGCGAAGTGCAAAGTCGTCATGAAGCAGATTCAGGATGGGTTTTTCGTCGTCAATCACCAACACGCGTTTGCCCTGGCCTTCGTGCGCATCCGGTTCTTCCGGCTCCGGCACCGCCGCCAGGTCGACGGCGGCCTCGGCCTTCTCGGCGATGGGCAGTTCGATGATAAAGGTCGCGCCCTGGCCCAGCTGGCTTAAGGGCGTGATGGAGCCGCCGTGTTCTTTGATGTAACCGTAGCACAAACTCAAACCCAGGCCGGTGCCTTTGCCAATTTCCTTGGTGGTGAAGAAGGGATCGAAAAGCCGCCGCAGATGTTCCCGCGGAATGCCCGGCCCGTTGTCCTGGACGCTGATGCGGATGTTCGGCGCCCGGATTTCGGTGGTGATCTGGATCCGGCCCGCCTGACCACCGGCTTGAATGGCCTCTTGCGCGTTGTTGATGATATTGAGCAACACCTGCTGGATCTGGCTGGTGTCCGCCAGCACGAATGGCAGGTGGGGTTCCAGTCGGGTGACCACCTCGATGTTGCCGGTGCGCAAGGAGTAGCCGACAATCTCCAGCACCATCTCAATGAGCGTGTTTAACGAAACCAGCTTGCGCTCGGATTGTTCCCGCCGCGCGAAACTTAACAGCGACTGGACGATGCGTTTGCAGCGCAGCGCGGCCTTGAGGATGGTATCCGCCTGCTGCCGGCCTTTGGCCTCGGCTGTCGTGTTTTTCAGTACCTCCGAGAAGCCGACCACCGCCGCCAGTGGATTATTCAATTCGTGCGCCACACCGGCAACGAACTTGCCGATGGCTGAAAGTTTCTCGCTTTGAACCAGTTGGGCCTGCGTCGTCTTAAGCGTCTCCACGGTTGCTTCCAATTGCAACCGTGATTGCCGGATGTTATCGGTCATTCCGTTGAACACGAGCGCCAGTTGTCCGCACTCGTCGCGACTGCACACCGGCACGCGCCGGTCGAAATCGCCGCGTCCCACCGCCTCGGCGCCCTGTCGCAGCTCGCGCAACGGTTCGGTGACCCGGTTGATGACAAACCACACCGCCGCCACGCAGAAGATGATGGCGAGCAGACTCATGCCCATCAGCACATGCCGCGTCGCCTCCATCGCAGCCAGCGACTGCTCGCGCGAACTCAACAGGACGTATCCAAGGGTGCTGTCCGCGTTCACCGAGGCAAAGCGTCCGGCGATGCAATAATAATGGACGCCGTTCAGCACGATGGGTTTTACGTTTGCCGTCGGATCATCGGTGTCATTGGCAGGCATTGCGCCGTTGAACGCACCGGCAAACTGCGCATTGGCGTCCAATCCCGGCAGCGTGGAAGTGGTGACCCGCCCTTTGGCCATCAGGGCAATCTGGCTTTGCGTGAGCTTGCTGAATTCGTGGGCCGCCGCACCGCCAAGCTCCGATCCCAGTGTCAACACGCCAATCTGTTCGTTATCCAGGTTATAGGCCGGAACGGTGACCACGTCGTAGAGTTTTCCGCCCACGCAGACGGTATCCACCTTTTCCTCACCGCGCAGAGACAATTGCAGCACCGGCGCCACCGCCGCCTCAAATTCCGGGACCGGAATTCCCGGATCGTTTTTCTCGACATCAAGAATTTTACCCCGGTTGGACGCGTAAAACAGAATGTCCACGCGCTGCATTTGCATGAGGTCGCTCAAGGTATTATGCAGGTCCTTGCTCCCGCCAAGCTGGAAAATCTGACGCCAGATCGATTGATTCGGCAGGTTATGAAAGCGCAGCAGCAGGTCGTTCCGCCGGAAATCCTGCGAGGAACGAATGACTGCGTTGGCCGTGGCCAGCGTGTTGCGTGCCTCCTGTTCCGATTGCCTGGCAATCCGATGGTCCACGACAAAAAACGTGATGGCCATCGCGACCGCCATGCAACCCACCACCGGCACCAACACCTTGGCCCGGAAACTGGCGTCGAACAACTCGTGGACGCGAGTTATCAATGACCCGGCCGACCGGCGGATTTTTGCCGGCGCCGCCGTTTCGACCAGGCGTTTGAAATATTTGGCGAATTTGGAATTATGCCTGGAACCGGGTGTGTCGTCGGCCCCGCCCACATCGGTGACCGGTTGTGCCTCGACGCGCGAATGTCCCTTTTTCCAGTCGGACAAACGGCGAAATGCCGCCCTGAATTTCATCCGTTACCGGAAGAGCAAGCCATATGCCGGGGCAGGTCCCTTGAAAGCAGGCGAGCACCCCCGGCTATACAGTTGAAACCATGTGAGTTGCGCGGTGAGGGGACATTCTCCTCCGGCTTCCGGAAATCCCTGCCGGCAGTGGAAGTCGGATTCACACGGCCGGACGATGGAGTTTTACCGGGCCCGATAATAGTTCTGGGCGTATTGCTTGACCATGCGGTCGGTGGTGAACTGGGGCACGAGCGTGATCATGGCGCGGCGGACACGCTGAATCCATTGGCGCGGAATGCCCTGTTCATCACGGTCGAAGAACATCGGGATAACCTGTTCGGTGAGTGTCCGGTAAAGATTTGCGCTGTCCAGGCGATCCTGTTCCTCGATGTCGTCGGGATGCGAATCCCCGCCAATCGCAAAACCGTTGGTTTTATCGTAGCCTTCGCGCCACCAGCCATCGAGGATGCTGAGATTCAAACAACCATGGCAACCCGCCTTCATGCCGCTGGTTCCCGAGGCTTCGAGCGGCCGGCGCGGATTATTCAGCCAGATGTCGCAGCCGGAAGCCATCTGCCGCGCGACGTGGACGTCGTAGTTCTCCACGAAGACGAGGTAACCGGCCAGTTCGCTGTGTTTGCTCAGGTGAATGATTTGCTGGATGAACCGTTTGCCTTCGTCGTCGCGCGGATGCGCCTTGCCGGCGAAGATGAACTGAATGGGCCGCTTTTTGTCGCGCGCGAGCTTCACGATGTTGTCGAACTGCTGAAAAATCAGCGGTGCGCGTTTGTAAGTGGCGAACCGGCGCGCGAAACCGATGGTCAGCGCGTCGGGATTCAATAAATGATCGAAACGAATGAAATCGCCCGGCCCGAGCCGCTGGTGCTGGAGCAACAGACGGCGGCGGACAAATTCAATCATTTCACGCCGCAGCTTGTAGCGCAAAGCCCACAGCTCTTCGTCAGAGACAAAATCCGGGTCGGTTATTTTCCCCCAGAATTCGGCTGAATTGACCGCCGCCGCCCAGTTCGAACCGAATTTTTCGCGGCAGGACGCCGCTGCGCTGTCTTTGCCTTCCATCACTTTCTTCCGCCAGAACTGGCGAACCGGCCCCTTCATCCAGCCCAACAGATGGATGCCGTTGGTGATATGGCTGATGGGGACTTTCTCGACCGGAACGCTGGGGTATAGGTCGTGCCACATGTGGCGGCTGACGTCGCCGTGCAGCTCACTGACCCCATTGGCGGCATGTGACAATTTCAGCGCCAGGACCGTCATGCAAAACGATTCCTGCGCGTCCTTCGGGTTCACGCGGCCGAGCGCCATGATGTCGGCGAAGGGCACGGACAATTGCGTGTGGAAAAGTTGAAAGGCATAATCCATCAACTCCGGCGTGAAACGGTCGTGCCCGGCTTCCACCGGCGTATGGGTGGTGAAGATGCATTGGGCCTTGGTTGCGGCCTGCGCGTCCGAAAAATTCCGGCCGGCGGCCATTTTTTCACGAATTAATTCCAGGGTCAGGAAGGCCGCGTGGCCTTCATTCATGTGGAACACGGACGGTTCCACGCCGAGCTTCCGCAGCAAGCGCACCCCGCCGATGCCGAGCAGGATTTCCTGCATGATGCGCATGGAACGGTCGCCGCCATAGACGCGCGTGGTCAGGTCGCGAAAGTGCTGCGCATTTTCGGGCAGATTCGTGTCGAGCAGATAGACCGGCACCCGCCCGACGTTGACGCGCCATGCCCGGAAGTGAACGCGGTTCATGTCGACTTCCACCTCGAGCACCAATGGCTGGCCTTGCGGATCCAGCACCGGTTCCAGCGGCACGTTTTGCGGGTCAATCAGATTGTAAAATTCGGTCTGCCAGTTGTTGCTGTCCACGGTCTGTTGAAAATAGCCTTCGCGGTAAAACAGGCTGATGCCGATGAAGCCGAGGCCGAGGTCGCTGGCCGATTTTGCGTGGTCGCCGGCCAGTATTCCCAGGCCGCCCGCGGAAATGGGCAACGATTCGTGAAGGCCGAATTCGGCGGAAAAATACGCAACCGGGTTCTGGTACAGGTGCGGCGCATGCACGTGTCCCCAGGTGTTCGGCTCATTCAGGTACGCCTCAAAATTTTCCAGGACACCACGGGCGTGGCATTCAAAATCCTCGTCTTGCAACCGCATGCGCAGCTCGTATTCCGAGACCTCGCGCAGGACGGCGACGGCGTTGTGAAACAGGTTCTGCCAGCCGCGGGGGGAAAGTTCATAAAAGAAGTCCTGGGCCTCCTGATCCCAGCTCCACCAGAGATTACGGGACAATTTTTGCAGCCCCGCGACAAGTTTGTTCAATTCCCCAACCGCGAGCGGTTTTTTCGTCATAGTTTTTGAAATGCCTTAAGCTGCCGGCTCCCTGGCCGATCATTCCGCTGACATTAAAGTTCCACGCGCGGTTCGGCAAATAAAATTTCCATTCGCAAACCGGCTGCGGCGTACGGCCAAATGACCGGTGTTCACAAGCAAATGAAGGATCCCCGGCATGCCTCCGGCAGTACAACCGGTACTGCATCCATCAGCGGGTACCGTTTACGGACCGAGCGCGGCGCGATAGAAGCGGTGCGAATAAAACACGGAGTTCGGGTCGGCGAAATCGTAAATGCCGGCGCTGTTGGTCAGCACCGGTGTCCACAGGGCGAAATTGGTGGTGGCTTGAATCAGATTGGTGAGGCCGGGAATGCCGACCAGCCGGACCTGGAATTGGCCATTGGTCAGCCGGGTAGGGTTGATGAGTTGCGGTGTGTCAAAATTGATTTGTCCATTCCAGCGCGCGATGTTGAAGGAATTCTTGTCGCCGGTCTTGCGGAAGTTTCCTCCCACGTAAAGGTTGGGACCGACAGCGCCCAGGGCGCTAACCGACCCAATGCTCGAACCGGGATAATAAGTACCGCTGCCGAGCGCAGACCAGTTCGTGCCGTCCCATTTGGCAATATGAGTGAAGGGTGTGCCACCCAGGTTCGTGAAGCTTCCACCGGCATAGAGGTTGTTGCCGATGGCGGCCAGGGCAAAAACGGTACCGCTGCCTACCACGCCACCGCCGACTCCGGCCCAATTGTTGCCGTTCCAGACAGCAATCCGGTTGGCCGGCACGCCGCCGGCATTGGCGAAATTTCCCGCGACGTAAAGGTTGGTCCCCAGCACGGCCATTGAAACCACGTTGCTGTCCAGCCCGGTGCCGACGATCCGCGCATATGTGCCGTCGAAGTACATGATGTTCATGCAGTTCGTTTCGAGGGTGATGGTTGGGTCGTGCCAGGTAATGCTGAAGTGGCCGCCGATGTAAATGTTGGTGCCCTGAAAGGCCACGGCGTCCATGCCGATAAGGGGGTCATTAAAATAAAGCGCGAAAAAAGTGTCGTTGGTATTGATGGTGTAGGCGCTCTGCCAGCTGGCGCCGTCCCAGCGCTCGAAAAACGGCGAACCGTAAACCGAACCATTGTAGGGAGCACCTGCCGCATAGATGCCATCGGAGCGGATGGCGACGGAGGCAACCACGCCTCCGGGTCCGCCGCCGAGTGGATACCAGTTTGTACCGTCCCATTGCGCGATGTCCTGTGCGCTCACACCACCAGCGGAAGTAAACAGACCGCCGACATAGACGTTGTTGTTGCTGACTGCGATGCTATAAAGGGGACCGGAGCCGGAAGGAAACCCGCTGCCCAGTGGAGACCAATTTGTGCCATCAAAGCGGGCGATCTGGTTCGCATTGGTTTGTCCCACCCAGAAAAATGCCCCGCCCGCATATAAATTGGTCCCGTCGCTGGCGAAAGTGCGGGGAGCGCTGGAAACGCCGTTGATTTGGCCCGGTGTTCCGATGGGGCTCCAGTTCGCGCCGTCCCACGAGGTGATGCCGTTCATCAGTTTGTTGCCGGCCGCCAGGAAAATGCCGCCCACATAAACGTTCGTGCCGTTGCCCAGGACACGATAGCCCGTCGCACTGACGCCCCCGTTGGCGCCCGACCAGGAGGAGCCATTCCAGACCGCAAAATTGGTCACCTTCAATCCACCCGCGTTTGTGAATGCGCCCACGGCACAGACCGAGCCATTGAAAGCGGCGAGGCTGGTCACATAGGTGCCCACCAGGCCGCCGTCGACCGCCGACCAGGTTGAACCATCCCATTTGGCAATGTTGGTCGCAACTGTGGAACCGGCCTGGGTGAAGCCGCCACCGGCATACAGATCGCTTCCGTTAAATGCCAGGCCGAACACTTCCGAAAAAGCCGAGTTGATGCCGCCGCCAACCCCCGACCAATTGGTGCCATTCCATACCGCGATGTTGGTGATGAGTTGCGGACCTGAATTGGTGAAGAAACCACCCGCATAAATCAGGCTGCCTTGAATGGCCAAGGCTCGGGCGCTGGAAGTGCCCGGCGTTCCGAGGCCGCTGCCCAACGCGTGCCAGGCGCTGCCGTCCCAATAACCGATGTTGGTCATCACCACCCCGCTGGAGTCGGTATTGGTGAACACGCCCGCGGCATAAAGGTTGTTGCCGTTCACCGCCAGGGCCACAACCGACCCCGTAAGCCCGAGGCTGCTCCAACTGGTCCCATCCCATTTGGCGAGGCCGGTGATGAGCGAACCGTTAAGGGTGTTGAAAGCACCCGCGACATAAAGTGTGCCGCCTGCGAACGCAATATCATTAATGGGCGGAGTGTTACCGGTGAAAGTGCCCATGGCCGACCATTGCAGACCGTCCCATACTTCCAATACGCTGTTGGTCGATGCCCCGACAGAAACAAAACCACCCGCGTAAATTTTCCCGCTGTGGACCGCGATGCCATAGATGACGTTCGTCGTGCCGGGCCAGTTGAACTGCGGATCCCAATGTTCGTCACCGGGAACGGCACACAACAAAAGAGGTGCAACGAATAAAAACGCGAGAAGAACCGCCCCACCGAATAAAAGATACCGCTTCATCTGATTTATTAGGGTGACTGACGGGAGTAGAATAACTGATAAGTGTTTCCGGGGCAAGTAAAATCGAGATTGCCTTCGAGGTCCATTACGGGATTTTTCATTCGCATTCAAGGGACTTGCGGTTAAATTCGCGGCGGTATTTGCGCAGGAATGAAAAAGTACTGGCATGTCATCGGCATCGGGATTCAGAACAACCTCACGTACCGGGTCAATTACCTGACGCGGACGTTGTTCAGTTTCATCCCGCTGTTTGCCATGCTGTCGCTCTGGCGGACGATTTTTGGCGGGCAGGGCGGTGCCATCTCCGGCTACACGCTGGCACAGATGATCTCGTATTATCTGCTGGTGGCGGTGGTGGACGTGTTGACGGCGGTAAACGAGGATGACTGGCAGATTGCCGCCGACATCCGGGAAGGCAACATCAGCCAGTTCCTGCTCAAGCCGGTGGATTACCTGTGGTTCCGGCTCAGCCTTTTTTTTTCCGGCCGCATTGCGTTCATGGCCGTGGCCCTGGTGCCGTTGACCATTTTCATCGCCTGTTTTGGGCGTTATTTTGTTCTGCCCGCCGGCGGCACCGCCTGCCTCGCGTTTTGCTTTTCGCTGATCCTCACAGCGCTGCTGCAATTCTTCATTTCCTACGCGATGGCCATGCTTGCGTTCTGGGTGCTGGAGGTTTCGACGTTCATTTTCATTTTGTTCGCGTTTGAGTATATCGCCAGCGGGCACATGTTCCCGCTCGACGTTTTGCCGCCCGCGCTCAAGCACGCGCTCTTTTTCACGCCGTTTCCCTATCAAATGTATTTTCCCGTCAGCATTTACATGGGCAAGATTGCGGGCGCCGATTTGTGGCAGGGGATGCTGGTGCAGGCGGGCTGGGTGTTGCTGGCCTACGCCTTCGCGCGATTCATGTGGCGTCGCGGCGTCCGGCATTACGGCGCGTTTGGAGGATGACATGCAGAAGGCAGAAGGCAGAAGGCAGAAGGCAGAAATCGGCGTGGCGCGTCACCCGTCAGCCGTTACTCGTTACCTGACGATTTACGGCGCGTTGTGGAGAACATCCGTGACGCGCGAAATGTCGTTCAAGGGAAATTTCATCCTCTGGATCGTCGTCGAGTTGCTCTGGTTCGCGTTGCAATTATGCTTCATCGGCGTGCTCTATTTGCACACGAACTCCATCGGCACCTGGACGCAATGGCAGGTGGTGCTGCTCGTGGGCGCGAGCAGTTTCATCCAGCAGACGTACCAGGCATTTTTTCTGACGAACTGCGTAAACGTTTCGGAGCTGGTCCGCACCGGCAAAATGGATTTTCTGCTGATGCTGCCAATTAACACACGTTTTCTGGTTTCGCTGCGGCAGGTGGACCTCGGCGCCTTTATCAACGCCGCCTTTGCCTCGGTGATCATGTTCTATGCCGCCGCCCGCCTGCACCTGCACCCGACGGCGGTGGAATTATTCGGTTTCCTGGCCCTGTGCGTTGTCGGCATTTTGATTCACTATTCGCTGATGTTCATGCTGGCGGCGATCAGTTTCTGGACGGTGCGCGCCCAAGGCATTGTTTGGGGGTATTACAATCTGTTTAACATTGCGCGGATGCCGGACGAAGCGTTTCGCGGCGTGTTCAAGGTGGTCTTCACCTTTGTGCTGCCGGTGTTGTTGGTGTCGAATGTGCCGGTGCGCGTGCTGGCGGACAAATTACAATCACCGGTCCTGTGGCCGGTACTGCTTGGAATGGGCGTCATTTGCGCGGTGATTTCCGAGTGGTTCTGGCGGGTGTCGGTTCGACGTTACACCAGCGCGAGCACGTGAAGGAAAAGCAGAAGGCAGAGTGAAGAAAGTAGAAATGAAGCTGGAGACTCTGCTTGCGGAGTGGGATTGCCTCTTGCTGCTTCGCTGGCTGCCTTCTGGCAATCACTGTTTCATTGCCAGGGCTTTGGCGACCGCCTTGGACAAGTCGTCACCTCGCAGGTCCTTGGCGATGATGACGCCGTTGCCATCGAGAAGAAAAGTCGCCGGGATGGCCTCAATCCCGTATTGCACTGCCAGCTTGTTGCTCCAGCCCTGACCATCAAAATATTGCGGCCAGATCATTCCGTTGTCCTTGGTATAATTCAGCAACTTTTGCCGGTCGTCGTCCAAACTGACACCTATAATTTCAAAACCCTGGCCGTGGTACTTTTTATAGGTTGCTATGACGTTGGGGATTTCCGCCCGGCAGGGTGCGCACCACGTCGCCCAGAAATCTATCAACACCACCTTGCCATGGTAATTGGCCACGGAAAGCGGTTTGCCGTCGAGGTCCTTCCCGGCAAAATCCGGAAATTTGGCTCCTTCCACGAGGTTGGCTTGCACCTTTTTCGCCGCTGCTTCCACCACTTCCTGCTGTTCGAGCGCGGCGACCAGATGAGTGTCGGGAAACTCGCTTTTCAGCTGCTTGATCAATTCGTCGCTCTTTGCCTGATCTTGAAACACCTCCGTATAAAGGGTCGCTTTCATGAAAAGAATTTCCGCCACCGCATCCGTTTTATCACCTTTATGTTCCGCCAGGAGAACATCGAATTGTTTCAGATCATCCGCCAGGGCCGGCTCCGTTGTTTTACCCGCCTGGATGTCGGCCTTGATCTTGGCAACCAGGGCTTTCAGTTCGACCGTGGGATCGTTGGCGCTGGCGGCGAAAAGAGGCGAACCCAACACCAGGATTGCCATGGCCGCCAGAATGGTCGAAAGATGTATTTTCATGATTGTAAACTCACGGAGACGGCCGGGTAATCACTGTTGCGGGGGCGCTCCCATCGCGGGCTGGGTTATTGCCTTGTAATCTTTCGGGGTTTGGAAAATGGACGCGTCCACGGTTGTTTCCTTGATCGAAACGAGAGTGGAGGTGACCTTCTGTCCGTTCACGTCCATCTGGGTTTTTACGACCATGCCCGGCAGGGAGTTGATATCCGGCGCCGCGCCTTTGGACATCTGCGCGATCGGCGAGTCGTTCAACTTTTCCATTTGAACCTTGATATTCGCGTAGTCCGGAAAATCCTTTGCCACCCAGACCGTCTGTTTGGCGCCGTCCGGGCTCGACCACGTATAAATTTCCGTGTTGTAATTGCCCACTTTCTCGGTTTTGCCGGTGCCTTGAAATTTTGGTGGTTCCGCGTTCGTTCCGGCGCCGGCCCGCGAGTTTTTCATGTTCTCGGCCATTTGCTTGATCTGCGTCCCGGGAATTTTCATCGCGGCCTTCTGGTCGTGGAGCAGCGTGGTGGAATCGCCTGAACTCAAATCCATGATGGTGCTCATCGCTCCTTGCGGAGTGGAGGGCATGTCCACCCGAATCTTATCACCCTTGATTTGGGTGGTGATGGTGCCGTTTATCATGGAGCTTTCAATGTTTTGCTCCAAAACCAGGTCGCCGCGGGCGGCTAGTATGCCCACAGCCAAGCCAAGGGAAATCACGAGTTGTTTCATAATGATACAATCTTGCTTTGACCCTGGGCGAAAGGAAAGCAGAAAAGAGGAGAATCCATTCGGCCGGGTACAACTTCACACAACCAACGGAGGGCCGAACATCATTTCGGCACGATTGTGGCGTCCACAAGGTTCACGCCGACAGCGTGATCGGCGCTCCGTTGTCACCGCATCATCATTCCGATGGTGCGAAGTGCCTCCCGGGTCCAGGCCTTTTTCTTCGCCGATTTCGCCGATCGACGGGCAGCGGCCACGAGGATTGCCCGGCGCGCCCATTCGGCCAGTTCCACCGTGTTTTCCAACACCTCCGGCGGCACTTCGTGATAACTCATCGTCAGCGTGCGGCCTTTCGACTCGTAAGTGAACGGTTCCATGCCGCGCGCCACATAATCCGCCTGCGATTGCGCGTCCGTTTTAAAGAACAATCGGCCTGCATCCAGAATTCCGAAGAAATGGGCTCCCTGATAGAGCCCAAATGCGCCGAACATCGCCTTCGCCCGCACCTCCGGCAACGCGCTCAACTGGTCCAGGACAAATTCCTTGAACGATTCGTCGGGCATAACGAATCAGCGAATTGTCCCGCTCCCGGCCCGGCTGCCGCTGACAGGAGGCGATTTTGAAGATGACACAATGGTCATGCTGAAAGTGGTAATTCTTCGCGATTTAGACTTCAAATCTATTCAGCCGACTGAACCGGTGCAGACCCACGCCGAGGAACATGGCAATCGACGGTCCGATGAAAAAGACCCACCGGCCGCTCCAGACGCGTGAAACCCCGGCTGGGTCCAGATTACGCGCGGGGTTCGTGCTGGTTCTGCTTCATTTGCGCCTGCCAGCGCCGCCGATCGTCCACGGCCGACGTTTCCTCGGTTAATAATTCATGCCGTTTTTTTCTCGCCAAGCTCCCGGGCCGGGGGCATTTGTTTGCCTGGGTAGATTGCCGGACCCTCAGCGTTGTCCACAGGAAGCGGTGAGTCCGATGAGTTGAAAAATCCGGCCCGCGACTGTTGATTCGAGGTGGCATGCAGAAACTTGTGGACATTCTGTTGGTGGAAGACGATGCCAAGGATGCCGAACTGGTCTTGGAGGCATTGCGACAACGCCATATTTCCAGCAACGTCGTCCATGTGCTGGATGGTTACGAGGCGATGGATTTTATTTCCCAAAGCGGCATGTTTGCCAGTTGGAGCGACATGCATGTCCCCAAAGTCATCCTGCTGGATTTGAAGCTCAAAACCGTCAGCGGGCTCGATGTCCTCCGGCAAATCAAGGCGGAAGACAATACCAAAGCCATTCCGGTGGTCGTGTTTACCGCTTCGCAACGCGACATTGATTTGATAGAAAGCTACCGGCTGGGCGTGAACAGCTACGTGATGAAACCCGTTGAATCCGATAAATTCATGCAAGTGGTTGGCGACATTGGAAACTACTGGTTGAACGTCAACCACCCGCCAGCGCATTGACACGACGCAGAAACGTACTGATTTGCATTATATTCCAAAACAGTTTCCGCATTGATTCAATATACCGTCACCGCTTTCGCGACTGCTGCTTCCAGTTGCCCGCCGCGCAATGCTTTGCCGATGATGATTCCGTGCCGGTCCAGCAGATAATCCATGGGAATGCTGTCCACGCTGTATTTCTTTGCCAATTTGTTCTCCCAGCCAAGCCCGTCGAAATACTGCGGCCAGACCATGCCCTGGGCCTGGATGAACGTGGCCAACGCATTCCGGTCATCATCAAGGCTCACTCCAATGATATCGAATCCCTGCGCATAATGCCGGTTGTAAGTCGCGATCACGTTTGGCAGTTCCGCTTTGCAGGGCCCGCACCAGGTCGCCCAGAAATCAATCATCGTCACTCGGCCGCGGTGGGCCGCCACCGACAAGGGCTGCCCGGTGAAATCCGTCGTGCTAAATTCCGGAAATCGTTGGCCCACTTCCAGGCCGACAGGAATACTCGGGTCAGGCTCGGCGGCGGCCTGGGCGTCCAGTTTGGCCAATGAAATGGCCGCGCCTTGAGCGGCGAGTGTGCCGGGAAAGTCCCGCTCCACTTGCACCCAGATGGCCCGCGCCCGGGCGGTTTGTTTCAGGCCATCCGCATAGATATGAGCGTCCAACAGGTAAAGTCGCGCCACCTGCTCCCGGTTGCCATCCTGCAGATGCTCCACAATCAGGTGGTTGATGGTCACGCGGACATCATGCAAATCCGCTTCCGACGTTTCGCCCGCGTCAAACTTCGCTTTCAACTGCGCCGTCACCGCCGCCAGTTCCGGCGCGAAATCCACGTTTTTCACCTTGGCAGCGGCCGCGGGTGCTGGTGTTTCTTGAACCGGTGCCGGCACGATCTGGCCTAATGTGCCAACAGCCGCCACCACTAACAGAGCGAACACCGCTTTTTTCATATGTGAAAACTTTGGCTTGTGGGAGACCAATAAATCACCTTCTCCGGGGAGGCTCAAGCCGGAATCCGACCGGAATTTCGCCGCAGGATCAGACCTTCTCCGTGCAAAAAGTCGTCAAGCGCCGGAGCGGGGGATGTTGGCGGAGTAGAGGAGATCTCCGTGGTAATCAATCATGCCCACTTTCATGCGTTCGGCCTGGAGGGACACGGTGGTAAAGCCGGAACAGGCTTTGGCGAACTTGGTATAGCCGGTCTTGAACACGGGCCGGGCGCGCGAACCGGCGCCGGAATCAAACAGGTTCACCGTGCCGACCTGCAAATGTTGCAGGTTGTGGTCGTGGCCGTTGAAGTAAGCCTGGACCCGATATTGTTTGAGCAACGGCAGGACATCTCGGATCAGTTCGCGCGTGTCGCCATGTCCCAAGGGGCCGCCGCCGGAATAAATCGGATGATGCCCGATGACAATTTTCCAAGGCGCGGTCGAGGCGGCCAGCGCGGCCTCGAACCAGGCGAGCTGTTTCGCAACGTCCTGCGTGCGGACGTGCTCGCGATAGACCGGTTCGTGCCAGTAACCTCGGACCATCGGTGTCGTGTCCAGGTAGAAAAAGTCCACGGCCGTGGCGGCGTCAAGGCGCCGGGTCTGGGTGAAATAACGCGCGGGCATGTTCCAGCGCTGACTCAGTCGGCTGTAGGCGATTTGGGCGTCGCAATTGCCGAGATAATCGTGGTTGCCCAGGGCGACGTACCACGGGACTTGCAGCGAGGGCGCAACGTAAACGTCTTCAAAGGTTTTCTGCCATTGCGGATCGTCGGTCGAGGCCACGCCGTGTTCGTAAAAATTGTCGCCGACCGAAATGATGAATTGCGGCCGGAGGGCATTGGCGACGATCTCCATTTGCATGGCCACCTCCATCTGGTCTCTTTCGCCGTGACGCCCCCAATCGCCAAAGACCAGGAAGTTCAGATTGCCGGTCCCGGTGTTCGACAGGTCGGCGGCGTGCAGGGTGGCTGGCAGGAAACGGCCGACCACGGCCGCCTGCGTGGCCACGAACAGAACGCGAACGAACTCCCTCCGGGTTTGTTTCATAAACCTGTGGTCTAATTATACTGCGTTTCCCGCTAAAAACAAAAATCCATGTGATGCACACCGGTCTTGGGCGGAGGACGATAGGAACGCGCCTCTCCCAGCCGCAGGGCGTTCGAAAGGTTGCAACGTCCCGAATTTGTTTTTGAATCCTGGCCATGCCTGAAGCACCCAAATCGTGCCGTTCAGGTCCGCCGCATAATCCCGGAGTGCGCGAACTCATCTCCGATAAGCGCCAATGGTCATCACCATCGAATCGTGAGGAAGCCAGGCGCGGCTTTCGCGGTTGGCACGAACGTGGTTATTTGCCGCATCGCGACCAACCGGGCTTGACGCAGTTCGTGACCTTTCACCTGGCTGATTCTTTTCCGGCGGCGCTGCGTTCCGAATGGGCGGCAATGCTTCAGATCGAAGATAACCGTGACCGCCGCTTGCAGCTTGAGAATTATTTGGATCGTGGCCGGGGCGAATGTTATTTGCGCCGGCCGGAAATTGCGAAGCTGGTCGGGAAGGCTTTGCTTTTTCGCCATGACAACGATTACGAGTTGCTCGCATGGGTTCTCATGCCCAATCACCTGCATGTTCTGTTCACCGTTTGCGGCGTGTCAATGTCGCGGATAGTTGAGAACTGGAAAAAGTTTACCGCCCACGAAGCCAACCAGCTGCTCCAGCGGCATGGCAAGTTCTGGGCCGATGACTATTGGGATACCTACATGCGTGGTGCTGAGCACGTGTTGAAAACACGACGCTACATCGAAACTAATCCGGTGAAAGCGATGCTGGTTTGCGAATCATGGGAATGGCCGTGGAGCAGCGCCCGTTTCCGGGACAAAAATGGTCCCTGTGTCTCTAACGGCGCGGGCGTGTCCCACGGGCAGCAGCAGCGATTACAGCGGGGAGGTGCGTTTTTGCCGGAGCGCGGGTGTCTCACCCGCTGCGGGTGGAGAAACAAGAACCGGTTAGGATAATTTCAACGCTCCTTTGTCTGGCGGTGTGCTGCGGCCGGGACAGCCGCGCTCCGTTCAGGCACCGCACATCCGGCAGCACAACAACTGGTCCAGGACAAATTCCTTGAACGAGTCGTCAGGCATGCGTTATTTCCACAACAATTGCCCAATTAGATATAGCACGAGGAAAATTAACGGTGAGAACAGATTAAGGATCAACCCCAACAAGGCGATTTTCTTCATTCTACCTCCATATTTTCGTCCATAGAAGTACCCGATGATTGCCGGAATCAATCCAACGAAAAAGGCCCAACAAAGCAAAAAGCCAAGAACGATGCAAACCCTGCCGACGAAGGATACGTTTTTGACGAGGAGATGCTTCAAAGTCAGCGGATTGCTCTGCGCCAATTCCCCCAACGCACATTTTGCCACCATGTCCTTGTGGCACGAGTCGCATTGAACAAACACGGTATGAAACGGAAATAGTGGCAGGACGTGAAATAGCATCAGCCATTCGGTGCGTTTGCGGCTGCGGGCGCTTACCCCATGTTTCCCGCACCAGAGACAATCAATAACTAAATCAGGGCCGGGAACTTCTTTCGCGATTGTGCCGAGCAGAAAGTGCATGAGAAATCATTTCAATTGATTCAACCGGAACGCGTCAACTGGCCAGCACAAATTCTTTAAACGAGTCGCCAGGCATTTTGGCTCACTAAGACTTAACCCGGCACCACGTCAAACATTGTTCGGCACGTAACACTGCGGCACGCTCATCGAGTCGGCGCCAGCGCAAGGTGCCTCGACGTGCAATGGTTATCGCCTGGGTAGGCTCATGAGGTCGAAACGGTTGGCGTGATAGAACCAACCATAGGTTCTAAATGAGGCATAAGCCGTTAGGACAGCCAGCGCCAGCAGGCCCCAGGCTGCCGGTGTGTTGGTCGCGAACAAACCGGCGGCGCCCAATCCCATGAATATCAGGCAAAGGCTGACCAGCGCGACAACTAGAACCACGGTTCGCAATCGATACTTGGAACCATCATTGGTGCCCCCGCTGAAGGCGAACAGGATCAGCATGAACCGTCCCGCAGACAGCAGGATGCCCGCTTTGAAACCGAGGATGATTCCCATCTGCCAGGGCAGTTCGGACAGCCAGGTAGCGAGCACTCCACATAAGGTGATGAAAGGTATGAATAACGGAAGCTGGATCGCGGAACATTTCAGCAGAAACCGGGATAGTTCCCGATAGCCGAGACCGTAGCCGGCATAGACGGGGATGTTTACGCCACTGCAAAACATCTGTCGAAATGCTGTACCATTGTTCAGGATCTGGGCGAGAGCCTGCAAGATCGTGAGAAACAAACCAACGCCGATAATCCAATTTCTTGACGTTGGTTCAATCATTCCCAGGATCATAGCTGCGGCCACGGCCACGGCCAGATTCCGCACCGTTTTCCACCAGGGGACTGTGATTTTAAAGCCCTTGGGAAAGACAAATTCAGAAAGTGCCTTTTCCCGGGCGTCAAACCAGTTCCAAAGCTGCCTTTCAAACCAGCCTAACTGTGACCAGGGCAACGGCTCCAGAAATTGACGGGATAGGATAATTTCCTCAATTGCCGTCAATCCCAGATTATGCGGCGCTGGCGCTTGATCGGCAGGTGGTGAATCTTGTGCATTCGTGGCCGTCAGCGTGTCGGGGGCCATTGGCAAAATGTACTCTTTATACCGAACGTCGTTTTGCAGCCGGGTAATCGAGTTTTTAAACGATATGAGAAGAACGACGACAGGTACCAGGGCCAGAATGGCAATCCACGAACTGCCCGGCAGGAGCAGTTGGAACAACAAAACCGGCCAGCCTGTGGGCAGAATCAAGGTCAGGTCAGGGGCGATTTGATCCAACAGGCTCAAAACCGCCTTCCCATCTATCCCCAGCGCCAAGAAAAGCAGGAATCCCGAAATCCAGATGGCGCCCGGGGTGATTTGTTGGATTCTTCTGGGGATTATGGTGGCGCAAAGTACCACCAGCGCCAGCAAGGTTAACCAGGACAATATGATGATGAGCGGTAGAAACACCCATTGGCTTGTGGCGAAATTCAACCATAATCCCAAAGCAGCAAACCCCATCGACAAATCCAGAAGCGCAAAAATGGTCTTGGTAGAAAATTTTTGAAGTTGCCATCGGAAGATGGTTGCGTCCGAAACAGGCAACAAACGCAATGCCATGATGTCCAGATGTGTGTGCAGGAAAATCCACAGGTTTTGTGTGAGAAAGAAGATCCAGGCAAAACTCCACAGCGCAATGAAGGCGAGGCCGCTCGCGGGATGTCCGGTAGCCTTGACGGCGGCCATGACGCCTGCACCAAATCCCAGCGAGAAGGCGGAACGGATGAACCACCAGGCGTTGACATGTTTTCGGAATTTTTTTGCCTGGCGGTATTCCTTTCTTAACTCGCGCGAACCACGGATGATTTTTCTGACTCCGCGCCGGAGTTTCCTCTGAAATTGGGGCGAGTGCAGCTTCATGTATTGCTTTCGCGCAACTGGCGAAACATTTCCTGCAACACATTGTCCTTGTCCGAGGCCTGCTCCCGCAGTCGAGCCAGCGTATCAAAAGCCCGGATGGCGCCCTTGTGAATGAGGCATACCCGGTCGGAAAACCGTTCGGCCACATCGAGAATCTGGGTGGAATAAATGACGGTCCGCCCGCGTTCAGTTGCGGCGCGGGCGAATCGCTTGAAGGCGTCAATGCCTTGGGGGTCCATACCCGACGCGAAGGGTTCATCCAAAAGCCACACCTCGCGGTCAGCGGCCAACAGGGCCACCAGGCCGGTCTTGTAAGCTTGCCCTCGGGAGAGCGAATGGACTGGTCGCAGGGCCAGCGGCAACAGGTCGAACTCGCGCAGCAATTCCAAAACCCGGTTCTCACTGGCCTCGCCGTCGGCCTCATAAAGCCGCAGCGCAATGGCAATATTGCGTAGGACGGACTGTTCCCAGAACAGAAACGGAAAATCGGGCAACAAATATATGCGGCGCCGCAAGTCCAGCCGGTCCCGGCGGAATTCCTGGCCGTCCAGGCAGACCTCGCCTCTATCGGGCGCGGCAATCCCGGTCAGGCAACGGATCAGGGTGGTCTTGCCGGCGCCATTGGGTCCCAGCAAACTCACAATCTGGCCCGGTTCAATGGTCAGGGAGACATGATCCAGCGCACGTAATGACCGATAGGTTTTTAACACGCTCTGAAGTTCAATTTTCATGTCGCATTTGAACGCAAAAACTTCCTGTCTGGAACCATCGCTTCCAACTTTTGGAACATCGCCGAGAAACCGCTCCGGTCTCGAGCGGAAGCTAAGCCGGCATCCGTCATTTCACAAGGAACAGATTATTGGCAAATTCCGGTTCCAAGCAGGTTTGCTCTTGTCCGGCTGCGCGCTAAGCTCTTTGGAATGAACTTGCCATGTGAACGAACCCAATGTTTGCCGCGCGAAACTTTTCGCCGATTCGCCCTCATTTTGTCGGCGGTGGCTGACTGACGGCGGCCTTTTGGCTGGCTATCATCTGGACGCCGAGGTTGACCAGAACCAGTTTCCGCAGATCTTCCGATGGACGCGAGGAATCCGGTCCCCGGCTCATGCCGAGGATGTTTCGGCTGATCTGGACCGGTGTCATAACCAGTCCCCACGGGAATCCCCACCAGCCGAAGAAAAATGAGAAGGCAATGCCGCCGAGTTGCCGTTTGACAGCGCAGGCATGACAACTGACCTGTGCCTTGGTCGTCCAACGGGTCAGAACCAGCGCCGACCAGACCTCATGAACTTTGTGGACATCAACCGGACCAAGTGCACGGCATTTGGGGCAATTGCCGCGCCAGATTTCCTCGATTTTGCGTTCCAACACGTCATCGGGAACGTTTTTGGTGACACTCAAGACGTAAGCGTTCTGGGCGCATTTGTTGTTGCAGTAACGTTGGCCACCAGCACGGATGCCGCCGATGACAATCGTCGAACCACAATAGCCACATTTTGCCATAGTTCGCCTTCTGTCAGGAGATTGAGGTATCCTAGCCGGCGAGAGGTACGAGTCCAGCCTAACCTTTCCGTGCGTCCTTCGCCCAGGTGTCTTTCAGCGTTATTGTCCGATTCAGCACGAGCTTGCCGGGCGTGCTATCTTTGTCCAACGCGAAATAGGCGAGGCGCTCGAATTGATAGCGGAGTTCGAGCTTCGCATCTTTGAGCGATGGCTCGCATTTGGCGGTCACCACTTCAAGCGAGTGTGGGTTGAGCACGGATTTAAAATCACGACCACCTTTTTCCGGCTCGGCTTCGGTGAACAGCCGGTCGTACAGGCGGCATTCGGCGTCAATCGCGTGCGCGGCGCTCACCCAATGAATCGTGCCTTTCACC